>CAZBGE010000001.1:0-77291 GCA_964491435.1 uncultured Smithella sp.
TCCGGCGTGAGAGGCCAGCGTCCTAACCACTAGACGATGGGACCATTTGAAATGGGAACAGCAGCTGCAGACTGTGCGGCAGAAAACAAAAACCTCATTTCCGCTGGCAGACGATCCTCCAGCAACAGTGGAAAGTCAAACGCTCTTACCTAGTCAATACCGCAGAAAATGTCAAGCAAAATTGCCTCAGAATTGGTAATCCAGCCCCTTCCATCCTTACGGCGTGCGTCTTTCGATATAGTCAACCGCAGCGTTGATTCTGCGGACCACACGATCTCGGCCTAGGGTAACCATCACTTCATCAATGCCGGGACTGACCGTTTTTCCCGTCAGCGCCACCCGCAGCGGTTGTGCGATCACCTTGAATTTAATTCCCTGTTTTTCTATGAAATTCTTCAGAAACTGTTCCAGTTCTGCCTTACTGAAGTCCGGCACAGACGGAATCTCCTCAGAGATGGCTTTCAGGCAGGCGGCGATATCGGCAGTTAAAAACTTTTGTGCGGCCTGTTCATCGTATTGCACCGCATCCGCAAAATAAAAATCGGCCGCTTCGGCAATTTCCACTAGGGTTTTGACGCGCGGCTGCAGATCGGCGATGACTTTTTGCGTGAAGGCGGCATCGTGAACATCCACTCCTGCCGGCCATAATGGCTTCATCGCCTCCATCAAGCTCTCCGGCAGCGCTTCCCTGATATAGTGCGCGTTGAGCCAGAGCAGTTTTTCCGGATTGAAAACGGCGGGCGATTTGCCGACATTATCCAGCGTGAAATGCTCAATCAATTCCTGTTGTGAAAAAATCTCCTGATCTCCGTGCGACCAGCCCAGACGAACCAGGTAATTGACAAGGGCTTCCGGCAGGAAACCCATCTCTTTGTAGGCCATGACAGACGTGGCGCCATGGCGCTTGCTCAAACGGGCTTTGTCTGACCCCAAAATCATCGGAACATGAGCAAATTTAGGAACTTCAAAACCCAGCGCCTGATACATTAAAATCTGTCGAGGCGTGTTGTTGACATGGTCATCGCCCCGGATGACATGGGTGATGTTCATAAGCGCGTCGTCAATGACAACCGCAAAGTTATAAGTTGGATATCCGTCCCCGCGTTCGATGATCAAATCATCCAACTCATCGTTATTAAAAATAATATTTCCTTTAATCAGGTCTTCCACGACCGTAACGCCGGTGTCCGTTCCGCGAAAGCGCACAACACTTCCCGGAGATTTCTTTAAGCCTTTCTCACGGCAGGTACCATCGTATTTTGGCTTTTTCCCGGACGCCAGAGCCTCTTTTCTTTTGTTTTCCAGCTCTTCGGGAGTACAGGTACAAATGTAGGCCTTGCCTTCGCGAATCAGTTTCTGCACCATGTCACGGTGCAAATCAACCCGCTGCGCCTGAAAATGCGGACCTTCGTCCCAGTTCAGACCCATCCAGGCCATGGCATCCAGAATGGCTTTTGTAGATTCGTCCGTTGACCGCTGCTGATCCGTGTCTTCAATTCTCAGGACAAATTCTCCGCCAGAATGTCGTGAAAAAAGCCAGTTGAAGAGAGCGGTTCGCGCTCCGCCGATATGCAAATAGCCGGTCGGAGATGGTGCAAAGCGCGTACGTATTTTGTTCGTCATAATGTTTCCCTTATTTTTTGGGCTGTTATAAGGTTGCGGCTTGCTGTTTGTCAAGGATCTTTTACCCTTGCATCAGCAAATTGTGCTTGACAATGCAATCAATTTATCATTAACTCACGTGCTTAGCGCAGTTTGCTAATTATTTTATAAGGCAGCATTGGTTCCATGTCCGATTCTTTGAAAATTAATCTGACGATTCTCCCGGAGGAAGGGCTGCGGTTAACTTTTTCCGTAGGCGCGACTTGGTTCAGGAAATGTTTTTCGGAGAATGAATTGCCGGAGTTTTTGTTGGAAAAGGCCGACGTGAGCTGCCTCATCACCCGGTCGGCCGATACAATTTATATCCGCGGAAACCTGTTGGCCCGAATCAGCCAGGAATGCGACCGTTGCCTGGAGCCGGCATGGATTTCCATTGGTGGAGATTTTGCCTACACCCTTGTTCCGGAAAAGGCGGAAACCTTGGAAGAGCTGGAACTCTCCGCAGAGGAACTGGAAAAGGGTTATTACAAAGGTGATTTCATTGAGCTGGCGCCGATCATCTGCGAACAGATTGTCCTGCAGGCGCCCATGAAGATTCTCTGTGCCAGTGATTGCAAGGGGCTGTGTCCGCATTGCGGCACGAATTTGAATACAGGTTCATGCAACTGCCGAACGGATGCTGTCGATGACCGCCTGTCAGTGCTGAAAAACTTTAGAGTGAAAAATTAATTAAAAAAAGGATAAATTATCATGCCAAATCCAGTTAAGAGACATTCCAGAACAAGGCGCAACATGCGCAGGTCGCACGATTTTTTGAAACAGCCTTCCATGTCGATCTGTCCTCAATGTAATGAACCGAAAATGCCTCATCGCGTATGTCCCACGTGCGGGACGTATAAAGGCAGAGAAGTGATTGCGGCGGAAAAGATTTCTTAAAACAGCAGGAATATCTTCAGGCAAATCCCGGATTTTTTGCAGAGATCGATTATTTTTGCAGGAAAAGTTTCCGGTATGAACCAGATGATTCAGGCTGAGGCAACAGGGGCTGCATTGGCCGCACTATGTTAGTTTAATCTTGGACTGAAGGAGAGAATTCATGTCATTAGAAGAAAAGGTCATTAAGCTTGTCATGGAACAGCTGGATGTGACCGAAGAACAATGCAAACTGGAGGCGTCGTTTATTGATGATCTCGGCGCTGATTCTTTAGATCTGGTTGAACTGGTCATGGAAATGGAAGAAGTTTTTGGTGTAGAAATCGCGGACGAAGAGCTGGAAAAAATACGCACGATTCAGGATGTTGTTGATTTTCTTCGGCAAAAGGGTGCTAATTAATTTATCGTAATGCAGGATTTTTGACCATGAAAAGGCGTGTCGTTGTAACAGGCCTCGGTGCTCTGACCCCCCTTGGCAACTCCGTGTCAGAATCATGGGCGGGCGCTGTTGCGGGAAAATCCGGCATAGGCCTTATCACCCGTTTTGATGCATCCGCCTTCAGTTCCAGAATCGCCGGTGAAATCAAGAACTTTGACCCTCTGCAGTACGTCGACAAAAAAGAAGTCCGGCGTTACGATAACTTTGCCATTTATACGATAGCTGCGGCGCAAATGGCCATGGACGATGCGGTGCTGAGCATCGGCCCCGAAATTGCCGAGCGGGTCGGCGTAATTATCGGTTCCGCCATTGGCGGCGCTTACACCCTGGAAGAAGAGGCCAGGGTGCTCCACACCTCAGGCCCCCGTAAAGTCTCTCCTTTTGCCGTTCCCGCTATTCTAGCCAATCTCGCGTCCGGCCATGTCTCCATACGTTTCGGCGCCAAAGGTCCGATTAATTGCTCTGTAACGGCTTGCGCCACGGGAACGACATCCATCGGCGACGCATACAGAACCATTGTTTACGGAGATGCGGATGCCATGATTACCGGAGGCGTCGAAGCTGCCGTCACGCCGTTGGGCGTCGGCGGATTCTGCGCCATGCGCGCGCTTTCGACCCGGAATGACGAACCGCAAAAAGCCAGCCGTCCTTTCGACAAGGGACGCAATGGTTTTGTCATATCCGAAGGCTGCGGTGTTTTGATTCTGGAAGAATTATCCTTTGCGCTCCGGCGCGGCGCAAGGATTTACGCCGAGATAATTGGCTACGGTTGCACGTCCGACGCATTTCATATGGCGCAGCCGCCCGACGGACATGAGGGCGCCGGGCGCAGCATGCGGGCTGCGATTAGAGATGCCCGTCTGCAGACGACGGACATTGATTATATCAATGCCCACGGTACCTCCACGCCCCTCAACGATCTTTATGAAGCGCAGGCCATTAAGACGGTTTTCGGTGAGCAAGCGAAAAAGCTGCTGATCAGTTCGACCAAATCAATGACGGGCCACATGCTGGGAGGCACGGGCGCGGTGGAGGCGATTTTTTCCGTCAAAGCTCTTCAGGAAGGCGTGATCCCACCGACGATCAACCTGGACGATCCGGATGAGGAATGCGATCTGGACTTTGTGCCGAATGTTGCCAGACATAAAGAAATCAATACCGCCATGTCCAACAGTTTCGGTTTTGGCGGCGTGAATGCTGTTATTGTGTTAAAGAAATATATAGAATAGTTTTTTGGGAGGGATTTTCATTCATGTCATTTTTAGAACAGATTGATCCGGAAGTTGCTTGCGCCATCGAACTGGAAACCAAACGTCAGGCTGGGAAACTCGAACTGATCGCATCGGAAAATTTTGTCAGTGAAGCCGTCCTGGAAGCCCAGGGCTCGGTCATGACCAATAAATACGCAGAAGGCTACCCGGCCAAACGTTATTACGGTGGCTGTGAATACGTTGATATACCGGAAAGTCTGGCGATTGAACGCTGCAAAAAGCTTTTCGGCGCTGAAGAAGTCAATGTCCAGCCGCATTCCGGCACGCAGGCCAACATGGCTGTTTATTTTGCCGCCTGTTCCCCCGGCGACACAGTTCTGGGCATGAATCTGTCGCACGGCGGCCATCTGTCACACGGCAGCCCGGCGAATTTTTCGGGCAAGTTTTACAAAATCGTTCCTTACGGCGTCAACCGCGACACGGAAACCATTGACTATGACGAACTGGCCAAAATCGCCAGACAAAGTAAACCGAAAATGATTGTCGTCGGCGCCAGCGCCTATCCGCGAACAATTGACTTTTACAAATTCCGCGCTGTGGCCGATGAAGTCGGCGCGGTGATCATGGCGGACATCGCGCATATCGCGGGCCTGGTGGCTACGGGGCTCCACCCCTCGCCGGTTCCCGTCTGTGAATATGTCACCACCACCACGCACAAGACGCTGCGCGGACCGCGCGGTGGCCTGATCATGTGCAAGGAACCCTACATTAAAATCCTCAACAGCCGGGTTTTCCCGGGAATGCAGGGCGGTCCGCTGATGCATGTTATCGCCGCCAAGGCCGTGGCCCTGAAAGAAGCGTTAATGCCGGAATTCAAGACCTATCAGCAGCAGATTGTCAAAAACGCCCAGGCGATGGCCGAACAACTGAAAGATGAAGGTTTCCGCTTGGTATCCGGCGGGACGGATAATCACCTGATGCTGGTTGATTTAACCTCCAAAGGTGTGACTGGCAAGGAAGCGCAGGAAGCGCTGGACCGCGCAGCCATTACCGTCAATAAAAACGGTATTCCCTTTGACACGCTGGGACCGATGGTGACCAGCGGTATCCGGCTCGGTACGCCGGCGTTGACGACTCGAGGCATGAAGGAAAAAGAAATGCGCCTGATTGCTTCATTGATTGCGGATGTAATCACGTATATTCATGATGAACAAAAAATTAAAGCCGTGGCCGAAAAGGTTAAAACGCTTTGCGGCCAGTTTCCGCTTTATGCGCAAAGGATAAAGGGATAAGAAATCCGGCGGGCGTCGTTTGGACAACTCATCAGAAAGCGGAAAAATATGACGGGAAAAAACGCGCCGTCACAGCATGTTTCAGAACAAATTCGTTCCCGTCCCGACTGGGACACTTACTTTCTGGATATTGTCGAACTGGTGTCTAGGCGCAGCACCTGCCTGAGGAGGTTGGTTGGCGCCGGACTGGTACGAGATAAAAGAATTCTGGCCACCGGTTATAACGGCGCACCTTCCAAATTGCAGCATTGCCTGGAAATTGGCTGCCTGCGCAAGCAGCGTCAGGTACCGTCAGGCGAACGCCATGAATTATGCCGCGGCCTGCACGCAGAGCAAAACGCCATTATCCAGGCCGCCCTGCATGGTGTCAGCGCGAAAGGTTCCACCCTGTACTGCACCAATCATCCCTGCGTTATCTGTGCCAAGATGATCATAAATGCCGGCATTGTGCGCATCGTCATACGTGACGGTTACAGCGACAAGCTTGCTGCGGATATGCTGACGGAAGCCGGAATCAGCGTGGAAACGCTGGAGAAAAAGTAAAGGATTGGCGAAATCATGAAATGCCCTTTTTGCGGCAACGCGGAAAATAAAGTGATTGATTCCCGGATCAGCAAGGACGGTAAGGCCATCCGCCGCCGCCGCGAATGCTTGGGGTGTTTTCGCCGCTTTACGACGTACGAATACGTGGAAGACATTCTGCCGATGGTCGTCAAGAAAGACGGGCGGCGCGAACCGTTCGACCGGACGAAAATCCGCAACGGCGTGAGGACGGCTTGCGAAAAACGGCCGATCAGCACGGAGGACATTGAAAAAATCGTCGAAAATGTGGAAGCTGCCTGCCAAGAGTTTCAGGGGGAGGAAATTCCCTCGTCGGTGATCGGCGAGAAGGTCATGAGCGAACTGAAAACACTCGACGGCGTGGCCTACGTGCGGTTTGCCTCGGTTTACCGGCAGTTCCGCGACGTGGCGGAGTTTATGTCCGAACTGAAGGACTTGTTAAGCAAGGGTAAAAAATAATTATGTTTACCGGCATTATTGAAGGATTGGGGAAAGTTACCCGCCTGACCATGAAAGGCGCGGATGCCGTTTTGGAAATCGATGCGGGAATCGATCTGAAAGAAGTTTCCCTAGGCGATAGCATTGCGGTAAACGGAGCCTGCCTGACCGTGACATCGAAAACGGCCAAAACATTCACGGCTGATGTTTCCGCGGAATCTTTGAACAAAACAACCATTAAATACCTGCAAGCGGGACATACGGTCAATCTGGAAAAATCACTGCGCATCGGCGGATTCCTGGGCGGACACTTTGTTTTGGGACATGTGGACGGAACCGGCCGCATTCTTTCCAAAACGCAGAAATCCGGATCGATCGTCTTTGCCATTGAGGCCGCCGAACCGCTGGCCCGCTACATCGTGGAAAAAGGGTCGATTACTATTGACGGTATCAGCCTGACGGTGAACAGGCTTGAAAAAGGCAGGTTTTATGTTAATATCATCCCGCATACGGCCGCAAATACGACGCTGATCCAAAAAAAAGAGTCAGAATGGGTCAATATAGAAACGGATATTCTGGGAAAGTACGTTGAAAAGTTATTGCAAACACCGCGGGGAATCGATAATGACTTTCTCGCCGAACATGGTTTTATTAAATAAGAAGGATGCAAAATGGCAGTCAGTAAAATTTCGGAAGCAATAGAAGATATGCGCAACGGGAAAATGGTGATTCTCGTTGATGATGAAGATCGGGAAAACGAAGGCGACCTTTGCATGGCATCGCAGTTTGTGACGCCTGAAGCAATCAATTTTATGGCGCGTCTGGGGCGCGGGTTGATTTGTCTGACGATTAATGAAGAAATCGCCAATCGCCTCAAGCTGAATCTGATGGTGAAAAATAACGAGGCGCGTTTCGGGACGGCGTTTACCGTTTCCATTGAAGCGCGCCACGGTGTGACGACCGGCATTTCGGCCGCGGACCGCGCTACAACCATTTTGGTTGCGGTAAATCCTGCCGCCAAACCGGAGGATATTGTGAGCCCGGGTCATGTGTTTCCGATTCTGGCCCGCAAAGGCGGCGTGTTGGTGCGTACGGGACAGACGGAAGGGTCTGTGGATCTATGTCGCTTGGCTGGTCTTACGCCGTCGGGAGTCATTTGCGAGATCATGAAAGACGACGGCGCCATGGCACGGATGCCGGACCTGGAAATTTTCGCCCGCGAGCACAACCTCAAAATCATTACCATTGCCGATTTGATTGATTACCGGATGCAGAACGAATCCCTGATTCATCGTGTCGCCGAGGCTTCGCTGCCGACCCTCTATGGGGGCGATTTCAAAATCATCGTGTATGAAAATGACGTGGATGACATGCAGCATATCGCGCTGGTCAAGGGAGAAATCAGCAAAAGTGACGAAGTTTTGGTGCGCGTTCATTCGGAATGCTGTACGGGCGACATTTTTGCCTCCGCACGCTGCGATTGTGGCGACCAGCTCCACCGGGCGATGGAGATGATTGATGAAGAGGGCAAGGGAGTGATTGTTTATATGCGCCAGGAAGGCCGCGGTATCGGCCTGGTCAATAAAATCAAAGCTTACGCTTTGCAGGATGAAGGCCACGATACGGTAGAAGCCAACATTGCTCTGGGCTTTAAGGCGGATCTGCGGGATTACGGCATAGGAGCGCAGATCCTCGCGAATCTGGGTGTGCATAGAATGCGGCTGATGACCAACAATCCTAAAAAGATCGTCGGGCTGGAAGGTTACGGTATTGAAGTGACCAAGCGCGTGCCGATTGAAATTCCTCCAAACGAAAACAACATTCGCTATATGACTACCAAGAAAAGGAAGATGGGGCATATTCTGGAATTATAATGCAAGAAGCGCCCGAGAGTGTGGAAAGTCAGAACAAGGGTGACAACCCCTTGTTCATATTAACAGAAGGATGGTGCTGAGATCATGCCGAAAATTATTGAAGGAAAAATTATCGCCAAAGGAATGAAGTTTGCGGTAGCCGCAAGCCGGTTCAACGATTTTATCAGCGGCCGGTTAATCGAAGGCGCAGTGGATACGTTGGTGCGGGCCGGTGCGGACGAGAAGGATATCTTCATTTATAAAGTTCCTGGCGCTTTTGAGCTGCCATTGGCAGCTAAAAAACTGGCAAAAAGCGCGCGCTTTGACGCTGTGATCTGCCTGGGCGCCGTCATTCGCGGTGCAACGCCGCATTTTGAATATGTCAGCGCGGAAGTGTCTAAAGGCATTGCCAATGTGGGGCTGGAATCCGAAATTCCGGTGGCCTTCGGCGTTCTGACTACGGACACGATTGAACAGGCTATTGAACGAGCGGGTACAAAATCCGGTAATAAAGGTGCGGATGCGGCGATGGCCGCTATCGAAATGGTTGATCTGTTTAAAAAGATCAGCGCGTAAGAGAGTGGAACAGCGCCATAACCTTATGGCGCTTGCGGAATTTGAGGATTAGATGCAGGGACGGAGAAAGGCGCGCGAAGTCGCCTTACAGGTTCTTTACAGTTTGAATTTTGTCAATCTTGATGTGGAAAAGGCTTTAGACCTCTTCTGGGGGAATTTTGTTGCGCCCAAGACGGCAAAGGAATTTGCCGCCACTCTGGTTGAAGGCGCTTGGCGGCACAGGGAAGAACTGGACGGACTTATTGGCGGCTGTTCGGACAACTGGTCGCTTGGCCGGATGTCCAAAGTCGATATCAGTATTTTACGGATGGCCGTGTTCGAGTTTCTGTATTGCGATGACATTCCTCCAAAAGTAACGATTAATGAAGCGGTTGATCTGGGAAAAATGTTCGGATCGGAAAATTCCGGCTCTTTTATTAATGGCGTTCTAGATGCCATCCATTTGAAAATTCATAAAGATCATGCAGATAAATCTGTCCACCCAGCCGCCAGACCAGCAAAGGCATAAATGCCTTGTCCTTGGTTTTTTTAGTGATGAAAAGCCGCCGCGGGGGATTTGCGGCTTGATGGACTGGCGTCTTAACGGTATGATTTCCAAGGAAATCAAGGAGTGCCATATAAGCGGCGAGTTTAAGGAAAAAGTGGCCATTCCCTGGCCGGAACGCATTGGTTCCGATTTGCTGATATTGTTCGGATTGGGTTGTATTGGTGATGTTTCTTATGATCGCATTTACAATGCGGCATACGAAATTGCCGGTGCGATTGACGCGATGAGACTTCGGGATTTTGCGTTCGATCTGCCTGGCGAAGGACGTTCAGCGTTGGTTACCGCCGGTATTTTGGAAGCTATGATTACCGGCTATTTTGATTTCTTCTCAAACGATGTTAGCAAACTTGCCAGTATGCAGACCTGTGTGGTTACATCGTCAGAACGGTTAAATGACGTTGCCGAGGGGATTAGACAATTTCACAGAAATGTGCGGCATTTAGGATCAGTCGATTTCAGCGCTCTGGAGCAACACTTCACCTAATCAATAAAGTGTTCTGAACTATACGTGTTTAATGGGGAATATTTAATTAAATCAAATTTTTATAATTGTGACAGTTGATCAAAAAACTGGCGTAGCAGAACTCCAGGAGTTTATTGTTGGCGCAAAGGTTAATATTTTCATGCGAATAAAAAAATAATTTTTAGTCAGATGCGGGTGATTGAACAATATGACTTTCATTTCTTACGCGCAGAATTTTGAAGATATAACCTTATGGCGCGCGTTACAGTTTTTTCCGGAAGGTTTTTATATCGATGTGGGAGATTATGATCCAAAGATACATTCCGTGACAAAAGCCTTCTATGACCGCAACTGGCGTGGAATTAATATCGATGCTCAATCCGGCGCCTATCATAAATTGTGCGTTGAGCGTCCGCGTGACATCAATATCCATGCCGCAGTCAGTGATGCTGACGATAAAAAGGTTATTTTATACATTAATCAATTAGAGGCGAATTTATCAGGATGGGCCACTGTTGATAAGGCAATGGCGGAGCAATATCGTGACCGGGGAATGCCGCTGACGGACCGATCTGTTGAAACAAAGACCTTGCGGTCGATTTGCGAACAGTATGTAAATGGTGAAATCCATTTTCTAAAGATTGACGTGGAGGGTCATGAGGGAGCGGTCATTCGCGGCATGGATTTTCAGCGGTGGCGGCCCTGGATTATGATTATTGAAATTCCCCTACATGTTGAAATCCGCGACGGTCAGTTAAAATCAGTCGAAATGCACCCTGACTGGGAACAATTGATCCTGGAGGCGCATTATCACCCTGTCCATTACGACGGACTCAATCGCTACTATATTGCCGAAGAACACATGAATCTTGCAGGCGCTTTTGATGTTCCGCCGAGCGTACGCGATGATTTTCAACTCTGTTACGGGCATCATCTTAGTTATTCTACCGCCGATTTGGAGGAACGTATCTGGATGCTCAGTCACCCCTTTGCGGCATTATGGCGATTTATCCGCAATAGGATACAATTGACAGGCCGAATAAGTTAATGACCTTTTACGCTATGGGGGCCGTGGATTGTCTGAGCGGCTGTTTTCCCTGAAGCGCTGTGCGCCGCAGAGGTAATCTATTGTTGGATAAAAACAAAATGTTTATCGCGATAGAGGAACGAAATGATGATAATTTTAAAAAAATGGCCGTCTGAAAAAATGATTGTCTGCAGAATGATTTGTTTGGCAATCTGGTTTAGTTTTTTCTTAGTTCCTTCTGTTGCTGTCGCCGATCTCCATAATCGCTTGGCCGATTGCGCCAAAATTGAAGATCAAAAGGCGAGATTGCGTTGTTTCGATGAACTTGCGGGAAGGAAGGCAGATGCGCCTCAGTCCATTGACGCGGCAGTGGCGATACCTGTAACCAAAGAAGCCGTTTCCGGACGGGAAAAGCTTTCCGTGATGCAGAAGCTCTGGGATCTGAATCCTGGCAATCGTAAACATTCGTTTGCTTTGAAGCCTTACCGAATGAATTATTTCCTGCCAATTGCGTATAATTCATCGCCTAATCAGGGGACTGATTTGGAATATGATCCCAGGGCCAAAGCCCAGCACAATGAAGCCAAATTCCAGCTTAGTTTCAAAGCAAAACTATGGGAGGATGTTTTTCAAAATCAACTTCAAGGATTCTATGACAAATCAAGGATCATTCAAGGCGTGGATGTTTGGGCGGCCTATACGCAGCTTTCCTTCTGGCAACTTTACAATTCCGCATTTTCCTCGCCTTTCCGGGATACCAATTATGAGCCGGAATTATTAATCAACTTCCGTACGGCTTATGAAATCATCGGTTTAAAAGGACGCTTCATTAATGTTGGGTTTAATCATCAATCCAACGGGCGCTCGAATCCGCTATCCCGCAGTTGGAACCGCATCGTCGCCAATATCGGTCTGGAGAGAGAGAATTTCAATTTGCTGCTGAAAACCTGGTATCGCATTCCCGAAAATGAATCTGATGACGATAATCCGGATATGACCCGCTATATGGGATATGGTGAGATCTGGGCGGCGCTTTACTGGAAAGATATGCGGTTTGCGGCGATGTTGCGCAATAATCTCAGAAGAGAAAATTTGGGCGCTGTTCAACTGGATTGGAGCATTCCTCCGTCCGCCCTGGGTAAAATTATGCTGGGGAAAATTATTTCTCAGGCCACGCTTGATCAATACCTCTCCGATAAGTTTAGCCTCTATGTTCAGTATTTTAACGGCTATGGTGAAGGCCTGCTGGATTACAACAAAAGCGTTAACCGGATCAGCGTGGGATTTATGATTGCGGAGTGGAACTGAGTGTTTGATAATACTACTATGAAAGAAACTCTTCGGCTGAATGATGGCAAGAGTGTTGAAAGTTCCCTGGGCTGGAAAATCGATATTTTATCTATCGATTCTTTCCAGTATGCAGAGTCGGATAAAACGATGAAATTTGAGATCGAAGATTACCCGGATGAAAGAGGGGACATGGAGTGGCTTATCTACCTGCCGGCGGAATGGCGATGGGGGAATTCATTTGACAATGAACCGGTTATGCCGGAAAAGATTTCTGAAATTATCAACCGGATCGAACTGGCTTTCTGGAAGCTCGACATGACCATCAAGGAAATGGCCTGATTTGAAGAAGGGAAGGGCCGCCGTAATAATTAACAGGACGGCCGTTCCCTGAAAATGATTAATCTTTAAAGATTGCTCCGGTTGAAGCAGAGGTGACCTGCTTGGCGTAACGCGCCAGATAGCCGGTGGTAATGGCCGGCTTCCGCGGCTTCAAGGTTTTTCTGCGTTTTTCCAGTTCTTCATCACTGATTTTCAGATTGAGCGTTTTGGCTGGCATGTCAATGGAGATGATGTCGCCTTCTTTCACTAGGGCAATCGGACCGCCTTCGGCCGCTTCCGGCGAAATATGTCCGATGGCGGCGCCTTGCGTTCCGCCGCTGAAGCGCCCGTCC
Source organism: uncultured Smithella sp. (assembly GCA_964491435.1). Classification (GTDB taxonomy): domain Bacteria; phylum Desulfobacterota; class Syntrophia; order Syntrophales; family Smithellaceae; genus UBA8904. The sequence goes on from CAZBGE010000001.1 coordinate 12,904, forward strand.
GTCAAAAGCGCAACCGTCTTGTCCAGACCCATGCCGACAATGGCGGATGTGGGCGAGAGCATTTCCCTCATTCCGGGCCCGCCCTTGGGACCTTCGTAGCGGATGACTACGATGTCGCCGCTTTTAATTTTTCCGCCGAGAATCGCGGCAATGGCATCGTCTTCACAATCAAAGACTCTGGCTTTTCCCTCGTTGACCTGCATGGCTGGCGCCACGGCGGATTGTTTCACCACAGCGCCGTCCGGCGCCAGGTTGCCGCGCAAAACGGCAATGCCGCCTTGTTTGGAATATGGATTGTTAAGAGGCCGAATGACATCTTCGTTTAAAACCTGGACGGTTTTTAAATTTGCACCCACGTTTTTCCCTGTTACCGTCAATGCCTTTTCCTGGATCACGCCCAACTTGCTGATCAGCTTCATGAGGGCCTGGATGCCGCCTGCGGCGTCGAAATCTTCAATATGATGATATCCGGCGGGACTCAGCTTGCAGAGATTCGGCGTTTTTTCGCTGATCTGATTGAATAAATCCAGATCAATTTTGATCCCGGCTTCATGCGCGACGGCCGGGATATGCAGAACCGTGTTTGTGGAACAGCCCAGCGCCATATCGACGGCGATCGCATTTTTAAAAGCGGCGAGCGTGGCGATGTCGCGGGGTTTCAAATTCTTTCTGAGCAGATCCATAATTTTCATGCCCGCGTATTTAGCCAGGCGATGGCGGGAGGCGAATACGGCGGGAATGGTTCCATTGCCGGGCAGTCCCAGTCCCAGCGCTTCCGTAACACAGTTCATGGAGTTGGCTGTGTACATGCCGGAGCAGGAACCGCAGCCGGGGCAGGCGCTGTCTTCAAGTTGGGCCAATCCGGCAGCGGTCATCTTTTTGGCTTTCACTGCGCCAACCCCCTCAAACACCGAGATCAAATCAACTGTTTTGCCTTGAACCTTTCCCGCAAGCATCGGACCGCCGCTGATGAAAATGGACGGCAGGTTCAGCCGCAGCGCTGCCATCAGCATGCCGGGAATAATCTTGTCGCAGTTGGGAATAAAAACCAGCGCGTCAAATGGGTGGGCCATGGCCATGATTTCGATAGAATCGGCGATTAGTTCACGGCTGGCCAGAGAATATTTCATGCCTGCATGATTCATGGCAATGCCGTCGCAAACTCCGATCACCGGAAATTCCATCGGGGTGCCGCCGGACATCCGGATTCCGGCTTTGACATCCTGAGCAATCAGGTCCAGATGGATATGGCCGGGGATGACTTCGTTAGCGGAATTCACCACGCCGATAAGCGGCCTGTCGATTTCTTCTTCCGTATAGCCCATTGCTTTCAAGAGCGAACGGTGCGGCGCGCGCTCCAATCCTTTTTTCATCAAATCGCTTCTCATGATTTCTCTCCCTGTTGGAACAAGAGGTTTCCACCTCTTGTTCTGTAAATGAAATATCAATTATTTTTTCCTTTTTTCCGGTCTTAACGCTCTGACTGCCGCGCCCGCCTGCCACATTTCCGAGTTGCGCATTTCCGCAAGTTCGGCATTGAGATTCTCCTTGTAATCCGGAGCGCTGTTGACGCGCAGAACTACTTCGGTTTCTCTTCCAGTGGCAACGGAATCATAAAGCTCCGCAAAGACCGGCTCGACAGCCTTGCGAAATTTGTGCCGCCAGTCCAAAGCGCCGCGCTGCGCGGTGGCTGAGCAGTTGGCATACATCCAGTCCATGCCGTTTTCGCCGACCAGACGGATCAGGCTCTGGGTCAGTTCCTCCACGGTCTCATTGAAGGCTTCGCTGGGAGTATGGCCATGCTTGCGCAGTTCCGCGTATTGCGCCTCCATCATGCCCGCCAGAGCGCCCATCAGCACACCGCGTTCGCCGGTGAGATCGCTGTAAACCTCCATTTGAAACGTCGTCGGGAAAAGGAAGCCAGAACCGATCGCGATGCCCAGCGCGAGCGTCCGCTCCATCGCGCGCCCCGTTGTGTCCTGATGGACGGCAAAACTGGAGTTGATGCCGCTGCCGTCGATAAAATTCCGGCGGACGCTGGTGCCCGAGCCCTTGGGTGCAACCATGATCACATCGACAAAGTCCGGAGGAATAACGCCGGTCTGTTCTTTATAAACAATGGAAAAACCATGTGAAAAGTAAAGCGCGTCGCCTTTTTTCAGGTGCGCTTTTACTTTCGGCCAGAGGAGCATCTGCGCCGCATCGGAAACCAGATATTGAATGATCGTTGCCTTCTCCACCGCTTCTTCAATGGGGAAAAGCGTCTGCCCGGGCACCCAGCCGTCGGCAATCGCTTTATCCCAATAAGATTTGTCTTCCGGGGACTGCCCGATGATCACATTCACACCGTTGTCTTTCATATTAAAGGCTTGCGCAGGTCCCTGAACGCCGTATCCCAGCACGGCGATTACTTCCTGTTTAAGGACTTCCTGTGCTTTTTGGACTGTGAACTCATCCGCAGTCACCACATCTTCCACCGTACCGCCAAAATTGATTTTTGCCATAATGCCTCCTATTCTCTCAGTGATTGTTATCCGTTCATGTTAATCTTCCAGTTTCAGGGCGATCAGGCCTGTTCGCGTGATATCGCTAATACCAAGCGGTTCCAGGCGCGCCAGAGAAAAGTCTATCTGCGTTTTATCCCCCGTAATTTCGATAATCACGTAAGCGTCACCCGATACAATGACTTTCCATTTATTCATGTCTATGGCCTTTCTCACCGCTTCCGCATTCTGGGCCGTCAGATTCAGCCGGACCATCAGCATTTCACGATGGACGGATTCAACGTTGGTCAGATCATCAACGGAAATTACATCAACAAGTCTTTGCAGCTGATTGATAATGCGGGTGATGGTTGCCTGAGATCCGGCGGTGGTCATGACAATTTTTGATATGTCGTTTTGCGTTGTGGTATTTACGCATAAACTATCGATGTTGTAGCCTTTACCGCCCAATGCTCCGGCGATTCTGGCCAGCACGTCGGGCTTGTTGTGCACCAGAATTGAAAAAATGTGGGTCTTTTTCTCCATTATTTTTCAACCTCTCCATAAATTATTTTAAAGACTTCGTCAATTTCAGTTAATCATCTCTCTTGAGCCCAGCGTCATCTGGCTGATCGACTCACCCGGATGGACCATAGGATAGACGCATTCCTCGCGCGATACACGGAAATCCATCAGGACCGGCTTGTTGACGGCAAGGCCTTCTTTTAAAACCGTCTCCACTTCGGCGGGTTTGGTCGCCCGCAGGCCGACGACGCCGAAAGCTTCCGCCAGTTTCACGAAATCCGGCGCGTATGTCATGTCCGTGTGGGAGTAACGCTTTTCATAAAACATTTCCTGCCATTGACGCACCATTCCCAGATAACCGTTATTTAACAAGACAACCTTCACGGCAATATTATACTGGGCGGCGGTCGCCAGTTCCTGAATATTCATCTGGATGCTGCCGTCGCCGGCAATGTCCACGACCTGCTTGTCGGGGAAAGCGCATTTGACACCGATCGCGGCGGGCAGACCAAAGCCCATTGTCCCCAGGCCGCCGGAAGAAATAAATGAATTAGGCCGGTTGAAATGGAAAAACTGCGCCGTCCACATCTGATTCTGACCGACTTCCGTGGTAATCAGGGCGTCGCCTCCCGTCAGCCGGTACAAAGTTTCAATGACATATTGAGGTTTGATGACCTCGCCATTCTGGCAATAAGTCAATGGCGCTTTTCCCCGCCATTCGGTAATTTCGGAAAGCCATGCCTTGCGACAGGTGTCGTTGTATTCATAGTGGTGTTCTTCAAGAAAGCGCAAGAGATCATTGAGCGTGTTCTTAGTGTCGCCGATAATAGGCAGATCAACGGTAACATTCTTGTTAATCGAGGACGGATCGATATCAATATGAACAATCTTGGCATTGGCGGCAAAAGTTTCAATAGTGCCGGTGACGCGATCATCGAACCGGACACCGACGGCCAGCAGAAAATCACAATGGCTGATGGCCATATTTGCATAATAGGTTCCATGCATTCCCAGCATGCCCAGCCACAGCGGATCGCTGCCCGGAAACGATCCGAGGCCCATCAAAGTGCCGGTTACGGGAATCTCGTATTTTCGCGCCAACCGTGTCAATTCCTCTGCCGCCCGGCCCAGGATCACGCCTCCTCCGGCCATAATCAGTGGTTTTTTAGCGGCATGAAGCATGTCCAGCACATTGGCCATCTTTTTGGGAGCCGGCTTATACGGAGTTTCATAATGCCGGAATTTCACATTGTCCGGATCATAATCCGTTTGCGCGGCCATGACATTTTTAGGGAGATCAACCAGCACCGGCCCGGGGCGTCCGGAGCGGGCGATGTGAAAAGCTTCTTTAACCGTTGAGGCCAATTCATCAACATTTCGCACCAGGAAATTGTGTTTGGTGCAGGGGCGCGTAATGCCGGTAATATCGCATTCCTGAAAGGCGTCATTTCCGATGAGGCCTGTGGGCACTTGTCCGGTAAAAACAACCAGGGGAATAGAGTCCATGTTGGCGGTAGCGATGCCGGTGACAGCATTGGTAGCGCCGGGACCGGAGGTTACTAAACAAACGCCTACTTTGCCGGTTGATCGCGCGTAACCGTCGGCGGCGTGCACGGCGCCCTGCTCGTGGCGCACTAATATGTGTTTGAGATTGCTTTTGTAAAGCTGATCATAAATATCCAGGACAGCCCCGCCCGGATAACCAAAAATAATGTCAACTTTTTCTTCTTCCAGCATTTTCAGCAGAATCTCCGTGCCTTTCAATTTCATAGACTCAAATTCCTCCATCAGGAGCTTATGTTTTGTATCCAAAACTTTTAAAACTAAAAAAGCCGCCAGTTTCTTTTCGAAAAAGCGGCTTTACATTTAATGAAACAAAGCCGCGGGCTTTTCGGGGCCCGCGGCTGATATCTTTTTTCTTAAAGATACCGGGCGGCAGACCCCATAAGTACGACTACTACGACGAGCAATCTTACACAGGTTTGTATCTGAATTCTGCCACTGTCTAAATCTTTAAGAAACATAATTACTTCCCATTGCATTTGACTGCTTTGTAACGAAAAAAAACCATCTTGTCAAGAGGCATTCTCACCTTTCCCGATATTTTTCACCGGAATAATTCTTCGGATTCATCCGAAACATTTTCTTCTTTGTCGCCGGGCATGGCGGTATCGAGAAAACATTCATAGATGGTTTCCGGGCCAGCTGCTTGTGTCGGTCGACCGGTTTTGGAGTCCACTTTCACAAAAACAATACCTTCCGGGACGGGAAAGGTTTCTACCGGCTTTCCCTGCAGAACTTTTTCCATAAAATAGAGCCAGATCGGAGCCGCCGCGCGGCCGCCTACTTCCTGCCGTCCCATGTTTTTCTCCTGATCGAAACCAATCCAGACACCGGTGATCAGAGACGGTGTGAATCCGATAAACCAGGCGTCGCGTGTATCATTGGTTGTTCCCGTCTTGCCGGCAACGGGCCGGCCGATGCTTTTTACTCTCCGTCCCGTTCCGCTTTCTACAACGTCCTGCATCACATAAGTTGTCATAAATGCGATGCGGGGATCAATGACCTGTTCCGACTCCACCTTTGTTTCTTCAAAAATATTGCCGGTGCGATCCACAATTTTACGGATGAAGTGAGGAGTAACTTTTTTCCCGGAATTGCCCAGAACGCCGTAAGCGCGAACCAACTCCTGCAAGGTAACACCGGACGATCCCAAGGCAATGGAGAGATTCCTGGAAAGCGGAGACTCTATGCCCATGTTAACAATGTAAGATGTGGCGTAATCAATGCCGATTTCCTCCAAAATTTTAACGGTGACGACGTTACGGGATTGCACCAGGGCTGTTCTCATGGTAATCGGTCCTAGAAATTTTCCATCGAAGTTTTTCGGTTTCCACAGACCGTCTTCCTGCGAAGGATCTTCATAGACAATGGGAGAATCGACAACCTGCGTGGACGGATTCATCCCTTTATCAAAGGCAGCCGTATATATGAGAGGCTTAAAAGCGGAACCAGGTTGGCGGCGCGATTGAATGGCGCGGTTGAACTCGCTTTTATTGAAATCACGTCCGCCGACCAGCGCGCGAATCGCGCCGGTTTTTAAATCCATACAGTAGAGCGCGCCCTGCACCAATCCGCTTTTATATTTTTCCCGTGCTTCCATTTCCGAAAGCCCCTTGAGGAGTGCATCATGGGCCGCTTTTTGCGCTGAAAGATTTAAAGTCGTATAAATGGATAACCCTTCCTTGTAAAGAACGTCAGCACCGTATTTTTCCTGCACATAACGGCGGACATGTTCGACAAAATACGCGGCTACTTTATCCTTCGGTTTCATGGGCCTCATTTTCAGAGGAGCGGCGATGGCCTTTTCCATTTGCTCTCTGGTGATAAAACCTTCTTCCATCATCCGCGTCAAAACATATACCTGTCGTTGTTTTGCACGGTCAAAATAAAGAAACGGAGAGTAAGTGGTGGGTGCTTTGGGCAGACCGGCCAGGAGTGCTGCTTCCGGCAATGTCAGATCCTTGGCGCTTTTGCCAAAGTAGCCGATGGAGGCCGATTCAATGCCGTAGGTGCCGTGTCCCAGATAGATTTGGTTCAAATACAAATTCAAAATTTCGTCTTTTGTCAGATAGCGGTCAATGCGGTAAGAGAGGATGGCCTCCTTGAATTTCCGAATGTATTTTCTTTCCGGTGAGAGATACATCAGCTTGGCTACCTGTTGTGTAATGGTACTGCCGCCCTGCACAATTTTTCCCGCTTCCACATTTTTAAAAAAAGCACGGAAAATGCTTCTTAAATCAACGCCCCGATGCTGATAAAAGCGGGAATCTTCAGCTGCAACAAAAGCGTATTGAACGATTTTCGGAACCTCGGAAACCTTCACCAATTTTCTGTCTTCCAGAAAAAACTCGTCAATCAGTTCGTTATTTTCGTCGAATACGCGTGAGGCAATGCTGGGCCGGTAATCCTTGAGCGCGTCAATGCCGGGCAGGTCCAGGGTCATGACGTAATAGGCGACGGTTCCGCCGACGCCCGCCAGCAGAGCGAAAACAACGAAAATTACTAAAAAGACAAGTACTTTAGACCGTTTGGCGCCCTGTTGTGTGTTCTTGATTTTTTCTTTGCGTCCAAACATGGCCTAATTCCTATTTTTCACTATTGTTTTCATTTGATGCAGAAACCTCTTTTTTTGGGGCGGCAAATTTTGCAACGAATATACTCACTTCGTAGAGAAACAGCAAGGGTATTGCCATGAGAATCTGGCTGAGCGCGTCCGGTGAAGGAGTGAGAATCGCGGCGGCAATAAACATCAGCAAAATTGCATATTTTCTGTTTTTGGAAAGCAGCTGATCTGTGACTATGCCCAGTTTTGCCAGGAAGAAAACTAAAACCGGCAACTGGAAGGATAAACCGAACCCCAGTAAAAATTTAATGAAAAGGGAAAGGTATTCGTTGAAAGAAATCATGGCTTGCAGGTACTGATTGTTGAAACTAACGAAAAATTCAAAAGCTGGAGGCAGCACGATAAAATAGCCGAATACAACACCGCTCAGAAATAACAATGTGGAAGATATCACAAAGGGCGCCACATACTTTTTTTCCTGCGGCAGCAGAGCAGGCGAGATAAATTTCCATACCTGATAGAAGATGAAAGGGCTGGTGAAAATCAGGGAAGAAAAAAAAGCGACTTTCATGTAAGTGAAAAAGGCTTGGGTTAAACCGGTGTAAATGAGGTAGCTGTTTTTGGGAAGAGCATCGGTCAGTGGTTTTGTAATGATTGTAAAAAGCGCATCTTTAAAATAATAGCAGGCGATAAAGCCGATTCCCAGTGCAATTAACGAGTTGGTTAATCTCTTGCGCAGTTCAATCAAATGTTCGGTCAAAGACATTTTAAGATCTTCGTTGGTTTCCATTGCGTGCCGTTTTGCTGGGTGCTGAAATGGTGGATGTTATTTTGGATTCTATACTTTTCCAGAATTATTTCCGGATGTTTCATTTTTTGTCTCTTCGGAGCCGGACTTTTTTAAAAGCAGCGAATCTTTCAAGCCGTTATCCTGCCCGGACTTTTTATCGTCATCTTTCAAGGCGTCTTTAAGATCCTCCGTGACACCTTCGGTGGCATTCTTAAAATCCCTGAAACCTTTGCCCAATGTTTTTGCCAGATCGGGCAGCTTTTTGGGCCCGACGATTAAAAGCGCGATGATCGCGATGATAATCAATTCCTGCATTCCGATACCGAACATGGATGGATAGCTCCTTTTAAATACTGTTCTCTTCCTATATATTGATTACAATTTTTGTCAATATTTTTAATCTTGACGGGGATTGCGACATCTAATACGCAATCTCCATGACTCTTGATGAACAGATTGCCGAACTGAGCCGGACGGGATCCGGGAAAATGATAAATCTGGCTCGTCCGGGTGTGATTTTGCTGATTGCTGGTTTCGTGCTGACCGGGTCGTTTACCGGCAACCATGTTTTCTATGCGATTTCAATGGCTTTTACGCTCATCGCTTTTGCCGTCTGGAAGATCACTCCGCATATGGTCAATGCTGCCCGGGGATTGAAAGAAGGAATCCGGCAAAACGGCGAAGTCGCAATCAGTATTCAGCATTGGAAAGACGCGGACTCAAACGACTATAAATCTTATCAGGGAATGATTTTCATGAATAATCAGCCCTTATGGCGGATGGAATTTGTGATTCCGCAAAACTGGCAGCCTGCGGAAGGTAAATATCCGGCCCAGCTGGTCTTTATTCGCGGCGTGGAGTGGCCGGTCGTCATTTTGACCGGCAACGGTCTGTTGTATCCTCGTTTGAAACCAGACCGGGCAGATGGTTTTCAAAGATAATTTTATTATCCTCATCCGCCTTTCACGGAGCGTATTGCATATTTGCAGGCGATGGATTATAAAAGCAGCAAACCCTGAAGGAGTCTTCGGTATGCCAATTTATGAATTTTATTGTAGAAAATGCAATACGATTTACAGCTTCTTTTCCAAATCCGTCAACACGGATAAAATCCCCAAATGCCCGAAGTGCAAAAAAATATCCCTGGCCCGTCAGATGTCCGTATTTGCAGCCATCACCGGTGGCGGCAGGGAAGATGCCGCAAGCGATCCTCTGGCCGGAATGGATGAGAGCAAAATGGAGAGGGCCATGATGCAATTTGCGGCGGAAGCTGAGAAAATGAAAGATGACGATCCTCGCGCCGCCGCAAACCTCATGCGAAAATTGTCCGAGTCAACCGGAATGAAACTGGGCGACGGCTTTCAGGAAGCATTAAAGCGCCTGGAGGCGGGCGAAGACCCGGACAAAATTGACGAAGAAATGGGGGATATTTTATCGGATGAAGATCCTTTTGGAGAAAAAAAGGTCGGCAGAAAACAGACAATGCGCCAACCGCGTAAGGATGAAACGTTGTACGATCTCTAACGGATTGTTAGTGTAAGGATAATCAGCATGAATTGTTTAAAAAAAATTATGGGGGTAACGATTTTATTTTTTCTTTTGTGCGGTTCCCTGGCGGCGGAAGTCAGAATATCTTCGCTGCCCCAGCCTCCGCCCACGGCAAAACTGCGTATTTTTGTCGTAACTGTCACGACGGAATCAAAAGCATTGATGAAGCGTCCGGTCTTTTGGCCGGTGCCGCAGGAAGAAATGGATCGAAGGCATAAGCTGTCCATCAGCGAAAGGCTGAATCGTCAGGGAATTTACGAGGTCGTTTCCCCCGAGGATGTTCAGGCTGTTCTCGGAGAGCAAACCATCGCCGGCTGGGAATGGAAATCGTGCGATTGGGCTCTGGCCAGGGCAGCGGGCAAAGCTCTGCACGCAGATTATGTCATCATGATTGAACGAAGCAGGGTGCTTCATCTGCAGTTTGACACAAAACTGATTAATTTGAACAACGGAAAACAATTTGCGGTATCGGACTATATCCCATCAACCATGTTGAGGCAGATGACCCGTGACCAGGGAATGCAGGCAGGCGCTGAAGTTTTCAAAATTCAGTTTCGTCAAATCTTTCAGGAAGCCAAGAGCGATTTGCTCCAAACCGCCATTCAGAAAGCAAAAGCCGCTGCAAAAGAACCTCCGCCTGCCGCCCGGCCGCCTGTGAGCTTACAGCAGACGCTTAATCATCCGGAGGGCCCTGTTGCCGTAACGTCAACAAAGGAAAAGCCGTTAGAAACTTTGCCTGCCCAAAACGATCACGCGCGAAAAACGCCGGTTAAGGCAGTTGCGTCTGAACCCACGAATGGGGACGCTAAAATCAGCGAAAAACAACTGGCGTTTGAAAAGGAATTAGAAAAATCACTTGCGCCTGAGGATAAAAATACCGGCCGTCCGCGTCTGGTTGTTTATGATTTTGACGCTGCCGAACGGATGAAGATTGTCGGATTGATCCTGACAGAGGCTCTGCGTGAGGAATTGCACAATTCCGGGGGCTTTGTGCTGGTGAATCGGGAAAATATCCTGAAAATCATGGATGAGTATAAATTACAGCAATCCGGTCTGGTTGATGAAAAACAGGTTGTTAAAGTTGGTAAATGGCTGGCGGCAAACGAGGCGGTGACCGGCAATCTTGCCATGCTGGGGAATACCAGTATTCTCCAGGTGAAACGAATTGATCTTCAGACGCTGGATAACATCGCTCTGGGCTCGCTGAAATGTCCGGCAGGCCGGGAGGATAAACTGCTCGACCGGATGCCGCAACTGGCGCGTAAATTGACGCGGAGCAAATAAATAATTTTGCGGCGGCAAATCGGGGAAATTATTATTTAAACAAAGCTTCGAGCTTGTCTTCGGGATTGGCGGCGGGCGCGCCTGAGTTTTCCTTAGAGTCCCGAAAAATGAAGAAATCGCAGAAATTGGAGCGATTTTTGTCGAGGACGCGCTCGGCCTGCCCCTCGCGGCAATCATTATAAGCGCTACGTTCATGAAATAAACAGTTTTGGCAGCAGTGAAGATCGGCGCTGCAGAAAGGGCATTGCGCCTGCCTGCCGATGAACAGATCGGGAGGAATTTCTTTTTGACAATGTTGACAAACTTTCATGGCCCCATTCATACAGGCTGAGCCGGACGATTGTCAAGGACGTTCATAGCCAACCTTTGCGATATTCTGTTCATAAAACGTGAAATTATAGACGGTGTATGGTATGGCTTGTTCCGGAGGTTGTTATGGCGGATAAATCGAAGCTTGGTATGGAGTTTCCTCTTTATTCCATTACGGTGGAAAAAAATAAGATCGCTGAATTTGTCGCGGCTGTCGCGCAAAAAGATGACATTGAGCATATTAAAGAGATTTATCGCGATGAGAATGCGGCAAAAAACGCCGGCTTTGAAAATATTCCCGTTCCTCCGACATTTCCGACAAGTTTTGTTTTCTGGACAGGCGGCGGCCTGATGGGCACGATCCAGGCGGTGGGCGCTGATTTGAGCAAACTGTTGCATAGCGAAGAAGAATATGAATATTACGCGCCAATCTGCGCGGGGGATGTTATTACCCGCAAAATGAAAGTTGTGGACATGTACGACCGGGGGAAAAAAGAAAGAAAAGGCTGGCATGCCCAGGTCACTGTTTTGGAAACGGAACTAATGAATCAAAAAGGGGAATTAGTGGCCAAGGTGCGCACAACGTTCATGGAAAAATAGGAATTCAGGTTATGTCAATCAATTTCGAGGCGATTAAGATTGGAGATGCCATTCCCGCCTATACGTCCTTGCCTATTACACGAACGCAGCTGGTGCGTTATGCCGGGGCATCCGGCGATTTTAATCCCCTGCATCACGACGAGACATTTGTCAGAGCGTTGAGGATGGATAACGTCATTGCCCACGGGATGTTCATTATGGGCATTGCGGGTGAAGCCATTACCTCCTGGATCGATAATAAATATTTGAAAAAGTTTTCCGTGCATTTCCTGAGCAAAACCGAGCCTGTGAACCTGGACGATTTTGAGAACACGCAAAAACGCGCCACGATTACGATAAGCGGAAAGGTCATCAAAAAGTATGAGGAAAACGGTGAAAAAAGAATCCATTGTGAAATTATCGCTCAGGATGCATTGGGCAGCCGCAAGCTTTCAGGATTTTTCATCGCGTCGCTGCCTTGAAAATGTTTCTTTACGGATTACATCAGGAATTTTATGAGAGCCCGCATACTGGTTATTGATGATGACGCCGTCGCATGTGAATTTCTCCAGGAAGTTCTGCAGCGCGACGGCTATGATGTTGCCGCGCATACATCCGCTCAGAACGCTCTTGAACAAAACCTGTCCGAATACGATTTGCTCATGTCTGATATTCGCATGCCCGGCATGGACGGTCTGCAATTTTTAAGCGAAGTGCAAAAAAAATGGCCGAATCTGCCTGTCATCCTGATGACCGCTTACGGTTCTCTGGAAACCACCATGGAGGCGATCAGAATGGGCGCCTGGGATTATATCAGCAAACCCTTTTCACCCGAAGATTGCCGCGCGCTTGTGAAAAAAGTTCTGGAGGTGCGCGAGTTACGCGAGCGGCGGTCGGATGGGCCGCTTGTCGCCATTGAAGAAGCGAAGCTGATTGGGTCCTCGCCGACGATGGTTGAGTTTTACAAACAAATCGCCCGGGTCGCGGATTCTCAGGCCAGTGTGCTCATCGAAGGCGAAAGCGGCACCGGCAAGGAACTGACGGCAAGGTCGCTTCATTCCATGTCGTTACGCCGTCAGAAACCTTTTGTAGTGGTGCATTGCGGCGCCATTCCTGATAATTTACTTGAATCGGAACTGTTTGGCTATGAAAGAGGATCTTTTACCGGTGCGGATCATCAGCATATTGGCCTCATTGAATCCGCGCAGGACGGCACTATCTTTCTGGATGAAATTACGGAAATGTCCACAGCGCTGCAAAGCAAACTTCTAAGATTTATGCAGGACGGCGAAGTGCGCAGAATTGGCGGACATGATGTGCGCCATGTCGCGGTTCGCGTGGTTGCGGCTTCCAATAAAAATATCGATGAGGAAGTCGAATCCGGATGTTTTCGTCTCGATTTGCTCTATCGTTTTATTGTACGGTTGCGTATTCCTCCTTTGCGGGAACGCCGGGCGGATATTCCGCTGTTGATTGAAGCCATGTTAAAGAAATTGGGCTATGACGGAGTGCGTGTTTCGATGGAAGCCATGGAATGCCTCATGGCTTATGACTGGCCGGGCAATGTGCGCGAACTGGAAAATGTTCTGCAACAGACCCTGCTGCTTTCTCCTTTTGTCATCCTTTTACCGGAAAATCTGCCGGACCGGTTCCGGCAAAAGGCGGAAACAAAGAGGAGCATCGGCGCGCCGGAGATGACGCCCCTGGAGGAAGCGCAAAAGAAGCAAATTCTTCAGACCCTTAAAGAAACATCGTGGAATCAATCGAAAGCCGCTGAAATATTAGGTATTGACCGTAAAACCTTGCGCATGAAAATTCGCCGCTATGGTTTGGCGGACGATAAATAATCAAAGTTGTTTTCCTCAGGAACATGATCAGACATTCGTAAACTGAGCATGACGGAAGTTCCCAGACCGGGCGTGCTTTGCATGTCCATCCGTCCGCCGTGCGTTTTGACGATATCCCGAACGATAGCCAGTCCCAGACCACGCATTCCTTCATCTTTATGGGAGCTGAAAAACGGTTCGCAGACTTTTTTCAGGAGTTCAGCTTCTATGCCCGACCCATTATCTGTAATCAAAATTTTGATGATTTTCGCCACCCGGTCATCTTCGGCGGAGATGTTGATTTTACCGCCCTCCGGCATGGCGTCGATGGAATTTTGAATAATATTCAAGAGCGCTGTTTGAATCCGGTAGCGATCAACATATAAAGAGGCGTTAGACTGGCCGATGTGCGCATCAATGCTCACATGATTCTTTTTCGTCAAAGGTTCGACAAGCGGCAGTGTTTCGCTTAATATTTTATGCACGGTCATCAGTTCGAAATGAGGTTCCGGAAGCCGCGTGGCTTTGCGAACATTTTGAATGACGTTATCCAGTCTTTGTGTCTGTTGGACAATCAAATTCAGCTTGTGCGCAACGTCCGGCGGCCAGCCTTCGCGTTCCAGCATCAATTTGGCAAGTCCCGCAATGGAATGAAGAGGCGTACCCAGGTCATGAGCCAGGTTGGCTGTTAAATGTCCCAGGGCGGTTAATTGTTTCAGATCATCAACCTGTTTTTGAAGTTGAACGACATTGAGCGTTTCTTCTCGGACGCGATCTTCCAAATGTCTGGTCAATTCCAGATTCCGCGACATGACACTTTGAATTTCATCGGCCATTTCATTGAAGTGGCAGGCCAGCTGTCCCCATTCATCTTTTCGCATGATGGGTATCCGTTCAATGTAGCGACCGCCTTGAAATTCATCAATCGTTTGAATAATCATTTTGAGCGGTCTGCCAATCATCCAGCCGTAGCTGATTCCCAACAGTAAAAGGATAGCCAATAACAGTCCGGCGCTGCTGAAAAAAAGTAATTGCCGGGCGCGGCTTAAAATTTCTGCGTTTGACCGCGAAAAAGCGATAATGCCGACAATGATACGTGAATCTCTGGTTTCTCCGGAAACAGGGTAAAGCAGACCCAACGATGGACCCGCCTCCGTATCCAGTTTGAGATAACGGGATTGTCCTTTGGCGCTGACTTCGGCCACAATATTATCCGGCCATTCGTACTGAACGCGGCTGGCGCCTGCGACATAGTTTACCTGGTTGCGCCGCGTGTCGAAAATATCGATCCTGGCCAGACGTACATCCGTATGGATGTGATCTTTCAATGCGGAATCAAGGGTGGCAATGCCTCGTTTGGTCGGAAAGTGCTGGTAAAATGTGCTGACGGTTTCTGCGACACCTTCCAGTCTTTTAACTTGTTGTTCGATCAGGATTCTATCCAGGGCGTTCAGATGGATTACTCCCCAGATGGCCATGGTCACCGCCAAGCCTGCTACCGTCAGAGCAACCAGCCTGAACCGGACGGTCAAATTACTGTTGTAATCAATGATTTTTGCCAGTGCATCTTTTAACATGGGGAAAAGTTATAACAGAAACAGGGGAAATTAACCACGACGACTTTCTGAGAATCAGATTGATATATTCAAGGTACAACAAGAAAAAGGGTGAGTTTTCACCCACCCTTTTTGAATTGCATACGTTAAGAAAACTTATTTTGCCGCCGGAGCTGCCGGAGCTTCTTCAGCCTTCTTCTCATCCTTCTTGTCGGCCTTCTTTGCCTTCTTTGCCTTCTTTGCCTTCTTTGCCTTCTTCTCAGCCTTCTTGTCGTCAGCCTTCTTGTCGGCATCCGGCGTTGCTTTGTCAGCGGCTACGGCCTTATCGGCGGGTGCGGGTGCTGCTGCTTTGTCAGCCGCGACTGCGGACATGGTCAATGCGAAAACAAATGCTACAACTAACAATACTACACGCTTCATCTTAAAATCCTCCTTGTTAATGGTTTTGAATTACCCTTAAATTAAGGGACTCCACCGATAGAAAGGCATCGTACGCATCACTTCGCGGCTGATGCCGGTTTCTCTTTTGTCTGCTTTGTTCCGCTTTTACCGGGATGCTTCCTTGACCCGGACTTAACCACTCTAGACGCCGTTAACTTCCCGTCTTTGACACTGTAAACAATTTTTACGTAATCATTTACTACAACATCCTGCGCCGGATTTTCCAGCGTGAACTCCATAATCTCCACATTGTCTTTAATACTTCGTTCGATCTTGACGGCTGTATCGGAAATTTCTACTACTTTTCCTCTGGCGTTCATTTTGGCCATTTTGACATTGGCCGTTTTTAATACAGACTTTTGGTTTATCTCAGTTGCAGGTTTGTCATTGGCATAACTCAATACAGCCAAAAGAAGACAGCATACACCTGCTATGCAAACCAAAGTTCTTTTCATTTAACAGTGATCTCCCGATCATTTCTGCTTTTTTCATAGCAATTGCCATGCCAGCTTCAGACTTAACCTTGCCGGTTTTCTACATGCCTGTAATTATGCATGAATATTTTTTACAGTGATTTCTCCGCTTTATTTATCGCCGACTGAAAGGGGAATAATTCCCCAGCCAATTGAGAAAAAATGCATCCATCGTAAAAAACTGTTCAGGGTCATGAAATCAAGTTAAACGGCGGTAAACCCAGCAATGCAGATAGAAGAAAAAAGCTTCCCGTCCGCCCAGACCCAGAAGTTTTTTGGCAATGGCGCGGACGTCCTTTTGTTTTGAGACTTTGTTGTCGGCCAGGTAAATACTCAGAAGTCCGCTGATGATTAAACGGTGAAAGCCCGTGTCTGGCAGATTCGCAACGCTTGCTTGCGCCTGACGATAGAAATGACTGATCCGGCAAGACAGCTGTTTGCTGTTTTCATAATACGAGCAAAAGTTTAAATCTGCACTGTTGCGGTCTTCTTCCTGATCGATCAGATAATCCAAAAGGATATGAAGTCCCTGAACCCAGGGAAAGTAGGCTTTCTTGATTTCACCGGCCAGTCTGTCCGAGGTTGCCGGATTGAACAGTTGCGAAACGATGCAGAAAATCCCCAGCGTCGAACCGGCGCAGGCGGCAAATTCATACCACGCCATTTCCGGCAGGTCTTTTTTGTATCCGTCAAACCACGCCTGCAGGCGCGGCAGGCGTTCCGCCCTGCACACATGCTTGTGGACCTGTAAATCAATATAGATGCCTGCCAGTTCCCGCAAGGCCGGTTTGCCCAGTTGATAGTTGGCAAGACGACTCAGGACGGCCCTGCAGCTTTGCACCAGCGCGGCGAGATAACCGCCGTCGTCCTGTTCGCGCCGGAAACGGTAGTAAGCGCCCAGCGGCGCTTCCGGCGTCAGGGCATGCAGCATGGCTTCGTGCAGCGCGCGGAAATCTTCCGGGTCCTGCGATGTGCTGCGATCGCAGAGATTATCGAGATAATCGCTGATAGTTTGATAGGCGACAATAAAGGAAATGGCTTCCTGATAATGCGCGCCGGCAAGCAATCCGTAAAGAGAGCCGCCTTCACAGTGAAATGTTTTCGTGGCCATGCTGGCCAGAGCCTGTCGGCGTAATTCCGGATCGGGAATATTTTGCGCCCGCGCCTTCCATTGCAGCAGGCAGGAATACGTTACCGGCTGAACTTTCAGGAACATGGCAGTTGTCAGCGATATGAAATTGGTCGGCACCCGCAAAATCCTGCTCCTGATGTATTGAGTATTGAGTGCGCAATTCTTTAGCACAGGCAGGCGCGTATCACAAGACCGGACTCACGGAATATTTGACCGGTCTTATGGAACTATGATAGCGTCTTTACCTGATGGTGCGAAGCGACGATGAAAAATGAAACGAACAGGCAGGCCGGCGTGATCGTCATCGGCGGCGGTGCGGCGGGGCTGATGGCTGCCGGACGCGCGGCCCAGAAAGGCGCCCGCGTGTTGCTGCTGGAAAAAATGAACGGTCCGGGCAAGAAGATTCTGGTCAGCGGCAAGACACGCTGCAATCTGACCAACACCGCCGAGCTCAAAGCATTTATTGCCATGTACGGTCAAAACGGCCGTTTTCTCTACAGCGCGTTTTCGCGCTTCTTCCGTCCGGAACTGCTTGCCTTTTTTGAACAATATGGTCTGATTACCAAAGTGGAACGGGGCGGCAGGATTTTTCCCGTCTCCGACAATGCCCGTGATGTCGTGCGCGTATTTCATAAATATCTGTCCGACAATGGCGTGCGCGCCATGAGCAATGCCCCGGTTAACGCCGTGACTCTTGAGAACAACTCACGATTCACCGTTCAAACCCCCCGCGGTAATTATCCCGCCCCGGCCGTCATTATCGCCACCGGCGGCGCTTCCTGGCCGGGGACCGGTTCGACGGGTGACGGGTATGCCATCAGTGCGGCGCTGGGACATACCATCGTGACGCCAAGACCGGCGCTTGTTCCCCTGATTGTGCGCGAGCAGGAATTTGCCCATGCCATGCAGGGAGTATCTTTGCACAATGTTCGCGTCAGCGCGTTTCAGGGGGAAGCCGCAACCGTGGATGCGGCGCTGATTCCCTCCTCCGACTATGGCCGCGGTGAAAAGAAACAGTCCCGGCTGCCGCTTATTGAAAGCCGCTTCGGTGAAATGCTCTTTACTCATTTCGGCCTGGGCGGACCAGTCATTCTGCTCATGAGCCTGGCGGTGGTCAAGGCTCTGGAGACCTGCGCCGTATCGATCCTCATTGATTTAAAGCCCGCCCTGACAAAAGAGCAGCTGAGAAAACGGCTGCAAGCGGATTTTAACCATTTCAGCAAAAAAAAGATTGCCGGCATCCTGAAGGAATATCTGCCGGCTAAAATGATTGCGCCTTTCGCTGGTCTTACCGGGATTGCCGAAGACAAGCAGGCGCACCAGGTAAGCGCCGTTGAACGTGAAAAGATCGTGGATTTGCTCAAAGCGCTGCGTTTCAATATCAAATCCCCTCTGCCGCTGGACAAGGCGATTGTGACGGCGGGCGGCATCGCCCTCGACGAAATTGACCCGCGCACGATGGAGTCGAAAATTATTCCCGGCCTTTATTTCTGCGGCGAGGTTATGGATATCGACGCGGACACGGGCGGGTATAATTTGCAGGCCGCATTCTCCACTGGTTTTGTGGCGGGAGAGAGCGCCGCGCGTTTTGTCCATGCACGGGTGCGCGCGTAAAATTACGTCATCATCCGGAGCCGTCATTTTCCTAAAATATTTCTTTGACACATTGGAACCTTCTTCATATACTGCCCGCAAAGAATGAATACGACAGGTTCATCATGGGGGGAGGCGCTTTATGGCTGAAAAAACGATTCTGCGGCTGGGCAAGGCGGTCAGGGATTTTTCCCTGCCGGATCAATGCAAAAATGAATTTACGCTTTCCGGCATGAAAGGCAAGCGCGTCTTGCTGTCCTTTCATCCCCTGGCGTGGACGCCCGTCTGCACAAAACAGATGCAGTCCCTGGAGAAGAATAAAAAAATCTTC
Source organism: uncultured Smithella sp. (assembly GCA_964491435.1). Taxonomy (GTDB): domain Bacteria; phylum Desulfobacterota; class Syntrophia; order Syntrophales; family Smithellaceae; genus UBA8904. Next base: position 31,900 of record CAZBGE010000001.1, read on the forward strand.
GACAAGCTCAACGCTGTCGCCGTCGGCCTGAGCGTGGACAGCGTTCCCTGCAAGGCGGCTTGGGCGAAGGCAATCAAAATAAAACACACAAGGCTTCTGGCTGATTTCTGGCCTCACGGCAATGCGGCAAAGAACCTCGGGCTTTTCAGGGAAAAGGACGGCATTTCGGAAAGGGCAAACGTCATTGTCGATGAAACGGGAAAGGTTTGTCTCGTGAAGGTTTATCCCATTGCCGAGCTGCCGGATATCGGCGAAATCATCGCTTTCCTGAAAAACGCGTAAAGATACTTAGATAAAATACAAATGAGGAGACGGCATCATGATTACCTTGATCGCGACATTGAAAGTCAAAGACGGAAAAATGGAAGAAGCCATCGGTGTTCTGAAGGAGATTGTTCCCAAAGTGAAAGCCGGTGAACCAGGCTGCCTGGAGTATATTCCGCACACCGTGCGCGGCGATGAAAAGACGATTATTTTTTACGAGAAATACAGCGACAAGGATGCGCTGAAACTGCATTCCGCCAACCTGATGAAAAACATGGAAAGCCTTTTCCCTCTGCTGGAACCGGGCATGGATGTCAAAACCTGCTCCGAGATTATTGGTTGATTTTGCGTCCGTAAGAAGATTCGCCGTAAGTGCCGGCGCTTTGCGCCTGATACAACCCGCGATGCAAAATGTGGCTATTTGTAGCGCCGACATTCATGTCCGTCTGGTGTTCGGGGGAGTTTCGGTGTTTAGCCGGGTCTTCAGGCCTGATGTCCGGCCGAGTCTTTTTGACTCGGCCTTTTTCCTTATCTGCAACAGCGATCAAGCTGATGGCTTGTTATTTTCCGGTTTAACCGGCATCAATGTTCAGTGCTGGATATTCTTCAGCGTTTTTTCTTCCGTCGAGTCCAAAAGACTCGACCGGACGGGGGCAGCCCCTTCGCGGGCGAGAAAAAAGACCGTCAATACTCGATGCGAAATACCTCAATCGCCTCCCGCTTTCCCTTTACCATTTGGGCGGGAAGATGGTTCAGGCCCTTCAGGCCCTGAACCTCACTTTCCTTTTCCTCGACTTCATCGGCAACAGAACTGCTAGCCAGGATCTCATCCGCGGCGGCAATGGACTGGAGGCGCTGTGCGACATTCACGGCGTCACCGATTACCGTATAATTGAGGTGGTCTTCCGAACCAATATATCCCGCTACGACGTCACCGGCATTCAAACCGATCGCCATGTGGAGTTCAGGCCACTGTCTATTTCGGCATTCAAAATTGAAAACCAGCAAGGCCTTCATCATTTCGATAGCGGCCCGCAAGGCCTGAACGGCGCTGTTGCTGTTTGATATGGGAGCGCCAAAGACGGCCATGAGGCCGTCTCCCAGGAGCTTGTCCAGTGTTCCTTCATGTTTGAAAATAATAGGCGTCATGCGGGAAAAAAAGGCATTCAGGATCTCTACGACCTTTTCCTGATCAAGGGATTCCGAAATGGAGGTAAATCCCTTCAGATCTGCAAAGACGATTGTTGCATGCTTACGCTCGCCACCCAGGCGGATGTTTCCCTTTTTGCCAAGGATCTCCTCGCTGACATTCTTCGAAAAAAAGCGGCTCAGGAGAAATCGCTTGCTTTCCTCCTTCAGCATCCGCTTGTGAATACGGTACAAGACAACGGTGCCGGCAATCTGATCGGCAACAAGGCTGAAAAAACTGATCTCGTTCTGGTCATAACTGTCCTGCTGCGGGCGAACCAGAGTGAGAACGCCCATCGGCTCGATTTTGTCCATAACAGGGATGCACAGCATGGTGCATGAAGATCCGTTATCCACGCCCCCTTCATCATGATTCATTCGGGAACGGGGAATGACGAGGGGGCGCTGCGCCATGACGACCTGACCCAGCATTCCGTTTTCGACAAGAACAGGAGGTTGCTCGTGGACGGATTCGTTTTCTTCCGTAGATGCCACGAGACTCAGCATCTGCTGATTTTCCGTCAGGAGCCAGAGAGACACGCACTCCAATGAGGAGTATTTCTTGATGATATTGAGCTGATCGGTGAGAATACCCTTCTTTGTGGACACACCTGCCGAACGGAGAGAATGTCCCAATTCCTTGAGAACGGACAGCTCTGCAATCTTATTTTCATACTTCGAACGCATCTTGAGGAATTCCCGCTTGAAGAGCTCCCTCTCGTTGGCAATTTCTTCTTGATCAGCCGGCGATTTATTCTCTTTCTCATTCATAGGTCAATACCTTACTGAAGTGTTTCCAGAAGACCTCGGTTCTCTTCGATGAGTTTGACGGCCTCCCGGGTCAGAGAATCCAGTTTCTTTTCATTCAGATCCGTAAACAGCCTGGTGAGAACGATCCAGTGGCCGACACTCAGCCAGTGGGAACGCTCCATTGCATCACGGGCCGCCCCCTCTGCCATCGTGGCCCGGTAGTAAAGATGATTGGAAAGACCGACAATCGCCGCCAATTCCGCATAACTTGAGGCAAAAAAAGGCTGATGGCTGAACGTGATGGCCTGAACAAGAGGCTCCGGAAGATTCCATCGGGTAGCTAGATATTTTCCGACTGTTCCGTGGTTCAGGCCGAAAAATTCCTCTTCCATTTCATAGAGGGGAAGACTGTATTTCTCCATCCCGTCAAAGACTTGCGTATAGACATCGGGGAATTTGTCCATGAGAAAGATCTTTCCGATGTCATGGAGCAGGCCGGCCGTAAAAATCCCCAACTCCTGGTACGTTGCCATGTTGCGTGATAAATACTGTGCAATCAGTGCGGTGCAGATGGAATGGCGCCACAGGGATTTTGGATCGGGAAGCCCCGGCGCTGTCTTGAATTGAAATACCTTGGCTGTCGCCAGACCGAAGGCCATGTCCATGATCTCCTCTGTTCCAAGGAGGGCGACTGCCTGTTTGATTGCGCTGACTTTCTGAGGATTTCCGTAAAAGGCGGAATTAACCGTTTTTAGCAATTTCGAGGCCAGGGCGGGGTCTTTCATGATGACATTTTCCAGCTCCGTGCCTGAGGAATTCGGATTGGAGGCTATTTTGAATATCTGCATTGCCATGGAGGGCAACATCGGCAGTTCTTCGGTTCGATTCAATTTTGCCAGGACCTGTTTCCGCATCCGCTCCCGCCCTTCATAACCAGATTCTGACTCCATCTGCTGCAGGATGGTATGCAGGTACATTTCCGCAGATGGATCAGGCGGAGAGGTTGACGGATCCTTTATGACTTTATCCAAAGTCGATGCCAAGGGTAGATCAAACGGTAAGCGTGCCCAGAATTCCCGCTGCTCCTTCTTTTGAATCTGACTGAGGCTCGGCCAGAGAGTTTGCGCATCCATGCTCATGAGCCTTTTAAAGACTCTCCCCGTGGCTTGCGAAAAGGATACCTGGAGGGGCTTCATGCCTGTCCTGTCATCCGCAGGCGCGAGCGGTCTTTCCGTTTTGGCCGATCCTGCCTCAAGCGCACCAGACAATCTGGCGCCATGCCGCTCTCTTCGTCTGCTTTCCGCAACAGCGGCCAGGACCTCTACCGTCTGGCCGTCTTCCGGGAACAGGGCATGGCCCGAAGTCACCAAAGCCCCGTCAGGGAGCAGTCTTTTCAGAACGCGATGCGCCTTTGATTGGAAAGGCTTGATGCCAGCCGCATCCGTCGTGAACCCCAGGAGGATGAGATGAAATTCATCAAGGCCGATCACTGTATCGCTTTCACGAAACGCTTGGGCGACCTTATCCTGGAACGTCCCCATCATGGAGGGCAAACGCGCTTCATTGCCTGCCATGCCAACCTGGATAAAGAGGAGCAGCAGGCTCATCCGGCACCTGAGGATTTTGCTTAGCTCCTTTCTGATGAGGCTCTCATTATTGCTTGATACGGCCACGGGAAAGGAGGGATAACGAACAAAGGGTTCCGTCTTTGTCAAAAAACCAAGTTTCGCCAAGGTTGCCTTGGCCAGCTCCGCGCCCTGTTCGTTGGCAAACTCTTGCAGGACACGGGGCGGACGGGCCAGAAGATCCTGTATCTTCTCATTGGATAAGCCCAGTTCCTTCTCAAAATAGAGAATGGGCTTTTTCAGGTCAAGACCGCGGACCATGCCTTTCAAAATGAGCCTACAGCCGGTGGTATTGCTTGTCATGGCCGACACCTTCTCTTCGCCAGATTAATCTTGTTATTTACGTATAAAATATAGGAGAAATTAAAGAGCGTCAATACTTATATGAAAAGGTCTGAAGATCCCGTCAAAAATTCAGCGTAAACAGTTTGGGCGGCCTGCCATCCGCCATAGCCGTGATGACTTCCGAATCTTCGCGGCCGGTCAAATCTCCGCCAACTTCTTCGTCGATGATTTTCAGCGCCTTTTGCATATGCTCAATATACACATCTGCCGGAATTATTTCGCTGTACGTGCGGTTAAAGGCATAGATGCCAACCTTTTCTTCCTCGGCCTGCCTGGCAATGTCAATGGCATTCTCTATTCTTTCTCTCACGATTTTTGCCGTCAGCACCGTATGGACCGGCAGAAAATCCCACAGGGCCACGGCATTGCAAAACAGGGTGGTCGGCTGATAACTGAACAAGGAAATGGCTGCGTTGTAAATAACGCCTTTTTGAATCGTGATTTTTGCAACCAGTTCATCCTGCTGCCGGACGGGTAATTCACTGCGGCGATAGCCGATTTGCCATTGCACGTCCATCGATTCCTGTTGAAAAATATCGGCGCCGCCGGTGATGGGTTTTTCCGGATTGACAAACAATTCCTTATCACTCTCCAGCATTGTTTTCAGCACGGCGGCAATTTTCAAAAGGAATGATGAGCGGGTCCCGGAAGAAGACACGGACATTCCTTTTTCAAAAAGCTGTTTGGCCTGATCCAATGCCTGATAGACAGCCTGTTGCAGCTTTTCAAACTCTTTGAGATTTTCACGGAGATCCGGATGAGTCCGCATGTGCCGGACGGTGGACATGGCCTGCGCCAGATAGACGATGGCGTATTCGCAGTAGAAATCTTCTGTGTGGAAATCGCAATGTTCCCGGATATTGTCCGCTTCCTGGATGGCCTGGCGAAAAACAGCCGCCGCCGTCCGGTGAGAAGGCGTATCCAGCGCCATGTTTCGAAGCAGCATCATCCGCAGGGTCCGGGCAACCAGATCCTTCGGATTAATGGACAAAACTATCCGGAGAATTTCCGCTGCTTCCGAACAGCGTTTGCGATAGTAGAGCGTCTTGGCAATCTCCACGCCCAGCAGAGAATGATGCGGATACTTGAAAAAGGTGGCAATGGCGTTGTCGTCGCCCGCATGGCCTGCGGCGGCGTTCTGGCTTCCCATGGGCCAGAGCAGCCGGTCGAGTTTTTCAATCGAAGCGGGGGTGTTTTGTAACGTCTCGTCATGGAGCAGCTCGGAGACAAAATCGAAATAATGAGTCGTCCAGAGCGATGTGATCCACCAGATCGGCAGAGATTCTCCGTTGAACAATCTGGCTTCCACGGGTTTCTGACAAAGAATAACATGGATGTCGTTAATCAGCAGTCCATGACGCGCATAATCCGATATGCGGATCATGGGGTCATCCGGCAGGCTGGCGTTCAAAAGAGAAAGCAGATGATTTTCCAGAACCCCGTATTCTCCCGCCGTAATGGCGATGGAGAGAAACCGGTTCTTGCTGTAATATTTCGAAAGAGGCCAGCGGACGGCGATCTGGTGCGCCAGGGCCACCGCGCTCTTCAGACATTCCATGTAATGGACAAGATTGCCGCCCTCCCTTTCCTTCGGAAAATCGATATACAATGTCGTAATGTCGTAGGCCTTGACTTTGCCCCATTTGCCGTAAAGGAAATGGCCGATGGCCTCGGTGATGTAACTCTTGATGTTTTTTTTCAGCCAGCCGATGATTTCATGATCAATGACTTCGCCGCGGCTGGTCAGGGAAAAACCGATGCGCACGCCTTCGGTGTGGTCGTCGGATTTCTGAGAGGCGCCGCTTTCGGGAAACAACGAAACCAGCGTTTCAAAGTTCCATTTCCGGGAAAGTTCCGTCCGCTCGTAGCCTAGCCAGAAAGCGATGCTTCTGAGCACGTTCATCTTGTAGTCCGTATCCAGGGATTCCTTTTTCAGCCGCATGAGCATGGAGTGGGTCACCCGCGGCAGCCCAATCCGGTGCGTTGTCAGAATGGCATTGATGCGATTGCACAGGGCCCGCAGGGAAAGATTCAGGTTCAGCGTTTCTTCCTTTTTATTTAACAGTTCCTCAAAGGTGATATCGCCGGTTAACCGGAACTTGAATTCGTTGTCCGTATGGGTGCGGATGAATTGCTCAAGGCTTTCAGCATCCGGTGTATTGATCACAACGTTTCTGACGGCAAAATCAATAAACGAGTCGCCTATCGGTGTATTATGTTTATTTTGGTAGAATAACGTAAAACATTCTACCGTTGGAAATGCCGATAAAATAGCTGCCGCTGCCTTATCAATCTGGTTCATATTTTATATCCTTCATTATATAAGTAACTTATATTATATCAAAAAAACACTGTCCGCTTGCGCCGCTTGATCGTTCTAATCAAGACTGTCTTTCTGGTTTACACATAAATCATTATTTTTCATAATCCAACATATCAAATTGACTGCCTCTATTCCAGCGTTTATAAATATTTCTTCAAGAGCTTGATGCATTAACCGACCGGAGAAGGTTTTAATGCTCAAGAGGATGAAGTGGCCTTTATTGCAGACGCCCGTTTCCCCAAGAAGGCGGAAGACTTACCTCTAGATAGATTTTAAGGAGATGATATGGACCCGAATACAGTTTATGACTACCCGAATAACCTGGTTGATTTATTTGAGCAAAGCGTAACCAGGTTTCCGGATATCCGCTTCCTGGGCACCAAGAATCCGGAATTCGGAAAGTATGAATGGCTTTCACGCAGGCAAATTGCCGAGCGGGTCGACAACCTCCGCGGCGCTTTGAAAAAACTTGGTTTTACCAAAGGCTACAAAGCCGGCATCATCATCAACAATTGCGTCGAGTGGTTCGTCTGCGAGCAGGCCGTCCACGGGCTGGGCGGAGTATTCGTTCCCATGTATCTTCAGGAACTCCCCAAAGTCTGGAAATACATCATCACCGATGCGGCCATCAAATTCCTGTTTGTCCGCGACGAGAGCGTTTATGAAAAAGTGAAAGGCTTCAAACAGGAAATCGCGACGCTTAAGGAAATCTTCGTCGTTTACGGCAAAGGCGAAAACAGCCTTTCCGCTCTGGAGGAAATGGGTAAAAAGAATCCTGCTCCATCCATCAAGCCCCACTGGTCGGACCTCGCGCACATCATTTTCACGTCCGGCACAACAGGCGACCCCAAAGGCGCCATGATCTCGCACGGCAATGCAACCTGGGCCGCCCGGTCCAGCATTGATACGTTCGATCTGGACGAAACGGCGCAGGTGATCTCTATTTTGCCCTGGGCGCATGTCTACGGACAAAACTGCGATCTGCACAATTATATGGCCTTCGGCGGCGGGATTGCCTTTGTCGAAGCGCTGGACAAATTCATGCAAAACGTTCAGGAATCGAAGCCCACGGCCATTAACGGCGTTCCGCGGATTATCACCAGGATTTACGACGCCATCATGCAGGGCGTGAATGCCGATCCTGTGAAAAAACAGTTTTTCGACGCGGCGCTTGATGCAGCGGCCAAAAACAGAGGTTTGTCCGAGAAAACAAAGGAGTTTAAAGATTATGATGAGTTGGTCTTTTCCAAGGTTCGCGCCATTTTCGGCGGCAACCTGCAATTTATCGTCAACTCCAGCGCGCTTTTGAAACCGGAAATCGCTCTTTTCTTCCATGATATCGGGCAGCCGACTTACGACTGCTACGGCATGACCGAGACCTCGGGCGGTGTAACCATGAACTGCACAAAATTCGGCAACAAGCTGGGAACCGTGGGCAAACCGATCCAGCACACACATGTCGTGATCGACAAGTCCCGCGTGGGAGAAGACAGTCCCGACGGCGAGATCTGCGTGTACGGACCGCAGGTCATGATGGGTTACTTCAACAAACCCAAGCTCAACGAAGAGGTCATGATGCCGGATAAATGGAACGGCTTTGCGGGCATTCGCACCGGCGACCGCGGCTGGTTCGACGAAGAAGGTTTCCTGCACATCACCGGCCGCTTCAAGGACGAATACAAACTGGCCAACGGCAAGTATGTGCATCCGGAAAGCATCGAAAATGAAATCAAGCTGATGCGCCATGTCGCCAACGCCATGATCTACGGCGAAGGGAAAGACTACAACGTGGCGGTGATTGTTCCCGACTTTGCCGCGCTGCAAGCCGATCCGGAGACCAAAGGATGGGTCAAAGACACGCCGGAAGAGACGCTGCAGAGCGAAGATTTAAAGATCTGGCTGTCCCGGCAAATCATTGAGCAAGTGCGCAAGTCATTTGGCGGCTACGAAGTGCCGCAAAAGTTTCTTTACATTGCGGAAGACTTCAGCGTGGTCAACAGCATGCTGACCCAGACCATGAAACTCAAGAGAGCCAACGTCCTCGCCAAATATAAAGACCAGCTTCTTTCTCTCTATTGAGATTTGTCAGACACCACACCGATCCAGAAGCCGCAGCCCGTCATGCGTTACGGCTTCTGGATATCCACGCTCAGTTTGTCCGGTTCCTTTGGTTTGATGTGCGGTGAAAGATAAGTAATAACAACTGTCTGAGCCGGAGGCTTTCACAAGCTGTAGATTTATTCAAAACGCTTTCAGGCAAGAGCAAAGGTTATCCGGGAAACAGCATGCAGCGTTTTGATTTGCACCCCCTCCCGCAGTGCCTCCCGCAAGGGGAGGGAAGACGCTTGTGCGGCATGGACGCACTGGCGATGGGCAGGATAGCTCAAAGCTTGCGGGATGAAGCGGCGCCGTTATTTTTGATCTGTCCATTCGCTGTAAACCACCACCCGGTTTCTTCCCTGCGCCTTGGCTGCGTACAAGGCCTGGTCGGCGGCCAGGATGAAGGAATCCGACTTGGTTTTAGAATCCGGAACGCAACTATTGACCCCCACGCTGATGGTCGTTCCGATCTTTTCCCCCTGATAATCGATGGTCATGGCGGCAACGGCTTGAATCGTATTCTCTGCCAGCCGTCTTGCTGGTCCGATGTCCATTCCCTGAAGGAGAATGATAAATTCTTCTCCCCCGTAGCGGGCCACGACATCTGTATCTCTTTTGAAAACGGAAGACAAAGTTCCGGCCAGTTTCTTCAGGTATTCATCGCCGGCCTGATGGCCATAGGTATCATTGATTCTTTTAAAATAATCAATATCCATGATGAGCAGGGAAATCGGGGATTTGTCGCGCCCCGACCTCTTCCATTCCAGATCCAGCGCGTCATTGAAATAACGCCGGTTATACAGACCGGTTAGCGCGTCCGTATTGCTCAGATGGGACAGTTCCAGTGATTTTACTTCCAGCAGATGTTCATTTTCCAGCGCGTTCCAGTATTCTCCGTTTCCCTTGATGGTGATCATCACCATGTAAATGGAAAACGCGCAAAACATGATTAAAAGTGCCGCATCCGACCGGTTCACAAGCATGGTGAGGATGACCGGCAGGATTATGGCTGCGTTAAAAGCAAGGGAAAGACGCCGGTCGGGAATATAAGCAACCACGCCCCCGGCGCCCAGGCCGCAGACGCAAAGGATCATGATCAGTTGCGCGGCATGCTCCTCTTTCATGAGTGTTACCAGCGCAAACATGACCCCCCAGATCAGAGCGGTCATCACCACAGAGAGGTAAAAGACACATCTGTTGATGGTTTCAAAACGTTTTCCGGTTCTTGAGGAAAGCATCAAATGGAGCAGGCGGAACAGGCAGATGCCAATATTGGATAAAAGAAAAGTCCAGGCCGGCACGGAGTGCCGTACATGAAAGCCGCCCGAGTAAAACACGATGAAGGACAAAACAACGTAGATGATCAGGCCGATCGTGGAACGTTCTTTCAGATCCTGAATGACTCTTTCATTGATTTTATGCCGCTCAAAGGTCATGGATTGTCCTTCGACGCCTTGGACCGTTATTGGAATATGAAACCGTTAATACGTACAGCTATCTCCATATCTTATCAAGCAGTCAAATGCATTGAGAAAAATTGAAGGGTGGAAAAATACCGCGGCCACGGGATTTCGGCGCACAACTTCCGCATGCGGATCGCGGCGCGAAAAACGGGTGGCCAATCTTTACGGAGACTAATCCTGATGCTTTCCCGGTTCCGGTTTGACCAGACCCTTGATGATGGACGTGCCGTATTCCCTGCCCGTATTAAAGGCATGAAGATTGTTGTCTTTTGTGGAAGGAGGAACGGAATCCAGAACGGCTTTCTTTAGCGCTTCGGCATGAACCAGAGGTTCGACGGCGGACAGAAATCCCAGCATGACGATATTGGCCATCATCTTGGTTCCGAGCCCTTCGGCAAAGCGGGTGGCGGGAATATGAAATGTTTTAAAATGCATGTCTCCTTTGCGGGTATGCACCAGGTCGGTATCCCAGATCAGCGTTCCTTCCGGCCGCAGGGATTTGACGTTTTTCATGTAGGCTTCCTGACTCATGCAGACCAGGATTTCCGGCTCTTCCACGCAGGGAAAAAGGATTTCCTCGCCGCTGATGATCACCTGACTGGAGCAGGCGCCGCCGCGCGCTTCTGGCCCGTAGTTCTGCGTCATGGTGGCGTGCTTGTGGTCGTAAATTGTCGCCGCCTTGCCCAGAATGTCTCCGGCCAGAACAATGCCCTGGCCGCCGAAACCAGTGAATATAATATGTCTTTCCCGCGTGTCCGGCATGGTTCTTACCGTCCTTTCTGAGTATCAGGATGCATGGAACGCCACTGCGGCATCTGAGAACGGTTGAATTTTTCGTAGTGATCCGTGAAAGTGGGGCGTTCGATATCGACAAATTTTCCCACCACAATTTCCCTGTCAATATCCATGGACGCATCTTTGGGATCAATATCGCCGCGGATGACCGAACGGCCCTGATAAAATTTCAGCATTTCCAGCGCGCTGCCCATGCGGTTGCGCCGTCCGAAAGAGGACGGGCAGGGGGTGATGACTTCGACAAAACTGAAGCCGCGTTTTTCCAGCGCCTCACTGATGGAACTCCGCAGCGACCGCACCTGCATCGCCGTCCATCGGGCCACATAGGTCGCCCCGCAGGCGGATGCCAGATAGCTGAAATTGAACGGTTCCTCCGGCGAACCATTGACGGAGGTGGTGGTCTTGGCTCCCAGCGGCGTACTGGGCGCCTGCTGGCCGCCCGTCATCCCGTAGTTGAGATTATTGACGCAAATAACCGTTAAATCCATGTTCCGGCGCGCGGCATGAATAAAATGATTGCCGCCGATGGCAAAAAGATCTCCGTCCCCGGAAACGACAATCACCTTTGTTTCGGGACGGGCCAGCTTCAGCCCCGTGGCAAACGGGAGCGCCCGGCCGTGCGTGGTGTGAAACGAATCCAGCCTGATATAACCGGCCATGCGGCCGGTGCAGCCGATGCCGGACACCATGGCGATAGTATTCGGATCCCATCCGGTATTTTTAATCGCGGCCAGCACCGCTCCGAAAACCGTGCCGATGCCGCAGCCCGGACACCAGATATGCGGAATTCTTTCCGTTCTGAGCAGGGAATCCATCGGGTGGGGCGGAAGATTTCTAACTGGTTTTGTTGTTGTCATATAGTTCCTTTTGCCGCTTTGGCAATAGCATTCTGAATCAGGCCGGGATGGAGAATCGCGCCGCCGTAATTGGATAACAGACTCACCGGGCAGGCGCCGCCCGCACAGCGTTCAAGCTCCAGAACCATCTGACCGCCGTTGATCTCCGCCATGATCATGGCTTTTACATGAGGGGCGACGCTCCGGATGAGTTCCTCGGGAAACGGCCAGACGGTCTCCAGCTTGATCAATCCCGCTTTGATGCCTTCGTTGCGGGCATTGCGGACGGCCTGCATGGCTGAACGGGCGCTGATGCCGTAGGAAACCACGACGATCTCCGCGTCATCCAGGAACAGATTTTTTGTGCGAATGATTTTTTCAAGGTTATTGCGGATTTTATCGACCAGACGGGCGACCATCCGTTCCTGCCCTTTGGCATCCATCGCCGGGTAACCCCGATCGTCATGGGTCAGGCCGGTCACGTGGACACGGTAACCGTCGCCGCAGTTGGCCATCGGCGCAATGCCGTCGGCATCCGCTTCATAGGGAAGATAATCTTCCCGGGAAACGACGGGCTTGCGCCGGTTGATAATTTCAATTTCATCCTCGCGGGGAATGACGACCCGTTCATTCATGTGTCCTACCACTTCATCGGCCATAATCAGCACGGGCAGACGGTAGTACTCGCTGAGATTGAATGCGCGGATGGTCATGTCAAACATTTCCTGCGGGCTCGCCGGGCAAAGCGCGATGATTTCGTAATGCCCGTGAGACCCCCAGCGCGCCTGCATCATGTCTCCCTGGGCCACCAGGGTGGGAAGTCCCGTGCTCGGACCTCCCCGCTGGACGTTGCAGACCACGCAGGGCGTTTCCGTGCAGATCCCCAGGCCGATATTTTCCATCATCAGGGAAAATCCGGGGCCCGATGTGCTGGTCATGGATTTAACCCCGCCCCAGCTGGCGCCCAGAATGGCCGCCATCGAAGCGATTTCATCTTCCATCTGGATGAAAATGCCGCCCACCTGGGGCAGCCGCCGTGACATGGATTCCGCGATTTCCGTCGCTGGTGTAATCGGATATCCGGCAAAAAAACGGCAACCGGCGGCCAGCGCTCCCTCGCAGCAGGCCTCATCGCCGTTCATGAAATGCATTCCTGTTAAAACTTCTTTTGCAACCAAAACCTGTCTCCTTCAACCTTTATTCAATAAGGTCGTCATATTCAATGCTGTAAATGGCAAACTCCGGACAGAGAACTTCGCAGAAATGGCAGTTAACGCACCTTGTGGCGTCATTCACTTCGGGAGGGTGGTAACCTTTTTTGTTAAAAGAGGTTGAAAAACGCAGTACCTGCCGGGGGCAATTGGCAATGCAAAAGCCGCAACCCTTGCAGCGGTCTTCAATGACAACAACCTGTCCCAGCTTTTTTTTCCGGGATCCGTTGATATTTTCCGGATTTATTGGATATTTTTTTGTTTTCTGCATTGATTCAATATATTTCTCCTGCATAAGGAGAGTTACACAAGGAGACCCGCCCGATGGATTTTATTTGTCTGATGATTGAGGACTTTTGTCAAAACCCGGTCCCTAAAGCGCCAAACTCCATCAAATGCGCACAAAGTTGCATGCTGGGCCTTATAAGAATAAGGAGGCGCTGTCAAGGAAAAACGTCCCTGTGCGTGGGCAAAACCGTCCGGGCATTCGTCCATTGCCGCCGTTCTTCATAAAAATGTTTTCCCCCAACTTTGCTAATCCTGTTGCCTGAAGCAAATCCCTGTCTACCGCCGGTCATTTGCCCAATCTCATATGCGGCTTTCCGAACTTTTTTCTTCGGTTTCCGGAAGAAGGGCAACGCTATTTCAACGATGTCATTGCAAACTCAAAAAACGTGATTTGCCCCGACGTTGTTCGCCATATTGTCAACCATCGAAAATTTTATTGTCGTCACATGCCCGGCAGGCGGGAGACTGCCGCAAAAAATTAAATATTGTTTTGACTTTATTCGGTTTTTAAATTAATGGATGAGAGCTTTAAATTGTAAAATAAGTAAATTAATTTCCTGAACTTTAACTTTTTCGGAGGGGAAAATGATTATTGAAAAATTTTCAATGAAGGCCCAGGAAGTCATTGAAAGCGCCTGCCGTCTGGCCGTTAAAAGAGACCATGAATATGTTACGCCATGGCATATGTTTTCCGTTTTGCTCGGAGAAGATCTTAAAAGATATTATCTGTCCAATTTAAAAGTGGATTTTGATTTGCTAGCTGCTCGCGCCGACGGCAAGCTTCTTACCCAGCCGAAAGGCAAGGCGGGCAATACGCAGACACCCATCAACCGCGATCTGGAGAAAGTTTTTATCATCGCCGAGGAGGCGAGCCAGAAAACAAAATCCAAATATATCGGAATCAACCATATACTTATCGGTCTTCTGGATCAGGAAGAAATCGCCCAGGCCTTTACGGAAGCCGGCGTAGATAAAACAGAATTGATGGCGGCGCTTGAGCAACCGCCAAAAGGAAGGTTTGCAAAAGGCGAGGAGGGAACCGGAGATTTTGAATACCTGGCTAAATATTCAACAGACATGACAGATAAAGCCCGGCGGGGATTAATGGATCCCGTAATTGGACGTGAAAAGGAAATCCGCTTTACCATTCAAATTCTCAGCCGGCGCATGAAGAACAACGCCATCATTATCGGAGAACCGGGAGTGGGGAAGACCGCGATTGTGGAAGCGCTTGCCCAACATATCGTAAACGGAGATGTTCCGGACGATCTGAAGACTGTGTCAATTTTATCTCTGGACATGGGGCAACTGATTGCCGGCGCTAAGTACCGGGGTGAATTTGAAGAACGCTTTAAAAGGGTTCTGCAGGAGGTGACGGATGCCGGAAACGTCATTTTGTTTATTGACGAAATTCACATGCTGATTGGCGCGGGCGGCCAGGAAGGATCCATGGACGCGGCCAATTTGATCAAACCGGCTTTATCGCGGGGTGAAATCCGCTGCGTTGGCGCGACGACTTTGCAGGAATACCGGAAACACATCGAGAAGGACACCGCCCTGATGCGGCGTTTTCAGACGGTCCTGGTTGATGAGCCGGCTATTGACGAAACCGTTACGATTCTTAGAGGCATCAAGGAAAAATACGAAGTTCATCATGGTGTTCATATTCAGGATGCGGCGCTGATTTCCGCCGCGAAGCTTTCCAAACGTTATGTCATGGACAGGTTCCTGCCCGACAAAGCCGTGGATCTGATTGATCAAACAGCTGCGTCGGTTCGTATTGGGCTTTCCTCCAAACCGGAAGAGATTGACGAAATAGATCGCCGGATCGTGAATCTGGAAATTGAGATTCGCGCTCTCAAGGACGATACGGACAGCGAGTCCCTGGAAAGGTTGAAAAAACTCAATGAAGAAATAGCTGGACTCAGGGAGAAAAGCAAAAGCATGACGGATAAATGGGAAAAAGAAAAGAATGCCCTGTCTGCCGTGCAAAAAGCAACAAAAGAGCTGGAAGAAGCCAAACGGGAAATGGAGTTGAAAGTCAGGGCGGAGGATTTTTCACGGGTGGCCGAGTTGCAATATAAAATCATTCCGGAATTAAATAAAACCATCTCTGAATATGCGGATATTGACTTATCCGATAACCGTTACCTGCAGCGTTCCATCTCCGGAGACGATATCGCCGATACGGTATCGCGAATTACGGGTATTCCTGTTTCCAAAATGATGGGATCGGAGAAAGATAAGCTGCTGCATCTCGAAGACCATTTAAGAGATCGCGTCATCGGTCAAGATCACGCGCTGGCCGCCATTGCTAAAGCAGTGCGCCGTTCACGCGCCGGCGTGCAAAGTCCGAACCGTCCGATTGCCTCTTTTTTAATGCTGGGTCCCACCGGTGTTGGCAAAACGGAAGTCTGTAAGGCGCTGGCGGAATTCATGTTCGACGATGAAAACGCGCTGGTCCGCATTGACATGAGCGAGTTTATGGAAAAGCACTCCGTGGCCCGGCTGATCGGCGCGCCTCCGGGCTATGTCGGGTACGAAGAAGGCGGCGTTTTAACCAACGCCGTGCGCCGGAAACCTTACAGCGTCATTCTTTTCGATGAAGTTGAAAAAGGACATGCCGACGTCTTTAATCTTTTTCTGCAGTTGTTGGATGACGGAAGGCTTACGGACAGCCAGGGGCAAACGGTGAATTTTTCCAATACGGTTGTTTTGATGACCTCGAATCTCGGTTCCGCGGATATTCAGCCTGCGGAAACCGAGGAAGAGGCGCAGGAAATGAACGCAAGAATCATGGACGCCGTCCGATCACACTTTCGGCCGGAATTCATCAACCGGCTTGATGATATTTTAATTTTCAAACAGCTGACCATGGAGGGCATGAAATCTATCGCCCAGATCCAAATGCGCAATCTTATTAAGCTGCTGGCGGAAAAAAATATCAAGATTAAAGTCACGGATGAAGGATTGGAACAGTTGTCCAAACTCGGCTTTAATCCGCTGATGGGGGCAAGACCGCTGAAGAGAGTTATCCAGACCCATATCCAGGATCCGCTGGCGGAAGATATTATTGATGGCAGGATTCAGCCGGGCAATACAGTGGATATAAAAGTGGAAGATGAAAAATTTGTTATGGAGTCTGAAAACGGTGAATAGATAGTGGCTGGAGTGAGGGAACAGTGACAAAGCAAAAAGTAATAGCCGCTGCAGAAAATACGTTTTGGAATGACTGGTCATTGATTCTTATTGCCGTCGGCGTTGTCTTGCTTTTGCTGCTTATTGCGGGAATTATCTTTTACATCAGAAAAAGAAAAAAAGAAAAAGAGGCGAAAAATCCTCCGGAACCCAAAAAAGCAGCGATGAAATCTTCCGCCCTGAGAAAAATATGGAAGAGTTTTCTGAAAGAAATACCGGGTGATTTGCGCCGCCGCATGATGGTTTTCGATCACTTTGTCGTTTTTGGCGGATGGGGAGTCGGTAAAACTCTGCTGATTGACAATTATACCGACTGGCAGGGTTATGCCAGAGAGTTTTACCCCAGTTACACCACAAATCCTCTGCTGCAGATTTATCTCGGTTCCAAGGTGCTGGTGCAGGAAATTCCGGCGGCTCTGGTTTCCGATACCACGGCCCCGGTAAGAAAAGCGCTGCTGAAACTCTGGACGCCCATCTTTCGGCATAAAGCGCCGACGGTTGTTGTAGTTCTAAGCGGCGCCGGTAATGGAGACGAGGAAAATTACATTGATTACCTGACAAAAGAAGCTCAGTATATTCGGGGGAAAATCAATCTTTTAAGCGGAATATGCCAAAAACCGGTCAAGGTGCGCATTGCCGTAACCCATCTTGATTTAATGGAAGGTTTTTCTGAATTTTCTGAATATCTTGTAAAAAAAAGCTTTCCCCTGAAAATGCATTTTTCGTCCAATGACGATATCGCCGAATTGTCCAAAGGACTGGAGCCGTTTGAAAAATATCTGACCGATGCTCTGGTTACGCTTCCCGCCGATAAGTATCTGAGGACGATTTCTTTTTTACGTCAGTCGCCGAAGATTTTTGAGTATTTAAAATTCTTTGCCGCAAAACTTACCGGGCAGGATCCGCTTTCCGTGGAACCGCAAATTGTTGACGTATGTCTTACTTCGCTGGAAGAAAAACATGTCCGGTTTACGAATCCATTTTCCGCGCAAATCACCAGAGAACAGTTGGCGAAATACGATCCCTACCAATGGCATCGCCGAACAGCGATGGCGTCTGGTTTTATCGCCGTTGCCTTGCTCATGGCCTCATTTATCTATGAACTGAATCTGCTTAAAGAACGTCAACTGGCGACATCCGAGGTGGCGTCCTCTTTTTCGGAAGGATACGAAAACAAGGTGCATGAGCTTCTGCTGGATAATTATTTTAAGAAACATTACTTTCTGAAATTTACCCCCGGTTTTTTTAAGAAGAATCACCATGCTGTCACACGCGCTTTAATTGAAGCAATTCGCCGCCAGTACTTTTACCCGCGGCTGGACAGCTATGCGCTGGCGACGGAAAAAAAGGATATGATCGGATCGCTCACCAGGCAAATGAGCGATCCCGCAAAGCGTTATGTCGAGATTTCCGAAGGCATGCGGGATAAGTACATGTATGTTATCGGGCTGATGTTCGCGACGGACAAAAATGAGCTTGGAAAACTTATTAAGAGCAATATTCAACATATTTCTGAATCTCTGGCAATTCCGGAGATGATCATTGAAGATTACGTCGCCTATAATCAATCCGAATGGCCCATTGCCTATGAAATGCCTAATGTTACCATCACCCAGCGGGGTAATTATCTGGAACAACTCGAGAGGATGATTTCTTTCCATGGGAAATTTTATTTTATGCATATTGCTCAATTGTATGATCAGCAGCTGATCAGCGAGAGCGAACTGGACGGGCTTTTACACGAAAGCGACCATTTTCTCATGATCATCAGGCAGTATGATATTCACAATTTTTACATCAAGCTTATGGAGTTGATTAAACGGGAAACGAATTTAATCATCAATATGGATGAACAGGGGCCCAGGCAATTCGGATGGCAAAAAGACAAAATCGAGCAGTTTCTTATTTTTATCAAGGGATCTTCGCTGGAACCGCCGCAAAAGCCTGAAAACCTGAAATTTGCAGGCTTGGCTGAAAACATCAACATGATGCTCAACTACAACAAGCTCAAAACGGACTATAAATTCAAGTTTTCATTCGGCGCCGAAGAATTTGTTTTCAGCGCCCAGCAATGGAATGATACTTTAAACCGAAGCAAGATATGCGTTTTCATGCGCCGGGCTATTGCTTATTACAAAACACCGAATGGGACTCTCTTTTTCCCATCTGAATATGATTTCGAAGATATTGTAATGAATCCGACCAATGACGGCGGTTTTCTTTTCGTCGGCAAAGCCAGAGTGGATAAAAGATTTACAAAGAACGCATTGGAAAGATATGTGAAGCCACAAGTCACGGATTTACCTGTTTTGATTAAAAGTCTTCCGGTGCCCGATAAAGACAGAAATGATTTTCTGAGCTTCCTGCGCCGGGAGGTGGATTTTTACGCTCAGATGTACGCCGATTCCTATCGCAAATTTTACCTGCAGTTTGATATCCAGATTAATTCCGCTGGCGCTCTTCGTTTTGCCTTGAATCAAATGTTTGAACCTTCTTCTTCCTTTATGACTTTTCTCCAGACGATCAAGGAAAATACCCAGGTTGATACGGGCAACAACGAGTATCTGATGATCATTGCCGGGAAAATGAGGGATTTTGATTTCATCCGAAAACTGCTGGATGAGAAAAACGGTGTTTACCCTGAACTGGATAAATATAAAATACTGCTTGATCAGATGAAAACGGATCTTCAGCAGGAATCACCGTCGCCGTCAAAGAAAAATGCTGCGGAGGATCCGTTTGTGTTGACCAAAAGCGGACTGACCCCCCTGGGGAAAATCGCTTTCGCCATTAACAGAAAAGATAATGATTCGTATCTGGCTTTGACGACTCGCTGGCTGGAAAGCGTGGGAATTTCCAGGCAATGGCGCGACATTTTTCTTGCGCCGATCTGGACCGCGTATTTTTTGGGAATGAATGATGTTGATCAGGAAATAACGAAATCATGGGCGGACATGATGGAAGAAAACATCAATCCGCTCAACAATAAGTTTCCTTTTAATCCACTGGCTGCGGATGAAGCCACACTGGAAGATATTAAAAACGCCACTCATCCGCAAGGGCGCTTCTGGCAGTCGTATCAAAAGGCGATTGCGCCTTACTGTTCATTAGAGGGCGGCAAATGGAAAAGCAATCCCGGTCCGTACGGCCTTCCGAATATGCCGCCTAAAATGCTGATGACGCTGAATAATATTTCCAGTCTCAGCAAGCTCTTTTGGGACAAGGAAGGCAATGCGCGGCCGCTGGAATACATGGTGAAATCAAACCCGTTGCCCAAAATGATGCCGGACGAGCCGACGCCTGTTTTATCGTATGTGACCGTTGGAGCGTCGTCATTTATGTCTTTTAACCAGCAAACAAATTGGGCGCCTCTCAAAATTGAATGGCAAAATACCTGCTCGGCGTCTGTGGGGCTAGAACTAATACCGGCGAAAGGCGCGACTAAATACAAAAGCACCATTGAAGTTCCCAGTTCCAATTGGTGCTTCTACAAGCTTTTGAAAAAGACTGAGGAATATAAGGACATGGTGCATGCTCCCGCTTCCAGCTCCCCCAAAGGCAGTAGTTATTGGCTGAAAAATGATATCAGATGGATCATTGACCCCACGTCTGATAAAATCAAGAGTCATCCGATCGAAATTAAACTGACCTTTAAAAAGGACCCCTGGGAGGCGATAATTCTTCAAAGATATTAATGAACAAAGCGAATCTGGGACAGGCGTGTTTTGTCAATAAGATGGAGAAAAATATGAAGCTCCGCAAATGTAATATAATTACCTGCTGCCTGAGCATTGTCGCTGTATTTTTTACGGTTGCGATGATGCAGGCCTGCGGCGGACCGAAACATGTTAAAAAGGTCGCCTTCATTTTGAAGGCCGATGAACAATCCAACGATGACCGGTCTGTCTATATTGTGATTCGTAAAATAAACCAAAAAGTTTTTCTTGCTGAAAGTTATGATGATGTAGCCAATACCATTTTTGCTGAACCGCGTGATCCTTCGCTTCTTGCCGCGCGGATTTTAATGCCCGGACAAGAAGAAAAAATTACTTTGGAAATCATCAAGCCGGATGAAGTGAACATCGGGGTTTACGGCTTGTTTGCCAATCCTGGGAAAAATTGGAAATTGTTTCTGGAAACTCCTTTGGAATCAAAATATTCGATCAAAGTTACAAACAGCAATTTGGAGTGCAAGCATATTGTTAGCGAATAATGAACAACGGTTCCACGCGTCTGATTAAAAATAATGACCCGCTCTGAGGGAAAATGCAGATTGCCCAAATAGAAAATGACCTACGTATTGAAGAACAGCAGTCATGCCCAGGATTGAGCTGGCTTAACGACAGTTATGGCGATGGTCTTGAATTCTGGCGGTCATTAAAAAACGCCGCCGACGATTTGTTTCCTGTCAAAACAACGAGCGCTCTTTTTCAGAGATACAATCTTTATTATGATTTCCTTCTGCGTAATTTAAATAGCCCGGCGCCCGCCTTTATTTTTTATGAAGCAAATTCCGGTTTTAAGAATTTGTCATACAGGGAGCTGCATGAACGGGCGCTGGAGAAGACCGCTCTTTGGAAGTCGCTGGGAGTTGACGAACAACAAACCGTTTGTGTTATCAGGACAATAGGAGTGGAACTGATTGTCGAACTTGCCGCCGCCTTACAGATTGGCTGCCGGGTTGTATTTCTGCCTCCTTTGGGAAGAAGTTATCTGCAAAAACGCCTTGCCCTTCTTGGTCCCGCACGCATCAGCTGCGCAAAAATACATTTATCTTTATTATCCGACGTTTTTCGAGAAAAAATATTGACGGAAGCGAGTAAAGAGAATAAAATTAATGGCGAAAGAGGCGTTTTTTTTACTTACCTGCCGGGACGCTCTGTTTATGCGGTTTTTGATCCATGCACAGAGAAGTTGCCGATTGTTAAAGACATAAAAAGTGACGCTGTCTATCTTGGCGCTCTGCGGGATGGACTGATTGCTTTAGGTCTGGGGCCGGGAAAGATTTATGCCGCACCGGGCTTTCATTTTTTGGAAACCTGTCCGTGGTTTTTTTTGGCTGGTTTATTATGCGGCGCAACTTATTTACATTTAACGCCGCAAGACATTAAGGAAAATCCGCAAGTTACTGTCGCAAAGAAAATCAATGTTTTTGGAGTATCCAAGACGGTGCGTGATATTTTGTTGGAAAAGCCGGTAAATGCCGATGGTGTCTGGCAAACGTGGTTCCGCAATCCCGCGGAATCGGCGGATCTGGATCAATGGCATCACTTTTCGCGCAGTCTCAATCTGTCAAAATCGTATTCTTTTAACATGAGATGGAATGCTGCCGCCGGTGGTTGTCATCTGTTCTCCGTTCGCCGGAAGGGCTCTGCGCATACCGGTGTTTTGCCCTCTTCGGGGATGAACTGGCAGTTGGCGGCTTTGAGCGGCACGGGTGAAGAATCTTTATCTGATTTCGGTGTCTTGGCGGTTTTACCGCCGGGATCGCCGGCCGGTGATGAAAAAATAACCACGGGTGATATGATTGTCAAAAAAGGCAATGAATGGTTGTTTCTCGGTGTGGAATTTTTAAATAGAGAAGGACGGTTTTATCCGGCTGATGAAATATTGGACGTTCTGAAAAAGGCCGTCAAGAATGTTTATTTTTCTCTGTCGGCGGTCCCGGCGGCCGAACCCGCTGGCCATGTCCTGATTTCCCTGCTGGTCTTTTGCGGCAACGAAAAAAAAATTAGCCGGGAGCGTATTTTAAAAAATATTCGGGAAATAATCGCCGAAGAGATGGGAGATGAATTTCAGCCGGATAAAGTCGAATTATTTTCTTTATATCCCCGATTTACCCAAGATGGGGAAGTGAACCATGAATGGTGCCGTGCCGGCTATCTGACGACGGATTTGCGGAAAAAGGCAAAGGACGAAGTTTATATGAATATTACTCGCATGAGGAGTTTTTTGATTCAAAAAAGCGTATTGGCAAACAAGCAATAGCAACGGAGACAAAAAAATCAAACAAGGAGGATGGTATGGCTATACAAGATGAAATTCCCAAATCACGAATCACTTTAAGGTATAAAACGGAAGTTCAGGGCAAGCCTGAAGATATTACACTGCCGTTGCGCCTGATGGTTACAGGCGATCTGTCGCAGGGCAGCTCCACGGACCGCAAAGTGGATTTGGAAGAAAGGCGGATGCGCACGCTGGACGGTACAAATCTCGACGCCGTCATGAAGGATATGGGAATGTCGATGAAATTCGCGGTTTCCAATAAAATCGATCCGGAAAATGCCGAAGATATGGATGTGGATCTTCCGATTAACGGCATGAAATCGTTTTCACCGGATGAAGTGGCCAAATGCGTTCCTAAATTGAAGGGCATTCTCCAGGTTAAAAAACTTCTCGAAGAAGTTATCTCCAATGTTGACAACAGAAAAGAATTCCGCAAACTGCTCAACGATTTGATGAGCAATGAAGAAGCGTTGGGAAAAATGGTCGAACAACTCAAGGGGTATGAAAGCCTGAAACTGCAATTGGGTAAAAAAACTGAATAAAGAGGAGGCGATAGAGTATGGGTGACACACAACTAGAAAAAACTGAAGTAAAAACCGAAGAACTGGATGTGAAGCGATTTTTGTCCAGTATGCGCTTGAGCACCGATCTAAAAGAACCGACTCCCATGATTCAGGAAAATTTACAGGTCGTGAAAGAAAATATAAGCGATGAAGACCGTTTCCTGTCAGGCATGGCGGCGCTTTTGCTGAACGTGGATACATCGGCCAGGAGGCTGGACAAGGGGAGCATTCAGGAACTGATTTCAAAAATCGACGCGGTTGTCACCGATCAAATCAATGAAATCATTCATCATGAAAAATTTAAAGCAATCGAGTCCACCTGGCGTTCCATAAATGACCTTGTCTTGAACACCAATTTTAAGGCTGATATCATGATCGATTTGCTTGATGTGAGCAAGGAAGAGCTTTTTGAGGATTTTGAAGCCAATGCCGTGGATATTACCGGAAGCGCCCTGTTCAAAAAGTCCTATGTTGCGGAATACGATCAATACGGAGGCAAACCGTTCGGCTCCATTTTAGGCCTTTATGAATTTGAAAATAACCCCGATGATATTTTCTGGCTGACCACCATGGGAAAAATTGCCGCGGCCAGCCATGCCCCGTTCATCGGTTCCGCCTCGCCTAAATTCTTCGGTTGCAGCAGCATTGAAGAACTGGCTTCCATCAAAGACCTGGAAGGGCTGATGAATCATCCCAAATATGGCGCGTGGAATAAATTGCGTGATTCCGAGCAGGCGGCTTATATCGGCTTGACTTTGCCGCGTTACGTGACCCGCCTGCCTTATGATCCGGACACCAACCCCTGCCGGGAAATTACGTTTCAGGAGAAAGTGGTTGGCAATAATGACAACGACTATGTCTGGGGAAGTTCCTCAATGCTCTTTGCCCAGAATATGGTGCGCTCCTTCGCTCAGAGCGGCTGGTGTCAGTATTTGCGCGGTCCCAAGGGCGGCGGTTTGATAAGCGGCTTGCCGGTTCATACATTCAATATTCGCGGGGAGGAAGAGATAAAAATTCCCATTGAAATGGCGATTCCTGATTATCGGGAACTCGAATTCGCCAATTCCGGTTTTATGCCGATTATTTACCGAAAGGGGACGGCGGACGCCTGCTTCTTCAGTTGCCAGTCCATTAAAAAGGCCAAGAAGTTCAAAGATGCGAAAGATACGGAAAACGCGCAGTTGGTCACGAACCTTTCCTATACCTTTTCCATTACGAGGCTTGCGCACTATGTCAAATCCATTATGAGAGACAATATTGGCAGCAGCGCGGATGCCGCTTACATTAAAAACACTCTGGAGAACTGGATATTCCAGTATGTGACGACTGTTGTGGACCCGGATGAAATGACTCTGCGGTATTATCCGTTTAAAGCCGCGTCCGTCACGGTCAACGAGCATCCGGGCATGATAGGATGGTATGATTGCAGCATCGCTGTTTTGCCGCACATCCAGTTTGAAGGAATGGATTGCGAATTGAGAATGGATACGCGTCTGGGTGGAGCATAGGCTAGGCTTTAAGTTTTTTTAAATTTTTCATTAAAAAAGAAAGGGAGGATAGATTATGGCAGAGTTAAATTTTTACTGCAGTGTGTCGCAGGGATTCAATTTTAAAAAGGACGAACAGATTGTCGTTGGTCATTTGCTGACCTGCAAGATTGGCGATCAGAAGCTCGAGGCGGATATCACGGTAACTGATCCGGAGGACAATAAAAAAGATGTGAATGTTGTGGGGGTGATGAGCAATATTTCCTGGGCCGGCGGATACGCGCAGCCGATTATTGTCGATTGCCAGGTTTCCAACAAAAACAAGGTTTCCATATACGATCTTACTTTGAAGAGTCTTTCCAACACAAATCTCACGTTTGCTTTTAATGTTTATAATTACGATCCGGCTGACAAGAAATATTTCAAATGTTTTCACACCGACGGAAAAGACCTGAACTCCCTGGTGCTTAAATCGGGAGGCGATCTCGTAATCAGAATCGGCACTGACGCTTCCAGCGAGGTAGAATCTCCAAAGAACTTTGCCTTTACTCTGGGCGCCATGCCGCTTGAACAGTCCGCCGAACAGCAGGTCTTTGTGGCAACTTCCGTAAAAAACAAGACGGTGATGAGGTGGGGCGTACCGATGAAATAGCAAGCGGTCCGAATCCCGGCTTGTTGATTGTTTGAAATCTTCTTTTAATGCCGATTTTTCCTCCCGTTTGCCAACGGGAGGAAAAATCGGAGTACTTTATTGATGAGAAAATTTGTTAAAAGCAATGAATGAAAATTTAGCAAGAGTTGACTGGAAAATGGGGCAAGCGCTGTTGCCTGAGCATCTGGTTGCCCAGGAGGAGTCACTGCTGGCCGACGCGAATGCAAAATTCAGGCTGCTGGGGATGCCCTTTTACGGCATTGGCCGCCTCAAGATAACGGAATCACTGCTGGCGGAAGGAATTTTCGCCGTGCAGGAAATAGCGGCATTGACGATGTCGGCCAAACTGCTTGTTTATCCCGGTAATATCAAGATCGCTCCTTTCAACTTGAACGCGCCTGGCTCAGCAAAAGTATCGTTGTATTTTCATCTGCTCAACACGCTTGCCGAATCTTCTTTCGAATCGTTGACGGAAGCAGGCGGCGCGACAAGCGTGCCCAGGAAATTTTACCAGACGGTTTTATCCGCCGACCAGGATTATCCTGATGTTGCGGAATCGATAAAGATTGCCGAGTTTCTCAAAAGCCCTGAAGGAATATGGCGAATATCTTCGGATTATGTTCCTCCCCTTTTGCAAATCGGCGCCTCGCCGTTTTTCAAAAACGAACTCAACGCGCTCAGCGGGTCGCTGGCCAACTTCCAGTATAGCTTATACATGGATTCTCTGTCCTATTTAAGCGGCGACAGCCTGACAACCGTTAAGCAATGTTTGAAAAGCGTTTATATTGTCCAGCGTCTGCTGGCCAATATTTTTGCCGATGCCCTGCATCCTCATCCGTTTTGCCTGTATGAAGAGTTGCTGAGACTTTACACGGAAGTTTGTTTTTACCGCGGAATGGCGCCGGAAAACATCATTGTGGCTTATTCTCACGGTAATCCGGCTGTGATCTACCAAGTGGTTGCTTTTCTCGAAAAGCAGATTCACATGGTGAAAAATATGCCGCCCTACATCCCGTTTAAATTGACGGACAATGTTTATCAGGCGAACTTGCCCGAAGAAGTCCGGAGAGCAAGCAGTGTTTATCTGCTGGCGCAAAAGAATCAAGTTACCAGAAAAATTTCATTGACGGATGTAAAGCTTGCCAGCTATTCGCGTTTGTCCTTTGTGCACAAGATGGCGCTCAAAGGCATACCGTTTGAAAAAATGGATCATCCTCACTTCCGGCATTCCTTCGGCGCGGAAGTTGAATTTTACCTGATCCGCGAAGGGGAGGAATGGGATTACTCCCTCAATGAAATGAGTGTTGCTTTTTACGACAGGCCGGAACTGATGGACACAAACTTCTACATTTTTTGGCGTATTGAATAATACGCGATCGTATGGGCAATGCATACACACCAGCGGGGAATCTGAGCGCATGACACTCTTTCGCGGAGCATCAACCAGCAGGGCGAATAATGTTAAAGAAGATGAATTGCAGAAAATTGTTGCCAATTTAAACAGGGTATTAAACACCAAAAGAGGGTACGGCAGTTTTCTCCATGATTTCGGCATCACGGATCTCAATGAATTTACATCGCGCGATATCCTGGTGATCAGAATCATGGAAGAAGTCAAACGCAACATCGAGTTGTACGAGCCGCGGCTGAAACTGGTTAATATCGCCGTCAAAGATAATAATGAATCGTTTCGCATTTCATTCGACATCAACTGTATATTAAAAGAAACAAAGAAGGCGTTGGTTATGGAATTCAATTCCGTTTATAATAATTTCAATATTAAAAATCCGGTTTAGGTGACGTGGATGTTTGACGACTCTTTGGAACTGCGATTGCAATTAAACATCAATCAGCAGGATTACAAAATACCGGGCGCCAACATCAAGGCATTCAATATCACGATTTATCCTTATGGTTACACCGCCTCCCTGTCCTTTTGGGTGTCCGCGGAAGTTTCCGAAGACAAGCTGTTCCCGAATTTTATCAAACCCGGTCAGCTCAAGGTCAGTCTGGAAATCGAATCGCACATTAAGCCCAAAGACGCCAAGCCGGAACCGCTTTGTCTGCAAGGTTTCGCCACCAGTAAAGCCGTGCTGAAGGAATTAACCATTGGCGAGACAAAAATAAAAGATAATCCTGTCCTTTTTCGTTTATATCGAGTTGATTTCAAAGATGCGGCAAGCGTTTTCTGGACCCGTCATTTTCCCTTTTCCCTGCTGGTGGATTCCAGTGTCAAAGACCTGATGGATGCGGGTAAGGCAAGCGGTGTGGAATTGAAGTATGACTGGAAAATACTAGAGGATAAGCATCCGATCAATACCCTGTCTTGCGGTGCGATGGATAACCCGGTGAGTTTTTACGATTTTATTATTTGGTTTGCTTCCTATTACAATGGCGCTTTTATTTATGACACCAAGAAAAATCAATATACGCTGGCGGAGAAAAAGTCCCAGGAGGGCAGTCCGGTGACGTTAAGCGGTCTGGAGATTGAAGATTACAGCATTGAGTTTCCGGAAGCTAAATTATCCAATGTCAGGGCATATAATGTGGTCGCCGAAGGCAGTGCCAAAAAAGAAGGAAAGCAGGAAAACGCGGTTGATGGCCTCTGGCGGGATATGTTAGTCCGCCAGCCGATAGCGGCGGATTTTGACAAGCTTTTTGAACTTGCGTCTAATAAAAACAAAGACAAGGGCCATAGTCTTTATCTTCGTCATAAGCGGTTTCCGCTGATCACTTTTCGTCCCGATGTTTTTCTGACGATAGAAGGGGGGCTTTGGAGCGCCAAGAACTTTTTGAAAGGTAAAAAATACCGCATTTGCGACATGGTTATCACAGGCAGGGCGCTGGATGAAGGGCCGGAGGCCGATCACAATCTGGACTATACCGGCTACCGTGTTGAGATGACATCCAGGTTGGAGCTCCAGGACGAAGCCGCGCCGAATCTGCCGTCTTTTAAAAATCCGGTTTACCCGGTTTCCGTTGAGGGAACGATTCTCAGCGAGCAGGGCAAGGACGAGGAAGAAACCTATCAGATTTACACGGACAATAACACCAAGTTGGATTTTCTGAAGATCAAAATACCGGCCTTTGAAAATAAGATAGTCGTTGTTCCGTTTGAACCGCTGTTTGCCCCAGGACATTTTTATTTTACGCCTTACAAGAAGGAAAAAGTGCTTGTCGAACTTTATTTTCATGAGGCGCGGATTTCACGTTTTCTGGACTGGCGCGCCGACGCCCGTTTGCCCATGGATACCCAGGGCAACCATGTTCTGATGGGAAAGGGGAAGGACAGCAAGACATCATTGGATCATGTCTATGCCGACGATAAACCGAAATTCACGATTACCCGCACATCGCAAAAAGATACGGAGATGATCCAGATGAATGAGGGGAGCATCATTTTGCAGACAAAGGAAGAAAGTTAATAAATCATTGATTAAATTTGGCTGGAAATCATGGGAACTTTAGTTTGCCGCGTAGAACTGGACAAAAGCAAGGGAATTATTCTGACTGTTGAAAACAGCTCGGATAAAATAACCCAGACCGTCACGATGGATGGTAAGAAAATTGAAACCATTGTCAAGGGTGACAATACCAGCACAATCACGCAGACAAAGGACGGAATCACTATCGATTGTAAATCATTTACTTTAAACGCGGAAACCGTCAAGTGTGTATCTTCCAAGACAACCAGCCATGAAAGCAGCGAGGATTTCACGATTACGAGCAAAAAGAACTTGAATCTTTCCGCGCAAAGCGACGCCGCGCTGCAAGGCGCAAACGTCACCGCCGACGCCAAATCGGCCGCGAAGGTGAACGGAATGACATTGGCGCTTTCCGGTAAGACCAGCGCGGAAATGAAAGCCGCCAGCGTTAAGGTTGACGCGCAAGGGACGCTTGATTTGAATTCCAGCGGAATAATCAACATAAAAGGCTCCATGGTTAATGTTAAAAACATGATTATGATGGGATAAGACGCGGAGAAGGTCAGTCAGAGATGAAAATAGATGAAAACTTGTATAAAGCCTTTCTGGAAGAAATGAACGAGCTGGATAATTTCCGCGCCGCATACATATCTCTGTATCCGGGGGCGCCCCTGGAACGGGAAGATCCCGATGTGCGCCGGTTGACTGAAGCGATGGCGTTTTTTTCCGCCCGCACGCGCCTGGCCGGCATACGCAATATTTCTTCCACCATCATGAGATTTTTCCAGCAGTTTTTCCCTTATATGCTGACGTCTCTTCCGTCTATCGCTATAGTCCAGGCTGCGCCGACACGCCAGCTTGCCGAATCCATTTTGTTTCCCAAGGGGACGGAGCTTGCGATTACCACCGAATCCGGTCAGACGGCAATATTTAATATGATGAGTAATCTTAATGTTTTGCCGGTTTTTCAGAAACGATTCAGCGTGCTAATGCTTCCCGAGCGTGGATCCCGCTTGGTCATGGAATTCCATGCGGCTTTTGTCCGGAATGATGAAGTCGGAACCCTGAGTTTTTTCATTAATCATTTGAATAATTATGATTATTCAGCCTTGATATTTTACAATCTCAAACGTTATCTGAAGGGTGTTTCCGTTGTTTTTGATGAAAAAGCCGATGAATTCTCCGAAGGGTTGAAATGCGATTTTTCTTTCGGTCCGGTCAATATTGAGGAAGGTGATGAACATCCGCTGGAAAAAGAAAGGCTTTTCTTTCATTTTCCGTGGCTGGAGCTTTATCTGAATGTTAAAATCGCCGATCCGCCGCAAAGCTGGCGTGAGTTTTCCATTTGCTTCGATCTTGACCAGCGATGGCCGAAAAAGTTGGCGCTTAATCAGGAAATTTTTCAGTTGTTT
This sequence comes from uncultured Smithella sp., assembly GCA_964491435.1. GTDB lineage: Bacteria > Desulfobacterota > Syntrophia > Syntrophales > Smithellaceae > UBA8904. The sequence goes on from CAZBGE010000001.1 coordinate 61,831, forward strand.
GCCGTGCCGGTTATCAATATCAGGAAAGACGCGGCTCAGCCCTTAAGTTGTAATGCAACCGTGGAAAAATATCAGATTCGTCATCCGCGCCTGACTTACGATTTTGCGCTGCATTCCGTGAAGGGAATCTATGAAATAACCAAGGAAGGCATGGCTTTTGTAAAGCCGGGCATTCTTTCCGGAATGGCGCCTTCTTACGAAACGGAGGAATTTACCGACAGCCGGGGCAGAACTTCTACAAACCTGCTTTTGCATTTTCCGGCGGCGTTTGAAAACCAGCGGACGATTACGGTGGATGCTCTATGGTACCAACCCTGGTTTACGGATATGTTATCCGAGAGAATGTCCCTCAGACCGTTTTCTCATTCTTCCGCCGGCATCAAATGGGATTTCATGGTCAAACCCATTCCCCATCAGGAAGATTATTTTCAGAATGACACCGAAGCCTTTTTGCATTTCCTGACGCTGACACACAAAGAAGTCTTAAATCTCGATGACATTAAGGATATTTTAAAGATCATGGGGGCGATGAAGAATGTCAAATTCCGGCTTGTTTGCGAATTAATGTCCGGTGTGCGGGTGGAAAAAGCGCCTTCGCGGGACCGGATTTCCGCCGGTTTATTAAAATACCGCTATATTCTTTGTTTTAAGGATTTTAATCAAAACCAGGAACCGCTGGTTGATATCCTAGTCGAGCATATCAGAATCATTATGTCCCATTGGCTTTCATCGGCTATATTGGAAGTCAGAACTGAAAAACTGAGTAATGAAGAAAATTCACTGGTGGCGGGTTGAGAAATTGAAAAATAGAAAATGGGAACTGATCCATGAACTTTACATGCGGATGGAGCGGCTTTGCGGCAAAAGTCTCTGCCGGCAGGAAGAGCTGCTTTACGGAGATACACAGAAAAAAAGTTCCGAAGCGGAGGAAGCACCGGGGCGCGAATACTCTATTGAAGATATGATTACCTTGCGCGCGGAACTGCGCAATCAACTTGATTTTCTGAAAGTTGAACTGACCGGCGCATACAGCGAGCGCGATGCCTATATGATTCTTTTCCCAATAGTAGCACAAATTGATGAAATTATTCAGAATAACATCCTTCGGTCCATCAGCGTCAGCTGGCCGTTGCTGCAAAGCGAGCTGTTTAAAATTGAAAACGCCGGTGAAGTGTTTTACGAGATACTGGATGATATTCTACATAAACCGCAGACGCCCAGTGCTGTTTACGAAGTTTATTATTTTTGTTTGCGTTATGGATTCCGGGGCCGTTATGAAAGCAATCCGGCAAAAATCGTGGATTATATTAATCGGCTGCGGGAAAAGCTGGAGATGCCGGAAGAAAACGACATTCCCATGGAAACCGAACAGATCGGTCAGGTAGGAAAAATCATCAGGCCTTACTGGTATTATCTGATTGCCGCCGGCGTATTTTTTTTGGTTTACCTGAGCCTTGTTTTGGCTGCGGATAAAATCTGACATAAATGACTGGTGATTTCTTCACACAGTAAGAAAAAAGGCGTCCATGTCCAAACAAATCGACATTTTCTTTGCCCCGGAACGGTTGCGGAAAAATTGGGACAAACAACCGGTCAGGAAAGCGGATGCGCTTCCGGAAGATAATGGCTGCCCGGAAGAAATGGCTGCTTTATACGCTCTGCGCGTTTCCTTGCAGGAGCATTTTCACGGAGAGAATCTGGCGGTTTTGAATATGCTGATGGACAATCTGCAGCCTGTTTGGGAATCCTTGTTTGACAAAGGCGTCCGGGAGAACAAACCAATGGCGGATGTGTCCGCGATGATTTCCGCGGCGCATGAACTGCTCAACGAAATAGAAGATTTATCATTTGCCTTCAAGGTCAGTAACAGCGCCTAGCGCTGGAGTTTTGTCAAAATGAACGATCTGGAAGAAAAAATCAGGGATAGAATTCAGGAGTTTGATGTCATCTCCCTGCTGCGTCTATTAATCTCGCTGGGCTATTCTCCGGACATCATTCATTTTCGCAGTAACGACAGCATCTGTTCCCAGACCGGTTTGATTTATGGCATTATTTTCCGGCAAAAACCGTTCCGCCATGTTGTCGTTACCTTTAATCTTGGATTGTTGAGCGCCCAGTCTCCCCTTCCCGCATATTTCAAGGGCATCATGGAGCAAAACGATGATAACTTCTTTTTTTTTGAAAAATTATGCGGGTATTTGGATCATCACCTCATCAAGGATTATTTACAAAACATCTATCCGGAATTAAACAATTATTACTTCCGCAACTGGAGGAGGGCAAAGCAGGAGTACTTGAACCTTTTGAATTTGAAATCCATGAGTTCATTGCACTGGCTTTTCAAATGCGTGTTTCCGGAGATTGCCGTTCGCGTTGAAAATGCTGTTTTGGGAGGAGAAATCAGGACCGAGGCGATCCGTTTGGGAAAAACAATACTGGGGGGCGACGCGGTATTCGGTAGAAAAACCGCTTATCCCGCACACGGCAAACGCGTCACGTTACTGACGGAGAATGAAATGACTTACACACAGATCCCCTGGCCGCGTGAAATTGAAAAAAGGCTCCATGATATTTTGTTTCCCGTTTTGCGGCCTGTCGGCATTGATTTGGACATCATTTTGATCTTAAAATCACAAAAAAGATGGGCCAAACTGCATGAAGAAAGCTTTCTTGGTTACGACAGGATCAAGACGGATGAAGACACTTACCGCAGTATTAGAATATTTCAAGGACATATTGGAGAATTATGATGAACTGTAAAAAATGCAATACCGACCTCGCGGATAAAGAGTGCAAAACAATCGCCCAGTGGAATTTCTGCCTGGATTGTTTCAATGAAATCATCAGGCAGGGGGAAGAAAAGAGCAGCGCGCCGCAAGCGCCCCAGCAACCGGCGCCAAAAGGGGACGTCCGGCGTTGCATTATTTGCGACAAGGAACTTGGCGCAAGCGAAGGTCTTGATTTACTGGGCCTGCTGTTTTGCGACCGGTGTTATGAAAGCATCGTGAACAGGCCTACGGAACATGACGGCCGGGATGACGGGATTGCCGGGGGGGATGAGCCCGGAAAAAAGCGTGTCGCGCAAGTTCGTGTGGATTTTGTTTCACAGGCGAAATGTTATCAATGCGGCAAGACAATTCGCTGTGTTGCCGGTCGCGAGCACCAGGGGCGTCTTTACTGTCCGGACTGTTATTTCAATATTCCGGAAATTAAAAACCCGCCGCCGCAGGCCTTGATGGATGCTTCACTGCCAGCCGGGCCGCCAAAGGAATTTATTGAAAAATCCGAGGAGCGGGGCGCTTCTGTTTGTCAGGCCTGTCAGCGCCTGGTGTCGCAGGAAAATTTAAAAGCCATTGAAGGGTTTGAACTTTGTTTATCATGTTTGGCCGCGGATTCCGATACGGCGCTGGAAATCGCCCGTTTGCGTCATCGCCGCCGTTTGGAAGAAATTAAAAAATCACTTGCCTAGTCAATAGAGAGGTCGTCATGGATATTGAAATTTTAAAAGGGGAACTTGAAGTAAGCGAGAATCCGGGGCTGGAAACAACCGATCCGCGTTTGAGTGATATTGCCACGCTGGTGCAGGGGGGTGATTTCCAGCGGGCGGCTTTGCAGTCGGCAGACATTCTTGATGAAAAAATCTATGACATCCGCATTATCGGTTATTATTTATACGGTCGTTTTGCGGAGGACGGTCTGGCGGCGGCGGGAGACATCTTTGCTTGTTTGACGGAAATATTAAACAAAAATGTGGCTGCATTGGGACCGGTCAGGAACAAGGAAAAGCATATTAAAAATACTCTGTCGTGGCTTTTTAAAACTGTTTCCAATAACCTGGTTTACGAAACAGAAAAAACAACCGAAATTTACGCTAAATGGCAGGAAACGATTTCCCCTGAGCAAATTCAGGACATCCTTGAATTTTGCGGCGAGTTGCATCAAGCGATCGCGGAGCTGGCGGACGCCTCGTCCATAACGGATGCGCTGACCAAAATTCAGGAATGGCTGCAAGTGTTTCAGCGTGTTGTGTACCGGGAGCAAAGTCAGGAGGAACCTCAACTGCAGGAGTCCGTAGATGAAACAGAGGAGGCGCCGGAAAGGAAAAAGGCGCGGGAGGAAGACTCGCTGGGCGGATTTGAAGGATCCTATCAAATGAAGTTGTTAATCCGCAAGCTCGACGCTTTTGACAGATTGATTGAGGCGGGTAAGCTTGCGCTGGCCGCCATCGTAGCGGATGATATCAACAACATTGTCGGACATTTTGACCCCAAAATTTATTTTCCCCATTTGTTTACAAAATTTTCCGTTCAGTTTGCGAAAAACATCAATCCGATCGTGAATTATGAACAATTTAAGAACAGCGCCGCCTGGATGGCGCTGCAGGAACTCTATAAAGTGGACATTGAAAGCTTTATCGATTTCGATGCCGACGAACTGGATTTCAGCGGAGACAATCCCTATGGCTCCGGACAAAGAGAAGAGCAAATGTAACGGCGCCGGCTGCGCGGATGTTGCGCATTTCGTCTGTTCAAACGTTGGTTAAGAAAGGAGAAGGCCATGGAACTCAAACAAGCGATAAAGTTCTGGTTTTCATTGCATGGAAAATCCGCGGGGGTGGATTTCATGCTGGCGAGAAACGGCAATACGGGATTCTACGCCATCACCACGGGAAAGGAAGATTATGTGGATGTCACCATCTGCGAAATCGGTAATCATCAGTTTCTGCTCATTGAAGATTTAATGGTGATTTCTCATGATCACCCGATAACGTTTGCTTTTTACAAAAAGAAAGACGGCAAGGTCTTGCTTGCCAGATATTTCTGGTGTTCCCGTTCGGAAGGCTGCTGGCGGTCAGGAACCGGTTTTCGGCCGGCCCAGGATAGAGAAGGCAATAAATATTACGATTTCTTTGGCGGTTTTATCAAAGGGCAGGAACATATATTTGGCGGCGGCTATACCTTTGAAACCCAGATTCATCCTGTCCTTGAGGAAAAGCTTTCCGAAAGATACCGGGATCGCCTGAAGAAAGAAACGTTGGCGACCATTGATCTCAACAAAGATATTACAGATAAAGCCATTAAAGATTGTCTGATCCGTCCCCAGGATACCGTCAATCTGCCGTCAACCAATATTCTGAAACAATATATGGATGAAGTGAAAATTGTCGCTGTGCTGGACGAAAAAATTCGTGACAAAACATTTACTCAATCTTTGGAAAAATCTCATGGAGCTACCACCATTCAGGAATTGGCGCAGCCCAAAAATCCTACTTTGAAGGAGTTTAAAAAATCCACTTCGGAGTTGTGGCAGGCGTTGATCGGATGTCTTGAGCTGAGTCCCATCAATAAAAAACCCTACAGCTACTATTCCGAGCTGCTGGAGAAGATGTATTTAAAAAAGCAACCGGAAGAATATAAGAAAAATGTCAATGTGGAAAGCTATCTGCTGCAAAAACAAACGGGCAAGGTTTTGGAAAATGTCGTGATTGAGATGGCTTACACTAGCAATTCCTACGACATGGCGTTTAAAAACAAGGCGCTGACGATGACCTACCGGGTGAATTCTCCCATTTGCTGGGTCAAATCCGTTTATTTGCCGGAAGATATTTCCAGCTTCGGCAATTACGGCAAGTATCCCTGGGATCTGTGTTTTCTTCCGCAAAAGCCCATGGATTACGATAAGCAAATCAGCGATTATTTAAAGAAGAGAGAAAGCACTAAACCCGATGAAGATTATACCTCTCTGGCGCTTTGTAACGAAAAATACAGCCCGCTGGTGCGCGCCTTCAAAATCATCAAGGGATTCAACATGATCAAGACCACGGCGGCCTACGCCACCATAGAGGAATATCTGCGCGGCTTGAATAATGCCGAATTTCTCGTTTATCTGAAGACGAAACTGGTTCAGTCCTGCGTTAATTATCTTGACTACAACCGGGAAAATCCCTCGGTTGTGCACGGATCCAAGGGCAGAAATCGAGTGACTTCCTTCATTGACGTTATTTTCGACGCTCAGTCCTATGCCGACCTGAGCAAGGCAACCTATGAACTGTTTGTGAAAAATACGGTGAAGGGCACTTGTTACACCAGCTGGGCGGGAACCGGAAAGATCGCCACACGGGCAAGCTCCTACATTGTTTTTTTCTGTGATGCCCTTTATGAAACCATGGTTATTGATATCAATGAAAATGCCAGGGACGCGGGCGTCAAGAAGGTGGAGCAGTTTCAGTTGTCCATCAAAGACAAAAAACTTAAGGGCAAGGAGCATGCCCTGACCAGAGCGGCCATCTTTATGAAAGGCAAAAGAATCAGCGGTCATGTGGCTGATTCCGATACCCTGAAAGAAATCATCGCTGCCATGGCTGCCAACGTTTAAAGGAGAGAGCAGATATGCTGAAACAGGCAAAAGTTATTGATTTTGAGAGAAATCCTGGTGCTTCCGTCAAAGGGATTCAGAAAATTAAACTTTCCGCCGGGCGGACCATGACAATATCTTCGGGCGACACAGGCGAAGTCATTCAATTACTGGAAAGAGGCGGCGATGTTTCCGTCCGGATTAACATGGCGGAATCTGGTCCTGTTGTGTCCGTCCATTGCGGCAATCTGGAATTGAAAGCTTCTGAAAATATTACTTTGTCCGCCAAAAAAGTGGAAATATCCGCGGAAGAATCCGCCGTGATCAAAAGCAAGGGTGCGCTGGAATTGTTATCCACGGACAATATGGGTTTAAAATCAGAGGACGACATTGCCATAAACGGTAAGATCATTCATTTGAATTAAGGAAAGGATTAAAATATGCCGCCCGCCGCCAGAATGGGAGACATGGTTTTGCAAAATGCGCCTCATTGTCACGCGCCGATTCATCCGCCGGCGCCCGTGCCGACGCCGACGCCGCACCCCGCCCTGCCGCTTACGATTATTACGGGAAAGCCGACGGTGCTGATTGGCAATCAACCGGCGGCCACCGTTACCAGTACCACGACGCCTTGTCTTTTGCCTGGCTGCGTGCCGGGCGGGCCGGGAACAGTCGTGAAAGGATCGTCAACCGTGATGATCGGCGGGCTGCCGGCGGCGCGGGTTAATGATATGACCATGCATTCAGCCTGTGTCGCGCCGATTCCCTCGCCAGTCGGCAAGATCCTGCCTCCCGGCTGCCCGACGGTTATGATTGGAGGGTAGCGCCATCAACTACCGGCATTTTCAAACGCTGAAACCTTTATGTCCTGTCTGCCTTGCCGGCAACGGAGAGTTTCCCCTGGAAATCGGCGCGGCCATTAAAGGAAACAGCGATGATTTGCGCGAGGGAATTCTTATCTGCTCCAACGGGCGGTGCCGCAGCGAATTTCCGGTGCTTGACGGTATTCCGGTTATTCTTGCCAATTTAAGAAGTTACGTCAGCCAGAACGTTTTACCTCTTCTTGCCAGGTGCGATTTGTCCGATACCATGGAAAGCCTGCTGGGGGACTGCGCAGGCCCCGGCTCGGGATTTGATTCATTCCGTCAGCATATCAGCACATATGGTTTTGCCCACTACGGTGATTTGGACGAGGAGGAGAGCCGGGGGCGGCTGGACGCTGGCGCCATCGTCGGTTTGTTTGAGAAAAGCATGGTGTTGCTGAATGAAAAAATCAGCGGCAGCTTTGTTGATCTTGGATGTTCGGTTGGAAGAACAACCTTTGAACTGGCGAAGCGGAGCGAGGGCCTTGTGCTGGGAGTGGATTTGAATTTCGGCATGCTGAAAGTCGCCCGGCGCGTTATGGAACAGGGAAAGGTGGTCTATCCCCTGCGGCGTGGAGGTCTTGTTTATGAACGCCGGAGTTTTCCGGTTCATTTTGAAAATTTGAACCATGTCGATTTTTGGGTGTGCGACGCCGCCGCCCTGCCTTTCGGTAGGGAAAATTTTTCAGGAGCGGCAAGTTTCAATGTGCTGGACTGCTTATGGTCTCCATATGAGCATTTGCGGGAAATTTCCCGCGTTCTTCATCCGCGGGCCAAAGCGCTTCTTTCCACGCCTTTTGACTGGTCGGCCAGCGCCACGCCGGTGGAAGCGTGGCTGGGCGGTCATTCGCAAAGGGCGCCGCATCAAGGATCGGGAATCGCATATTTACGCGCTTTGTTGACTTCAGCGCAAAGCCCCGATGAACTGCGGCGGCTGGCGATTTTGCGGGAGGAAGATGCCGTCTGGAAGCTGCGTCTTCACGATCGCAGCCTGATGCAATATCTAACCTGCTTGATGTTATTGCAAAAAAATCAGGAGGTGTCCGGTGAGCGGCGGGGGTAAATTACGGTTTGGCAGAAAATAATATAATGGCGCGAAACAGCAAAAAATCATTGCTTATCGGAATGGCAGTCGTGCTGGCCGGAATTTTTTCCGTCAACGGAGCGCATGCTTTTGATGCGGCCGCCCTCAGGAGACTCATCAATACTAAATCCTGTCCGAAATGCGATCTCAGAGAAGCGGACTTGCGCATGGCGGACTTGAACGAGGCGAACCTGGCCGGGGCGGACCTGAGCCGGGCGCAGCTGAGCGAAACACACATGGCGCTTGCGCGTTTGCCGGGGGCCAATCTGGCCTGTGCAAATCTGCAAAGGGCCAGGCTGAATACCTCCAGCATGCCCGGGGCGAACCTGAACGGAGCCAATCTGGCCGGAGCAATCCTGATCAGTGCAAACCTGAACAAAGCAAACCTGAACGGAGCCAATCTGGCCGGGGCGAATTTGAGCGGGACAAACCTGAAAGGGACGGATCTGGCCGGGGCAATCCTGCGTTCGGCAATTTTGATGCGAGCAAACCTGAGCAAGGCAAACCTGAGCAAGGCAAACCTGGCCGGTGCGAATTTGAACAGGGCAAATTTGGAGCGGGCGACCCTTTCCGGAGCAAATCTGATGCGGGCGAGTTTGCAGGGTGCAAGCCTGAAAAGAGCCAACTTAAGCAGCGCCAATCTGACCGGGACGGACTTGTATGGGGTCAGGATGAACGGGGCGAATTTGACCGGTGCCATCCTGACCGGCGCGGTATGGAACAGCGGGTACGAATGCCGGGAAGGATCCGTCGGGTTCTGCAAAAGGAAGTGAATTTCGGATAGGATCAGTTTCCTGGGTGATAAGCAATGAATAGACAAAATGTCCTTTTCGCCGTTGTTTTCTTTATGTTCATGGCATCTTTCGCGGATGCCGCCAGGGAAGATACAGCGCACCTTCAATTTAACAAGCAATCAATCAGTAAACAGGCGACACATGGATATGTTGTGCAAAAGGGCGATGTGATTTCCGTCATCATCAGAAATCTGCCCGGTTTTACCGAAGAAAATATTAAAGAATATTACCGTCTTGTCCGGGAACTCAACCCGCGGATGAAAAATATGCAAAAGATCATGCCGGGACAGATCATTGTCCTGCCGGGAGAGGCGTCCGCGGAGCATCAAGGCGTGAAATCCGCCCGTGACAAAAGTAAAATTCAAGAGGGAAGATCTGAGGGCCGCGGCATTGGGAAGGGCATGAACGAAACCGCCGGTGCAGAAAAACCCGGGGCCGGAGAAAAGGGAAAAACAGAAGCAGGCGAACGGCAAATGCGCGCAAAAGAAAAAGAGGAGCCGCCTTTGGAAAAAACCCTTGATGTTATCAAACACATTGTTACGGAAATGGGTGTGTCTTTTACCGCTTCCGGTTTGTATAACATGACAAATAACGAATCTATGCGATTAACTTTCGATAGCGCCAAATTGCCGGTGATTAAATTTGCTGACGGAATGACTGTTTTTCTTGATCTGGCAGGTTTCGCCAACGATGAATTGAAAAGCGTGATTCATGAAAACTGGAAAAATTATCATCTGGTCAGCGTGAATAAAAACGATAATTATATCGATATATTAAATAAGGTATTTTCCAGGGGAGGCGTTTACAGCATTGCAAAGTCCAATCAACCGGTGAACATCGGAAAAACGCCGGATGTGGAGGTGATGGTTGAATGGCTGATATTCCAGAAAGACGGAGAAAATCAACGCCGCCCGGTTCAGGGGTTGCGGATAGTTGATCCGGATAATCATGTCCTGCCCGGCGCGATCATCGATTACGCCCGCAAAAGCGGCCTGGTGATCACGGAAATATCATTGGCAAACGGTGTTGTGGAGCGGGCGCCGCAAAATTATTCCGTCCCGGAAATTCCCGCTTTTTCCATTTCGTCGGTAAAAGACTTTTCCTACGACCTCATCACGGCGCTTGGTTTTCATGCGGTAAAAAATGTTGAAATCAAAATCTACGACAGCGAAAGTCACAGATTTGATTTTTCGATCACCGCGGATATGATTTTGAAAAAAGACGAAAAGAGCTATGTTGTATTTTGCCGGGCAATCAAACCGCAGTATGTAAATGTCCTGGAAGCGAAAGGCCATTTTGTCATTAATGTGTCCGACAAAGATTCTCCCGCCACCGCCATGGAAAAGATTCTGAGGCGTTTCGGTTATCTTTTTACGAGTGGCAGGTTTACCTTTTCCGGCGAGGACAGGGGACAGGCGCCTTTCCACATTGATGTTAACGGCGTCAAGATCAAGGCGGACAGGGATCTATACATCATCAACTTTGAAATGGATCCGGTTTTGAACGGCATGCTCAGCGAGCTGTGGGCGGCGCAATTTATGACAATAGGGGGACGCCCGTAAAATCCCCCCCCCAAAAAAAAAATGAAAAAATATTGACAGCAAATTAATTTAAAAGGCGAAATAGCGGCGGGTAAATGTTTTGAGAAGCTGCCGGGCACGGATTATACCTTTGAGGCTTTGCTGGATAAATACGTGAAGGAATATTCCGCCGGTTATCAACAACAAAAAACCCGCTGTTTATGCGGGTTTAATGGACTTCTTTGGACGTTATCGGGATGAGGAGGATCGAACTAATAACGGAAATATATAAAATTATTATATTTATTAATATCATTATTTTTTGCATACCCCCAAATGCAGGAATCAGGCGCGGTTTAGATGAACTGATCATCTTTTTTGCCATCACATTTACTTCTCTTCTTCGTCGCTTTCTAACCTTGAACTTTTAGCATTTATTCCAGACAAACGAAATTTCTTGTAAACCGCTTCGGCAATTTCATCGGCATTCGTTAGAGCCGGATTTTGAGTTGTTTCCAGATTCCGGATAATTTCTCCCTGTCTCTGACACGTAACCTCGCCATAACTGATGAAGGTCGTCAAAACTTTCTCATGACCAAGGTTCTGACTCCATGCTTTGAACCTAAAAACGGCAGTTGAGCGATTAAATTGGTACAGGTAGTAGCGGTGGCGTGCCGGATTTGGCAAGAAGATTTTGAAAAGCCTTCTTGACGATGATCACCATCCGTTGGACGACACGCAACTGCTCCGCATTTATTTTCAGATATTTTAAAAATGTATTCAGCTCTTGAAAAAGAGAGATCACGGCTGAAGATTTTGCATGGATGTTGGATATTGTTAAAGTTGTTTGTCCTGCATGTTTGGTTTGACGGGCCACCCCAAATTCATACAGCCACCTGGGACGGATAGAACGGCGAGGGAAGTGTTTCATAGACGCGATACACATGCCGATAAACATCTTCCGCTTTTACCTGCACATCACCTTCTGTGTATTTGTCTACCGGCAGACCGGTGGAATCGTTCCACAAGAAATCATAAATGGCCTGTCGCACGGCATCACGCGTCGCCTCTTTATCCCGCCAGCGGGTGATGCGCAATTTCTCTTCCTTGAGTGTCTTGAGCAAATCCACCGCAACGGCCTTAACCTTCTTTATTTCTCCAGTTGACAAATCCTGCTTTTTTAAAAGATCAAAAACAGCCAGCGATTCCTCATCAAGCCCTTCTCGGACTGCGCGATACTCTTCTTCCGACATTTCATCAATAAACCTCATGAGCGCATCGAAGGTCTGCTCAATGGTTACCCTGTCCTTTTCGCGGTTATATTCTGCCACAATCTGCTCATAATGCCGCTGAAAGTCCGTTCTCAGGGGATTGCGCTCAAGCAGGCGCTGAAGCCTGATTTCGATGGCCGTCTTGAGATTCTGAACGTTTGTCCGCTTGGTCGAACTCCGCTCGAATTCCCGCCGCAGCCGGTCAAAATCAATTTTGCTGATATCATATGGCCCATTGTCAGCAACGCCTTCGGACCTCGTCTCAACGGTTTCGTCTACCACCTGATGCAGCTGCCGGATGATATCGCTGATGTCGGCCTGCTCTCGGTCTTTTTGAAGACTTTTATAAACAGCGTTAATCGCCTCGTAGTCCTTGCGATACCTGTTGACGCCCGTCACCGTCAGGCAGGCCTTGAATTTCGAAAAGACCGCCCGGCACATGACCTCAAAGCGTTTCCGTGTTTCATCATTCTCGTTGGCCGCTTCCTTGGCTGCGGCAATGGCCGCGTTGCGTTCAAAACCCTTCTTTTTGATGATGTCGTCCAGCGACGCGCCCCGGTCGGTTAAAAACGTGCGAATAAACGCGATGGCCTCTGCCAGATCGGCAAGCAGTTCCTCTTCCGGTTTCGCCGGTTCCTGTTGGCCGCCATCGCCTTGTCTTCCTGTGTCGCCTGTTCCGGCAAAAGTTGCCAGCGCCTTGCGCAGATGCTTGAGGATACCGCAATAATCTACGATCATGCCGTTATTTTTGCCTTCGCTTACACGGTTAGCACGGGCGATAGCCTGCATCAGCGTATGCGCCTTGAGTGGCTTGTCCAGATATAACGTCGAAAGCGACGGTACATCAAACTCCGTCAGCCACATGGCGCAGACAATGGCAATACGAAACGGATGATCCGCTTCCTTGAAAGCGTCATCCACCGCCATCCGCTGCATATTGCGAAACTGCGGTTTCCGGCGCATAGCCTCGGGCAGTTCCATCCCGTCTTTAACCAGGCGGCGGTGCGGCGTAATATCCAAACCCCACTTGCGGAACTTGTCCACTTCGCCTTGCTCTTCGCTTACCACAACGGCCATTTGCGTCTCGCGCATCCAGGCAATCTGCCGCTTCCGATACTGTTCTTCCTGTTCGTCTCTGGTCTTTACCAGTTCGGCCGCAAGCGCGGCAATCCGTTCCGCCCAATATCCGGCAATGAGGGTGTACATCTTTACACAGGTTATTTTGTCGATGCACACCAGCATGGCTTTGCCAGTTTCCCAGGTTTTAGAATAGTTCTCTACGAAATCGCGTGCCACCTGATTCAACCGTTTATCGGCAGTTATAATGTGGTAGTCGCGCTTGAGTTCCTGTTGGAGACGCTGGGCCACATCAATGTCATCCGTTTCCAGCTCCTCCAACTTCGCGGCAATGCGCTCGTTGAGGTCGCCCACCGATATGCCCAGCTTGTCGCCGCGTGCGTCGTAATACAGCGGGACGGTGGCCTTGTCCTGAACCGCCCGTTGGAAGTCGTACGTTGAAACATAAGCGCCGAATACCCGCCGTGTGATTTCGTCATCCGAAAAAAGCGGCGTACCGGTGAAACCGATATAAGAGGCTTTCGGCAGGGCGTTGCGCATATTCAGTGCCAGTGATCCATACTGCGTGCGATGCGCCTCGTCGGTAATAACGATGATGTCGTCGCGTTCCGAATAGGGCCGGTTTTGCTCCACGTCCTTGTTGAACTTCTGAATTAAAGAAAAGATGTGCGTTTTTTGCAGATTCAGAAGCCTGTTCAAGTTCTCTCCGCTTATCGCCCGGCAGGGGTCGCGGTCGTTGTCCACAACGCCGCATCCGGCAAAGGTCTTGTAAATCTGCGTGTCCAGATCGTCGCGGTCGGTCAGCACCAGAAAGGTGAAATTCCCACCGAGTTTGCGGTGGATTTTCCGGGTAAATAAAACCATCGAATAGCTTTTGCCCGCCCCTTGCGTATGCCAGAAAACGCCCAATTTTCCTTCACGGTTTTTGCGCTCGCGCACCGCTTCCATGGCGCGGTTCACGCCGAGAAACTGGTGATTGCGGGCCAGAATTTTCTTTGTATCACCGGTGGAGTCGTCAAAAAGGATGTAGTTTTCTACAAGATCGATGAAATTTGTCTTGTCACAGACGACTTTGAGGAGTGTTTCCATATCCACCACGCCCGGTTCATCTTCGGCAAGGCGTTTCCATTCGTGAAAGTGCTCAAAGCGGCTGGTTACCGAGCCGACTTTAGCCTCCACGCCGTTAGCCAGCGCGACAACGGCGTTATGATGGAAAAGGTGAGGAACGGTATCTTTATAATCGTTGAAATTTTTCTCATAGGCGACACGGATGTCCCTGCCGACGGTTTTCAGCTCCATGAACAAGAGCGGTAGTCCATTGACGAATCCCACAATGTCGGCGCGGCGACGATAGAGATCACCACGCACCCACAGTTCGCGGACGCATAGAAAGTCATTATTAGTGGGATCATTGAAATCCAGCACACGCAGGCGTTCCTTGACACGCTCGCCCTTGGCGTTACGAAAGGCAACCTGCACACCGTCGCGGAGGAGGTTGTATTTTTCTCGATTGGTGGCGATAAGCGATTGCATGGCCGATGTAGCGACAATCTGACGCACCGCGTCATCGTAAGCCTCGTCCGGCAGTCCGGAGTTGAGTTCCGTCAGTTTCCGGCGCAGGGGTTTTGTGAGCACGACTTCGCAGTCGGATGCCCGCCCTAACAGGCTATTTGGGCCATAATCCTCGTTGTTGTATGCATAGACGGATTGCCATCCGAGTTTCTGTTCCATGTACTCGGCGGTGGTTTGCTGAACGAGCGTGTCTTCATTATAGGGTATCATCTATTCTTCCATTCCGGCTGATTATAAGTTTTCTGTACGTCCAATTGTAAGTTTACCTTCGTCTAATTGTAACTAATAGAACATCATACGGCAATTTCTCCGTTCATCAGGCGCGGAAGAAGCAGGTCGCGAGCTTGGACTAATTTAGCGTTCATTAGACTAAACTGTTCTATTTGATTGATTATAGGGATAACAACATCATTGAACTGTTCGAGTATGAATCGAGAAGGAATAATAACAGGAATTGCAGCAAATTTTGATTTATTTACGTTAGCCATAGTAGCCCCGCCGCCCATGCCTTCAAGCAAGGATTTAAGATTACTTGCCATAAAAAATGTCCAATATCTTAATGAGTCGGACTTAGGAACAATGGCATTAATCTGCTGATTGGTTTGTGCGGGTGATGCATTTAGCGCCGTGATACCGACTGTTCCGATACATGAAACGAGAATTGATCTTGCAGGCAGTGTTTTATTTTCCTGGCTATGGGCACCTTCTTCCGAAAGATTTTCCTCAGTGCCAATAACAATAGTATTGCCATGCATATCTGGTGTTTTTATAAATGGGATATTTCCGCCAAAATTTGACTCTTTCTTTTTGCTTGGCGTTTTACCTGTAACTACTTCACCAAGGTCACCAATGTTCCCGTAATTCCACCTTTCCGGAATGCCGTTGATGATTTTGGTGTGTTCGTGGCCGGGGAAGCGGAGGTGGAC
>CAZBGE010000001.1:77391-104221 GCA_964491435.1 uncultured Smithella sp.
CCGGAATGCCGTTGATGATTTTGGTGTGTTCGTGGCCGGGGAAGCGGAGGTGGACGAACCATTCCTTGTATAAAAGCCGCGCCGCCTGCTCCAAAAGTTGAATCCGCCGCCGGTTGTTCTCAATCAGATCGTCATAGGCGGAGAGGATGTTGACGATACTCTCTTGAATTGGCCGCTTAGGTATTGGAACTTCGATGTTCTTTAACATTGCTAGGTTTATGTTCGGTTGTGCTGCTTGTGCATTTAAGCTCTGGACATATCTAAACGTCCGCGATTGTTTAAACCAATAATACAAAAAAAGTGGATAAACTTGCTTCCGGTCAACCCTCATAATACCGACAGCCTGATTTGTGTTCGCCGGCAAATGGCGCTCTTCAATAATTCCACACCTACCGATGTTTACACCAGCAATTGTTAGCAAAACGTCGCCTTCCTCAAGAATCGAGCGTTTCAGCTTTTGGTGAACATCTTCCGTAATGAAGAAGCCACCGGTAATATCCAAAGAGACATCACCGTTTAGTGCCTCTGCTTTGATATAATTTATACCATGTTCTGAAAACCCCTGCGATTTTGTTGGCGTGGTTCCTTTGGTAACGATATTAGTAAAGTCTCCTATTCGTCTTATAGGCCAGCTCATATTCCCAGCTCCTCAAAATTCTTCTTAATCTTCGCGGCAAGCTGCACGGCTTCGGTGTTCAGATTTACCAGTCCTAAAATTGTGCAAGCCTCTCTTGCACAAAAAGCAAAACAGGCTGTTTCAGGATTCCTCATACCCCATCCTCCAGTATTTTGGCGATTTGCGCGGGACTGGGAAGCTGGCCTTTGAGCGTCTTGGGCAGTCGTTTGACGATCTCGTAGGTGGCCACGCCGATGGGCTTGACGGTGGGCATCAGGGCGTATTCCACTATGGTTCGGTTTTTCTCCTTGCAGAGAATGATGCCGATGGACGGGTTCTCACCCTCCTCGCGCACCTGACGGTCCAGAGCGGTGAGGTAGAACTGCATCTTGCCGACAAACTCCGGCTCGAAATCGCCGATCTTGAGCTCGATGGCCACCAGGCACTTGAGCCTGCGATGATAAAGCAGCAGGTCAATGAAATACTCCCTGCCCTCGACCTCCAGCCGGAACTGGCTGCTCACGAAGGCAAACATGCCGCCCATGGCGCGGAGGAAATCCTCGATGCGGCCAATCAAGGCACGCTCCAGTTCGCGCTCCGAGTGTTTTGCGCTCAATTCGAGGAAGTCGAAGGTGTATTCGTCCCGGACGGCGAGCTTGGCCTGGGTGCGCAGTTCCGGGGTCAGGGTTTTGTCGAAATTAGTCTGCCCCAGCAGACTTTTCTCGTAGCTCTGGTTCTCGATCTGATGGCTGAGCACGTTCTTGGACCAGCCGAACTTGCGGGTCATACGCAGATAGAATTCCCGTTCGAGAGGTTCCTTACAGCGTGACATGATAAGTAGATTGTGGCTCCAACTGATTTCTCCAACCAGTGGTTGGAGTTTTTCAATACCCTGGTATTCCAGGTAAAACTGTCTCATATACCACAGGTTCTGAGTGGAAAAGCCTTTGATGCCGGGAAATTCCTTCTGCAAATCTCCAGCCAGTTGTTGGACAATTGACTTCCCCCAGGTTTCTCCAGCCTGTCTTGCCACAACCATCCGCCCGATATCCCAATAAAGTCCTACCAGTTCTTTATTAACCGTCTTGAGTGCCTGGTATTGGGCGGCGCGTATGCGTTCCTTTACTTCGGAAAAAAGTGTTTCATAATCAAGAGGCAACAACGTTTTCCTCATAATCCCACCCCCTGGTATTTTTCACACTTTCGGTCTGATTTTTTCATATCCCAAGCTCCTCGAAGTTCTTCTTTATCGTCGCGGCAAGCTGCACCGCTTCGGCGTTGAGGTCATCGAGTTCCACATGAATTTCGCGCAGCGTTTCCTCGAAGTCAAATTCTTCGTCCACTTCTTCGGGCGCGACACCGACGTAGCGGCCGGGTGTCAGCGACCAGTCGTTGGCTTCGATTTCGGCGCGGCCAACCAGCTTCACCAGCCCTTCGATATCACGGAGTTTCGCCTCGGGAAATCGCTCGGTCAGCCAGTGGGCCTGCTTCCGGAAATAACGCACCTGTTTGAGCTGATCGACGGCAATCTGCCTCGCTTCATCGCCGCCTTTGCGGCTGCGGGTGATATCGCGTCCCGTCCAGTTCTCATTTTCTTTCGCTTTGCAATCGTTTTCGCAGATTTCAATAAGCCGGGACATGAGTTTAAAAAGCAGGTCGGCCTGCTTGATGAGGTCGCGGCTGGCCTCCGCCAGAGGTGCCAGACGTTCCACCGCTTTTTTGAGTTCGCCGTTGGTAGTCTTTTGCTTTTTCCAGAGCCCCTGCTGTTCGGAAAGCATTTCCCGGAAAGCTTCGACATCCGTTTTGAAAGCGGATGTGGCCTCGTCTAGTTCCTTGAGCGTTTCGGCGTGAGGGCCGTCTTTGGCAAGCGTCTTCAGAAAAGGCTGAAGGACTTCGCGCAGCGCATTACTCGCTTTGAGAAAAGACGGTAGGGGCTCAATGACTTCGCCTGTGTCATCCTTGCCGGAAAAGCAGACCTCTGACTCGGAAAGTGTCTTTCGGCAGTATCCGGCAACCAGTTCCAGGAATTTTTCGGTACAGCCCCGGTAAAGCCAAACGATGGCCAGAAGATTTTGCTCCTGCTCCGGGGAAAAGTCATAAATCTTGCGGGTGACCTTGCGATAAACGTTGCGAGCGTCGATCATCAGCACCTTGTCTTTGTGCGCTTGTGGTTTGGCGCGGTTTAAAAACCACAATTCGCAGGGAACGGTGCGGGTGTAGAAAAAGTTGGAACGGATAGCAATCATGACATCCACATCGCCGCTTTCGATGAGTTTCCGGCGGACTTTGGCTTCGTCACGCCCGGCGCTGGACGCCTGCGAAGACATGACAAACCCCGCCCGGCCATGGTCATTGAGATAGCTGTAAAAATAACTGATCCAGACATAGTTGCCGTTTTGGACCTTGTCCTTCTTGTTGACCCCCGGCAGACCGAAAGGCAGGCGCGGGTCGCTCTTGATCTTGTCGGCGTCTATTTCATCGACATTAAACGGTGGATTGGCCATAACGAAGTCGGCCTTATCCAGCAGTTCATGCGGGTCTTCATAATAGGTAATGGCCTTCTGGATGTTGCCCTCCAGACCGTGCACGGCCAGATTCATCTTGGCCAGGCGAATGGTGGTAGCGTTTTTTTCCAGACCGAAGAAGGTAAGTCTGTCTACCGGATTTTCATGACGGCGTTCGACAAAACGGGCGCTCTGAACAAACATGCCGCCGGAACCGCAGGCCGGATCAAGCACGATGCCGTTTTGCGGTTCCAGCACGTTGGCGATGAGCGAGACCAGCGAAACGGGCGTGAAGAATTCGCCGCCGTCGTGGGCCTTCTGGTCGGCAAACTGGGTAAGGAAATATTCGTAGATGCGTCCGAACACATCGCCCGAAACACGCTTAAGTTCTTCGGGATTGAGGGTGCGCAAAAGCTGACCAAGGACGTCGTTGTCAAGTTCCTGATATTCAGCCTTGGGCAGAACGCCGCGCAGGTTCTCGTAGTCTGCTTCGATGGCTTCCATCGCCTCGATAATGGCCTTGGCCCGGTCGTCGCTGTCGGTAAGCGTTACCAGAAAATCAAACTGAGCCTTGGGCTGAAGGAAGATGGCGCTTTTTTGCGAAAAGTCTTCCTTGGTCAGCGGTCTGGTCTTGCCGCCGCGTGTGGGCAGGTTTGCCTGGATATTGTCTTTAACGGTGAGATAGCGGCTGTAGGCGTGACGCAGGAAAACAAGACCCATAACCGGCAGAAAGTATTCGTTGCCGGCATAATTGGAATTGGCCCGCAGGGTATCGGCTGCCGTCCAAAGCCGTTTTTCAATCGCTTCGATATGTTCGAGTTGGGACATTAAAGTTTTTGACCTCCGGCAATAATTTATTTTACGTGCTCATTGGCATTACAAGCGCCGGTCCAATGGATCAATAATTATTAATCGTATAAAATCGTACGCTTCCTGTACATTATATACTGCGTTAGCGGGCAGCAGGGGATTCAAACCCGTCAAGAATCCACGATGGATCATTTTTTCCTGCAAATACTTTTCATAGTTCAACCTGGGCATCGTTAACCCAGGGTGCAAACCGACACCAAGCGACAATATCCGCCTTCGGAATCACAGGACACCCTCCACGTGCTTATTGATCCAAATCCGCCATCTGATATTTTTTTCAGCATCTCGGGCAGGCAAAGATGGGTCCAGTCTTGTAAAGGGTGGATTATGTCTGGCAATTAATTTGGCCAGTTCCACAACCAGGGCACCGTAGCCGGCTTTTTCCATCAACCAGCCAAGCCGTTGTGCACAAACCAGATTCCCCTCCGCCTTTAGCGCGGCGATCAGTTTGACGGTATTCATAGACTCCGCAAGTTCTTGTATTACCGTCATTGCGCGATCCAGTCCACCGATGGATCTTGCATAACGGATGAGATCAATGGCCGTGGCCTCCGGTGAAGAAATGGAAATATGCCCCGTTTGAACTTTGATCTGAGTAACCGGTGTTGCGTTGAAGTTCGTCTTGAAAAAAAAGCGAATGGCCAGGCTCTTCTTGCGCACTTCACGCTGAGGCGTGGTTGTGACAATCTGAAATTGTTGTGGCTGCTGGTGTGCCGCACCATGAAGAGATGCGGCGCTGAGCAGTCCCACGTAATAGGGTTGCTCCAGGTAGGCCATCAGATCAGCGACAAACCACTCCGCAGGTAATACTCCGGTGGTACGGTATTCTAAGGGGATAATAACAAAAAAGCCGCTGCGGATGCGTAGGATTCTGTTCTTTTTCGCCAGTCTTGCAGCGGCTTTTTTAAAAGCTTCCTCAGTGAATTGAAGGGTTGAGATTGCTTCCCCACGGGTAAAGAAATAGAGGCCTTGCTCCTGGCGTGAATCAACCCAGGATGGAAGATCGCTTGAAGTTGCAGTTTTTGCTTTTCGTGGCATATCACAGCCTTGAATAATTTTTGCAAATAAGACCATAAATAAGGCCATTTTGCAAATGATAATTAAGATAATGGCAGAATTTTTGCCGAGATTTCGAGAGGTGGCTTGCTCCGCATTAGAAATAAATTGTGTAACCGGTCCTGACTATCCTTTTGCAGTCTTAAACGGGATCACTACGGCACCCTCCTTCAGTCCGTCCAGATAATCCGCCCATGTCTGCATCATATTTTTTCGTTCGGCAAGGTGCTGTGTTCTGTTATATGCCCTGCCAAGAACGTCAAGGACACGGTGCGCCAATTGTGCCTCGATAAGATCAACACGGACATGTAAAATTTCATCTAATATGGTTCGCGCCATTGCTCGGAAACCATGTGGCGTCATTTGTTCCGCCGTGTAGCCCATGTTCCGAAGCGCCGCCAAAATTGCGTTATTACTCATCGGCCTGCTAGATGTTCTTCCGGGAAACACATAGACCCCGTTGCCTGTTAGAGGTTTGATTTCGTTGAGAATCTCAATCGACTGTTTTGACAGCAGGACAATATGCGGCTGCCGGAGTTTCATCTTGTGCGCGGGGATATGCCATTCAGCTTTTTCAAAATCGAGTTCTGACCATTCCATGTGTCGGAGTTCGCCCGGTCTGGTGAATACAAGAGGCGAAAGCCTAAGGGCACATCTGACAATGAACGAACCATGATAATTATCAATAGCCTGTAAAAGCTTTGCCACTTCCTTTGGCTCTGTAATCGCCGCTAAATGCCTCTTTTTTACCGGTGACAATGAACCTATCAGGTCTTGCGCCAGATTGTGTTGAGCGCGTCCGGTTGAGACGGCATACCGGAAAATCATATTGCAAAGACCTCTCAACCTGTGCGCCGCGTCTATCGCCCCCCGTGACTCCGTGCGCCGCAATGCCGCCAATAATTCCGGTGCGGTAATATCTTTTATTGGCCGTGCGCCAAGCCACGGAAAAAGATCAAGTTCCAACCGCCGGATATATTTTTGAGCATGCCCTTCTGTCCATTTTGACTTAAACTTTTCGTGCCATTCTCGTGCTATAACTTCAAAGGTTTCCGTATCTTCAATTTTGGCCTGTTTCTGTGCTTTGCGAACTGCAACACCATTAGCAAGAAGCTTTCGTGCATCGTCGCGCCGTTTACGTGCATCTAAAAGAGAAATTTCAGGGTAGGTTCCGAATGCAATAGTTTTTGATTTGCCGTCATACCGATATTTAAACCGCCACAATTTACCGCCGGAAGGTGTAACCAAAAGATATAAATCGCCACCATCAAAAAGCATTACTGGTTTATCCTGTGGTTTTGCTTTTGATACTTTCATGTCTGTTAATGGAAGTATTCGTTTTGGCATGATTAACCCCCTTTGGGTCTATATTTTGGGTCTACGCAAAATTTTTGGGTCTATTTATGGGGTAATTATAAACCAAAAACATCAGGATTTTGTAAGTATTTGGACTAATGACAATAAGAAACCCCTTATTTCTAAGGGGTTTCTGGACTTCTTTGGACTGTATTGGATAAGGGCTTGGTGGAGATGAGGAGGATCGAACTCCTGGCCTCGGCGTTGCGAACGCCGCGCTCTCCCAGCTGAGCTACATCCCCAACCTTCAGAAAATTTGCACAGTCGTATATTATATTGTTTATCATGGTGTCAAGAATTAGTTGGAAAAGAAGAAATGATTAATCGAAAAAAACTTTCTTCGGGTTTTGCAACGCCTGCTTCGACAACATTTTATTTAAGGCGCGATTCGGGACACAATCTTGCCTTGACAAAACGGACCTGTTTTCCATATAATCGCGTCCATATTGAAGATCATCAGATTTGACAAGTTATACAGTTCAGGGAATATTCGATGGTACAATCGGTAAAAAACGACCGTATTTTTACATAAAAACAAAGCATAAAGGAGATATTCATGGCGAAAATCGATGCTTTTTTCCAGCTCATGCATGAACAAGGCGCGTCCGATTTGCATCTAGTTACCGGTCAACAGCCGGCAATCAGAATCCGCGGCGATATGGAACGAATAAAATATGATGTTCTTACAAATGAAACCTTAAAGCCACTTCTGTATGAAATAACGCCTGAGCACAAAATAAAGCAGTTTGAAGAAACTGGCGATATCGATTTTGCCTATGAAATTCCAGGACTGGCCCGATATCGGGCGAATTTTTTCCAGCAGAAGTATGGCATTGCGGCGGTATTTCGTGAAATTCCAAGTAAAATTTTAACCTGCCAGCAGTTAGGTCTTCCGCCTGTCATTCCTAAACTCGCCTCTCTTCCACGCGGGCTGATTTTGGTTACTGGTCCTACTGGAAGTGGTAAATCGACCACGCTGGCGGCGATTATTGATGAGGCGAACCGGACCCGTAAGGATCATATTATTACCGTCGAAGATCCTATCGAATTTGTGCACACAAGCCAGAGTTGTATCGTCAATCATCGTGAAGTGGGAATTCATACGAAAACTTTCAGCTCGGCGCTGCGCGGCGCTCTGCGTGAAGATCCTGATATTATCCTGGTTGGAGAATTGCGAGACCTGGAAACTATTTCTCTGGCAGTCGAAGCCGCATCCACAGGACATCTTGTTTTCGGCACATTGCATACAACCAGCGCCGCCAAAACGGTGGACAGGGTGATTGAAGTGTTCCCGGCGGATCAGCAGATGCAGATTCGTTCAACTCTTGCCGACGGTTTGCGGGCGGTTATCGCCCAGGTTTTGTTTAAAAGAATCGACGTCAAAGGCCGGTGCGCGGCGTTGGAAATTCTGATTGCCACTTCGGCGGTGCGCAACCTGATCCGCGAGTCCAAAACTTTCCAGATTCCCTCCATGATGCAGACCGGGAAAAAATACGGCATGCAGCTTCTGGACGACGGCATTATGGATCTGTACAACAAAGGCTGGATCAGCGGTGAAGAAGCATACAACAAGGCCAATGATAAAGCCAAGTTCCGCCCGCTTTTGAAAAGTCCACCCACTGATTTTACCGAAGCTTAAGTCAATAAATGAGGAGCTTATATGAGAAAAGCGGAAATTGAACAAATTCTGGAAAAAATGCTGGCCTCTCACTCCAATATTTCCGACCTGAATC
The DNA here is from genome assembly GCA_964491435.1 of uncultured Smithella sp. Lineage (GTDB taxonomy): Bacteria > Desulfobacterota > Syntrophia > Syntrophales > Smithellaceae > UBA8904. Next base: position 85,527 of record CAZBGE010000001.1, read on the forward strand.
TGACGGTCAACAAGCCCTTTCAGGTGGAGTCTTCAGGTCAATTAACGCAAGTTGATATGGAGCCGCCGTTTAGTAAATTGACGCCGTTTCAGACGGAGATTTTTGCTTTAAATCTGATCAATCAGGATCACCGGCTGCTGGACGATCTGGTCAATACAGGTTCCTGCGACTTGTCCTACGAATTAACGGGAATCGCCCGTTTTCGTGTGAATGTTTTTTCCCAGCGCGGCCACTACTCCATTATTTTAAGAAAGCTGGAAACCACGATTCCATCGTGCGCGGACTTGAAATTGCCGGAGGCCTATTACAAGGTCGCCCAGGAAAAGAACGGCATTGTTCTGGTAACCGGAGCGACCGGCAGCGGTAAATCGACATCGCTTGCCGCCGTCATAAATGAAATCAACGAACAAAAGTCCATCCACATCATCACCCTGGAAGATCCGGTGGAATTTACGCACCAGCAGAAAAAGGCCACCATTAACCAGCGGGAGTTGGGGAAAGATTTTGATAATTTTTCCAGTGGCTTGCGCGCCGCATTGCGGCAGGCGCCCAAAGTCATTCTGGTCGGTGAAATGCGCGACCGTGAATCGGTGGAAATTGCGCTGGCTGCGGCGGAAACCGGTCACCTTGTCTTGAGCACACTGCACACAGTGGACGCCGGTTCCACTGTCAATCGTATTTTGGGTATGTTCCCCACGGAAGAAGAAAAACAAATAAGAATCCGTCTGGCCGATACTCTCCGCTGGATTATTTGCCAGCGTTTATTGCCTAAAGAAGGCGGCGGACGCGTAGCAGCTTTTGAGGCCATGTCAACCAGTTTGCGGATTAAAGATGTTATCCTGCATGGGGAGTCCGAGGGAAAAACGTACTATGATATCATCCAGCAGGGCAAGGCTTTCGGCATGATCACTTTTGATGACTGCATGGTTGATCTTTATCAGCAGGGATTGATTTCCGAAAATACGGCCAAGGCTTATGCATCCAATAAATCGATTGTCATCCGGGGTATTGACTATATCAAGAGTTCCCGCGGCGAGAAAACAACAGATCTGGGAAAACTGGAAGTCGATTCAGGGTACGGCAAGCCTCAACCCAGCGCCCCGACGTGGAAAAAAAGATAAAGTATGATTTTTCTAATCACTCAGCGCGAAGGAGATGAATATGTCAGTTGAAGGTGCAACGGCTTCTGGAAGGGCAGGGGCTGAAGTCGAAGGGCGTCCTTTCGGTTACATAAATCCCGAAGGTGAAACAGCCATGGTTTGCGAACAGGACCCGGTAATACGGGAGCAGATAACCGGAGCGTTAAAGAAAATGGGATTTTTAACATCGCAGCCTTCGTCCTTCAGGGAAGCTTTGAAGCAAATGCGTTTTCATGTCTTTAATGTTATTTTTATCGCCGAGGATTTTGACGCGAATGTGTCTGCCGCCAATAATGTTCTGATTTACCTGGAGAACATGAATATGACGACTCGCAGAAAGAGTTTTGTCGTGCTGACCAGCGCCAGGTTTTCCACGATGGATAATATGGAGGCTTTTCATCAAAGCGTGAATCTGATTATTAACAAACAGGACATCGGCGGGGTAGAAAAAATATTACGTCAGGCCGTTGCGGAACACGAAGATTTCTACCGGGCCTTTAAAGAAAAACTTCACAAGTAAAATCAGAAGATCCACCAGAAGCGGTCAAAACTGTTTCCGGCCTTCTATAACATCTTTTCGGAGCGTCCGGCTGCTTTGTATGCCTTCGCCAGATTATGACGGCAGGGTGTGGATGCGTCAAGAAAAAGGGCGGTTTCAAAAGCTTTGATCGCGCTGTCAAAAAAATCGGCTTTCATCAACGAATTACCCATGCGGTTAAAGTAAGCCGCCGCATGAAGGCGATCGTGAAGACACGCCGTTTCGTAAGCGGTAAAAGCGTTGTTCAGTTGTTTCAGGGCAATCAGAATGTCGCCCAGTGAACAATAATACAGACTGTTGGACGGGGAAATTTCCAGGCATCTGTCGACAAGTTTTTTGGCCGTATCGAAGCGTCCTTCTCTCATATGCAAACCGGCGGCTTGAAAAAGGTAGCGGTCCGCTTCATCGGGATCGATTTGACCGGCCTGCCGAAAGGCTTCCTCGCCTGCATCGGTTTCTCCCGCAGCCATCAGTGCTTCACCCAACCGGCAGTAAAATGCCGGGTTATCATTTTCCAAAGAGGTCAGTTTTTTAAATGCGGCGCACGCTTTATCTCTTTGACCGGATAGAAGATAAGCCTTTCCCAGTTCTTCCAGCAATCCAACATCCTCTGCCTGAACCTGAGTGGCTTTTTCACAAAGAGCGACCAGTTTTTCAATTTGACCTTCCTGCTTATAAATCCTTACCAATTCATCGTAAGCAAAACCGGTAAATACTTTGCGTGTAAGTTCACGATCCAGCAGGACTTCCCAATATTCAATGGAACGTTCTTTATATCCGCTATCCCAGAACGCCCAAGCCAGGCGAAGCAGCACAGATTCTTCATGAGGATGAAGTTTATGAATATTATCGAGTAGTTCAATAGCTTCATCGTATTTTTCCTGCTTCAACAGGGCGTCGGCAAGATCAATTTTTTCTTCAATGTTGTTTTGCATCATGGAATCAAAAGTGGGGGGAGATGAATCTCCCCCCTTGGATTTTAATGGCAACTGCAAGACCCGCAACCGCTTTCATCCGCGGAAAGACTGGAGGTCAGCTTAAAGCCCGCTCCCTGTGGGGTTGAGATAAAATCAATATTGATCGGCTGAGCCTGATTGAAGATATCTTTTTCAATTACAAATTTTGTTCCTTTTTCCTCAATGACTTCGTCTTCATCCCTGGGCTCATCCAGAGCCATGCCCAAAGCGGGCCCGGATCAGCCGATGGACATGGTAATACGAATGGCCGCATCAACGCTTTTATCCTTCAGAAAGTCCTTAATGACCTCTGAGGCCTTATCTGTAACTGTCAGCATTTACTATCCTCCTTTTGATGATGTCTTTTCGGCATCAATCTTTTGCGTAACTTATCCATAATTGCTCCGTTGTCAATTATAATTTTATCTGGACACGTTAAGGCTTTGTATTTACTGATTAAAGGTAAAAATTGTTTCGGTTGACTTTCTGTGCTTATCTCGTTTATTATTTTACCATGAAAATATTCGACAAGGGAGATTTGCCGTGATGAAAAGTCTTAAAGCTTTATTAATTTTCATGCTGTTATTCCTGCCGGCGCCGGCGCTGGCCGAGAATTTTACGGTCAAAGGCGATATGGATTCCACCATTCATTATGAATTGCAGCATCAAATCAAGACAGGCGATTCGATGAAGAAATTGCTGCTGAGCTTTGTCGCGCCCGAAAGTTTTGATTCTCCCACTTACAAGCAAAAGATTACTAATTTTAAAATTTCTTTTACGCCCGAGCCCCAGAAAAAAACTACGACAACGGATGAGCGCGGCAATACAACCATTCTGGCGACCTGGACAAATGTACCATCAACTATTGATGCAGTTGTTGCTTTTGACGCTCAAACCAACACCGGTCTGGAAGCTATTGAATCCAAAGCGCCATTTCCCGTGGCAGTGATTCCTCCGAATTTGAAAGTCTATCTGCAGACGTCCGAACAGGTGCAAACCGATGACCCGTCGATCCGGGAGTTGGCGCTTAAACTCACCGGCAGCGCGAAAACACAGTTTGATGCCGTTCAGAAGGTTGTGAGCTATGTTGTGGACCATGTCCGGTATGTCAATCCTCCGGCGCAGTACGACGCCCTTTACGCTCTCCGGACAGGCAAGGGCAACTGTCAAAACTATTCCCATCTGACGGCGGCGCTCTTGCGCAGCGTGGGGGTGCCGGTGCGGATTGTCAACGGTGTCACAATGAATAAGCCGTTTGATGTGACTTGGGTGAAAGGGACTCTGACCTTTAAAATGGGTCAGGGGAGACATTCCTGGGTAGAGGTGTGGTTTCCTGATTTGGGTTGGGTTCCCTATGATCCCCAGAATATGCAGTTTTTTATTTCCAACCGGTTTGTGCGTATTGAAGTGGGCGTTGACAATAACGAAACGAAGAATGACGGTCTTGTCCGCTGGGCACAGTCTCCCGGAGCGCGCACTAAACCGACTCTGCAGGAAACGATTGATGCCAAATTCCTTTCCGACGCCACAAAGGTGTCGGCGCAACGCCAGAGCTTTGGTCCGAAGAATCTGCTTTTGGGACCCAATGTTCTGGCTCAGGTGGCTGTTGAACAGCCTTCTCCCGAACCCGAACCCGTACCCGCTCCCAAACCGCCTCTTCCCAAGCCGCCTGCTCCTTTGCCGTTGCCGACGCCGGAGCCTGCTCCTCCTGTTCCGGCTCCGCCTCCGCCTGCGCCGCCTGCGCCGAAGCCTGAACCGACAAAACCGCCGAAGCCATTGCACTACAACAAGCCGTTTGTTTACGGTAATCTGGAATTTCCGGAAAATATTGATTTTGCCTTTCCCCGCGAAACCAAAGACAAGGGAAAGGGAACATTTGAAATGTCCCGCAATTTCCTTGTGGAAACATCGGAGTATGTAACGACCAAAGCCACACAATACGCTCAGGTTGTGGAGCTGTCCATGCCGGTAAAGCTTCAGAAAGTTGCTCTGGCTCTGCATAATTTCGGCGGCGATGGCGAGCTTTGGGTGGATATTTTCAAAGATGCCGACGGCCAGCCCGGTGAACCGTTGGGCACAACGCAAATGATCAGTATTGAAAGCATTTCCACTCGCCCGGGATACCGTTGGGAAACCTTCAAATTCAAGAATCATGAGGAACCGGTTTTGAAGCCCGGCGCTTACTGGATTGCTCTGGGATTTTCCGGTCAGCCGATTATCAACTGGTTTTACACGTACGGCAAGCCTGTCGGACCTGTTTACGGCACCCGCTATAAGGGCATTTTCGATCAAGAATGGAGCGGCGCGCTGAACTATGAGTTTAACTACAGGGTTGAGGGATTGACGGTTAAATAACGTATTTTTCAGCCTTGCTCTTCAGCGAGCTTTTTTTGAGCTTTGGCCAGTGTGCCGTCAAAGAATGTTTCCAGTTGTTCATTGACGCCCCGCAGACCTTCAATTACCGCCTGCGCCCATTGCAAATAGTCAATCCTTCTTTGCAATTGCCAGTTATTTGGCGGGGCAAAAGCAATGTCATGGACGTTGCAGATTTTGTCCGCCAGTTTAATCTGTTTGGCGCGCTGCGACAGGCTGGACGAGTGGAGGATCTGGTTTTGTTTTCTTTCCTGCTTGGAAAGATTTTTATCGTCGCTGACCTCCAGCACTAGTCCCAGAACTTCATCGCCGAACTGTAAGCGGATTTCTTCCGGGGTTGTATCCGTGTCTTCAATTGTGTCATGAAGGATGGCGGCAATAATGGAGGTCTCATCGTAAACTTCTCCAATCGTCCACAAAATATTAGCGACTTCAATCGGGTGGTTAATATAGGGAGAAGCGGCAGAGTCTTTCCTTCGTTGATGGCGGTGCTTCACCGCTGAAAAATTCAGGGCTTTTAAAAATAGGGTCAAATCGTTTTTCAAGCCGGCCTCCTTTATCAATGCGAACATATCACAGGCATGGTTTGTCAGGCAAATAAATGTCTGTGTCCCCCGTGCGATTTATGATAAATATACACAGTACCGTGTCTTGCACGAACCGGTATGGAATGGAAGATGAGCGGGGCGCAAGCATGACAGGCAAGGACGCCGGCAGTATCATTTTTGAAAAACCCGATCTGGCGCTTTTGCGCAAAGACCATGCGGTCTTTGATATGCATTTTCATACCCGCTTTACGGACGGCTGCAATACCATCCGGGCGATTGCCGCACGGGCGAGCGCTCTGGGCGTCGGCATCGCCATTACCGACCATAATGACATCCGGGGCGCCTTGGAAATGGAGCAGCGCCGCGAAGTATCCAGCATTCCGGGAATTGAAATTACATCCCGCGAAGGGTCGCATATCCTGGTTTATTTTTATCAATTGCATGATTTGAAAAAGTTTTATTTCAAATACATCAAACCTTTTCTGGGACGTGACGTAATGAGTTCCACAAAGCTGAGCATGGAAGAAATTATCCATTGCGCAAAGCTTTTTCCATCCGTGACGATTTTCCCGCATCCTTACTGCGTAGCCTACACTGGTATCTGCAATCTTAATTTTGATGAATCCCGCCGGGAGCGTCTTCTGGAAGCCGTGGACGGTGTGGAGGTCATTAATGCAGAAAACGTTCATCGCTGGAATTTACGGTGCGCGCTTTTGGGCTTTCAGTTAAAAAAGGCGATTACCGGCGGCAGCGACGGCCACTCCCTGTACCACATGGGCAGGGTCGTAACTTACGCGGACTGCGAAAAAACGGGCCCTGCGATGCTGGATGCTGTGAAAGACGGCAGAGCCAATGTTATTGGCAAGGAAATTAACCTGTTACGCAAGGTAGCCTCGGGCGGTTTCAAACTGAATGCTCACGCAGAGGCCTATCCGGGCCGTCTGGGGAAAAATATTCGATACAGCTACCGGGTGATTCATGTCAAATCCATGCTCTTCAGGCAGCAATTGCGGTTGCGTTTTTACCGTAGAAGAAATAAGTCTCATAAGCTTTTTTAATGAATGGTTACGTAAAGGAGACCAGCAATGTTTCATAAACTGTTTTCAGGTTTTCCCGTTTTGATTTTCTTTCTTCTTTTGGGGTTGATTACACTTTTGCTTGGTCATATCCTGAGACCGTTTTTCTTTGCTATCTTTTGGGCGGTTTTGCTGGCGGCGATCTTTGCGCCGCTCCATCGCCGGCTTTGTCGGAAAATCATCAACCGCAATATTTGCGCGGGCCTCACGCTGGGGGCTGTTTTGGTGACGATGATTTTACCCGTCGGACTGATTCTTGCTTTGCTGTTCGGTCAATCTCTTGAAATATACAATTCGATTCATTCCAACGGCAGTTCCTGGATGCATTCCCTTACCGGCTTGTTCAACTCTCTGGGCGAGCGCCCGATGTTGGCGCGTTTCAATATTGATCAGCAATTTATCACGGATAAATCCGTTGAACTATTCAAAGCGGTTGCTAATTTTCTTGTTTCGAATCTGTCCACCTTTACTGGAAACACGGTAATTTTTCTGGTTCAGTTCGCCGTCATGCTTTACTGCCTGTTTTATTTTTTGCGCGACGGAGAAGACTTGCTCAATACCATTTCTCACTACATGCCGGTTGACGAACGTCACATCCACACATTCATCAATGAATTTGTGACGACGTCCAAGGCTACATTGAAATTCACGTTTGTCATCGGCGGTATTCAGGGACTGCTGGGCGGCCTGGTTTTTTATATTACCGGCATTGAAAGTTCCCTGGTCTGGGGTGTGCTGATGATCGGTCTTTCCATCGTGCCGGCCTTGGGCAGTGCGATTATCTGGGCGCCGGCTGGCGTCATCATGCTGCTGACGGGGCATGTCTGGCAGGGCGTCACCATTCTGATTTTTGGCTCGATTGTGATCAGTTCCGTGGACAATCTGCTGCGTCCGGTTCTGATGGGACAGGATATCCAGATGCATCCTTTGCTGATTTTTCTGTCCACTCTGGGAGGTATCGCCGTTTTTGGATTTTCAGGATTTGTCCTGGGGCCGGTGGTCGCCTCATTCTTCCTTGCCAGTTGGAAACTGCTTCTGGAACTTTACGAGGAGCAGGAAAAGCGGATGCAACCGGATGATTGTTAGGAGGGGTTGAGCACGAAACGCCAAAGCGCCTCACGGTCATCAGGACAGGCATAATCAATGCCAACTCTTGGCGTGGCGGAAATCCTCTCCGCGGAAACATCTTGATATGGCTCTACCCACAATTGATGGCCTTGGGTCAGGTTCCAGCCATTGAATGATTTGTCAATCGCCAAGGCCTGGCATAATTTCGCCGGACCATTCGTCAGATCTTTTCCACGGCGTTTCCGGCGCGCCTGCATTTCGGCAAGGCCCGTCAGCGGCAGAATGGATCGCACCAGCACAGCACAGGGGTTGCCTTCTTCCTCGGTCACCAGGTTCAGCAAGTAGTGCATACCGTAGGTAAAATACACGTAGGCGCAGCCCGGCGGCCCAAACATGACGGCATTGCGAAGGGTTTTCCCCCGATGCGCGTGACAGGCGCTGTCTTTTGGGCCGCAATAGGCCTCCGTTTCGGCGATGATTCCGGACAACTCCGTTCCGTAAATGTTCCGGACAAGTTTTTTCCCCAGAAGATCACGCGCAACTTTCAGGGTGTCCCGATTGTAAAATTTTCTATCCAGCGCCATCATAACCGTTTTATAAAATGTCTTTTAATTTCACCAATAATTTAAACTTGACTTAGTCTGACCTTCGTTTTAGAAGCTTTCTACCATGAAGCCGGATAATGTCAATCCCGATTTAATTTTTTAGTTTTTGAAGAGGTCAACAAATGAGTGAAATGAAGGGTACGGTGGTTGTTTTCCCGGGGCAGGGAGCCCAAAGACAAAAAATGGGGAAAGATTTTTACGATCAAATACCAGTTTGCCGTCAAGTTTACGAAGAAGCGTCCGATGCGCTGGGGCTGGATATTACAGCGATTTGTTTTGAAGAGGACGAACGGTTGAATTTGACTGAATACACTCAGCCCTGCATTGTCACCACCGAAGTGGCCATGCTCCGTGGACTTTCCGAAAGATACGGGTTTCAAGCCGATTATTTCGGCGGCCATTCCCTGGGCGAGTTCACGGCGCTGGTTGCCGCAGGTGTCATGCCGTTTGCCGAAACGGTGCAAATTGTCCGGACACGCGGCCAGCTGATGCAGGGAGCTGTTCCGGTGGGTGTCGGTTTCATGGCGGCCGTCATATCCGAAGGCATCGATGCCGGGGTTTTGAAAACCGTCTTGAAAGATTTGCCGGTTGATGTCGCCAACATTAACTCCGCCAATCAAGTTGTCATCAGCGGAGAGGCATCCGCCATGCCGGAGGCGGAGAAACTGTGTCAGTCTCTTTTTCCGGCGCCCAAAGCCTGCCGGTTTGTACAGCTCAACGTCAGCGCGCCTTTCCATAGCCGTTTTATGAAAAAGATTGAAGAACCTTTTGCGGAAACTCTCAAAAATTTCGGCAAATCATTTAACGCCCGGAACGCTCCCTGCGTGACGTCCAACTATTCAGGAACCTTTCACGCGGATTCCGTCGACGCAGTAATCCACAATCTTGTCCGCCAGCTTTCCAACGCAGTGCTCTGGCGCAATAACATGCAGGTTTTGGCCGATCGTTCCGGCCAAATTTACGAAATCGGTCCGGGGCGTCCTCTCCGGGAATTTTTTAAAACCATCGGCGTGGCCTGCGAGTCGATCACCGGTCTTTCAGCGGCGGAGAAAAAATTCACGGCGGCTGGACAACCGGGATAAAGAGGGGGATGATTCATGGATTTAAATTTCAGCCAAAATCAGCTTTTATATCTGGAAACCGTGCGCAAATTCGTCAAAAACGATATTGCGCCGCATATCCTGGAGATGGAAAAGGAGCATCGCTTTCCGTGGCCGGTCATCCGTAAAGCCTGGGAAACGGGCATGATGAATTTATGCATTCCGGAATCGATTAAGGGGTTCGACGTTGATGTCTTTTCCTCGGCGCTGATCATTAAAGAAATATCGTATGGCGACACGGGCATCGCCACCTCGGCCATGTGCAACGATCTGGCCAATGTTGTGATCAGCAAGCATGGAACCGATGAGCAGAAAAAACGGTTTCTGTGTCCCTTTGCCGAAAAGCCGCTTTTGGCGTCTTTCTGTTTGACCGAGCCGAATGCCGGTTCTGATAACTCCATGATGAGCAGTTTTATGGCGAAACGCGATGACGGTTCTTATATTTTGAATGGTTCCAAGTGTTTTATCACCAATGCGTCTTATGCGTCGCAGTTTACCGTTTTATGCAAAGTCGGCAAACCAACCGGTAATTTCATGGCTTGCGTGGTTATTCCGGTGACGCCTGTAACATCCGACGATCTGCCTGATATAGGAAGTTCCACAAGGCAGATCGATCCGCCCGCGGGCGGCAAAATAACTATCGGCAAACCGGAGGATAAGCTTGGTCAACGGCTCTCCAACACGGCCAGCGTCACTTTTGAGGATGTGATCATTCAGCCCGATCAAATCATCGGGGACAGGCGTTTTGGTTTCAAATACATTATGGATGTGCTCGATTACGCGCGTCCGATGGTTGCCGCCATTGGTCTGGGACTGGCCAAACGGGCGCTGGATATTACACTGGCCTATACGCGCGAGCGCAGGCAATTCGGACAGCGCATTTGCGATCTGCCGGTGGCACAGGATATGCTGATCACGATGTGGAAAAAAGTCGAGCTGGCCGAGTTGTCGCTCATGAAAGCCTGTTGCAAAATTCAGGAAAATGCCAAGGATGCCGGCATTTACGCGTCGCTCGCGAAAAACACCTGCGCGGAAGCGGCCGTCTTTTGTGCAACTGAAGGTCTCCATCTGCATGGCGGCTATGGTTTTACCGCGGATTATGAAATATCGAAGCTGGCGCGTGACGCTCATATTATCGATATTTATGAAGGAGTCCGGGAGGTGCAGAACATGATTATCGGGCGGGAGATTGTGTAGCAACATTGCGCCAGTCCGCCGTTGATCTTACGTCCGGCTTGATGATGCGCGGCGGCGTTAATTTGTCAGGTGTTCAAAGGGAGGGGTCATGAATAAAACGGAAGTTGTCGCCCTGGTTACTGGTGGAGCATCAGGGTTGGGTGAAGCAACAGTGCTGCAATTGGCCGGTAATGGCGCAAAAGTTGTCATTGTTGATGTGGATGCGGCAAAAGGCGAGAGGCTGGCGGAGCAGGCCGGAGGCGATGTTCTTTTTGTCCATAGCGATGTCACCAGCGAGGAGGCTATTCACCTGGCGATTGACAAAGCGGTTCAGCGCTTCGGCAAACTCAATGTGGCGGTTAACTGTGCCGGTGTGCCGGATGCAGGTAAAGTGTTGGGCAGGAAAGGTCCGCTGCCGCTGGCGTCATTCAACAAAGTCATTCAAATCAATCTTGTGGGAACGATGAATGTGATTCGCTTGGCTGTCCGGCAAATGGTCAACAACGCTCCCGGCGAGGAAGGCGAGAAAGGCGTAATTGTCAATACCGCATCCATTGCCGCATTTGACGGACAAATCGGTCAGGCGTCTTACGCGGCGTCCAAGGGCGGTATTGTTGGCATGACGCTGCCCATCGCGCGGGAATGCGCTGATTACGGCATCCGGGTCGTCACGATTGCGCCGGGACTGTTTGAAACGCCGCTTATGGCCGGCATGCCCCCGGCAGTGAAGGAAAGCATGGCCCAGGGCGTCCCTTTCCCGAAGCGCCTCGGCAAACCTGAGGAATTTGCCCGGATGGTTCTGCATGTGATTGATAATCCGATGCTTAACGGATGTTGCATTCGCCTGGACGGCGCCTTGCGGATGTCCCCTAAATAATCGCGCCTGGAAACGCTGAACATGCGGCGCGGTATAAGGACGGCTTTGACCGGTCAGATGTTGCCCGGATGGAAAATGGTAAAATTGACTTGAAATGCGTCATTAATTCATGTAATTGAAACAAAACAATGTGGCCTGGAGCAGGCAAATCTTGAACGAATGAAGCCATCTACAGCGGACATGAGTATGCAAAATATCGATTCCATTGTCTTTTCGCAAGTTCTGGATATGGTGGATATTGGTCTGGTGATTCTGGATCGGGATTTGCGAGTGCAATACTGGAACCGCTGGATGCAATTACACAGCGCCATTGAGCCGGAAAAAATCATCGGCTCTGCGGTTTGTGATATATTTCCCAACTTGAAACGCCCCCGATTCTTAAATAGTTGTAAGGCTGTTTTAGCGTTTGGCAATTTCTGTTTTTTTTCTCAAAAACTTCACCGCTATTTATTTCCGCTGAAGCCGATCAGTTCCTTTGACGGCGATTTTGAATTTATGCAGCAAAGCTGCACAATGGGTCCCCTGCGCAACAAAGAAGGGCAAATCGACTGTCTGTTTATTGCGGTGCATGATGTGACGGAAACGGTCAATTTTGAGAAGAAACTGATGGAACTCAACATGATCGATGCGCTGACCGGCGTCAATAACCGTCGCAGCCTTGAAGTACACCTCAAGGAAGAACTTGATCGGCATAAAAGGTACGATCGTTCTTTCAGCCTGATCATGTTTGATATTGATCATTTTAAGATGGTCAACGACACCTACGGGCACCAATGCGGCGATTATATCCTTCAGTCGATTGCCACTTTAATCAGTGCTTCTATCCGTGGGGAAGACATTCTGGCGCGTTATGGCGGCGAGGAATTCTGTTGCCTTTTACCGGAAACTGCTCTTGCCTCCGCCAAAGGCATTGCGGAAAGATGCCGGAAAAAAGTTGCCAATCATTCTTTTAAATATCAGGAACAAAATATTAGTATTACAATCAGCCTGGGAGTGTCCGCCATGAATGCGGACACAACCAGCCCGGATATATTGCTGAAAAGAGCCGACGATGCCTTGTATGCGGCAAAAAACAGTGGTCGTAACCGGGTCGAGGTCGTTGAGTGAAAAATATCTATTCTTGAAAATATACTTGTTTTCGATTAAAGAAAAGCACGCGACATCAGTGAAAAAGTTTATATCGATGCGTAGGAACGGTTATGATAAAAAAAATATTAATAGTTGATGATTCACCTGTCTCCATTAAGATCATGAAAAGTTGCATTCCCAAGGACAGGGGCTACGAACTGTATGACGCGGCCAATGGTCAGATTGGCGTGGAATTGTTTAAACAAATTAATCCGGATATGATTTTCATGGATTTGACTATGCCGGTGATGAATGGTTTTGAAGCCCTGCAGGAAATTATGAAACTGGATGAGCGGGCGATCGTTGTCATTGCCACCGCCGATGTTCAAATCAAGGCGATTGCCAGAGCGCATGATTTAGGCGCATTTTCCGTTATCAGAAAACCGCCGACTAAAGAAAATATCGCGGCCGCGATTGCAGAGGCTGAAACGACACTGGCGGAGCGGGGATAACCTATGGACGCCAATACTCAAGACGTATCGATTACCGTGGAAGAAACAGATATCCTGCAGGAAATCATGAATATCGCGTTTGGCCGCGCTGCGTCTGACCTGGCTGAATTCATTGATATCTTTGTGATTCTGAGCGTGCCTTACATCAAGCTTTTACGTTCGGCGGATCTCCCTCCCTACATTCATGAAGAAATCAAGGACTTTGATAAAGTATCACTGGTTGAGCAGAATTTCTGGGGAAAATTCAAGGGCAGCGCTTTTCTGGTATTTCCCGCGGACAGCGGGAAAAAAATACTTTCCCTGTTTGACGGTTCCGAGGAACATTTTGAGTCGGATCCTGTCTATGAATTGGAAAAAGAAACTTTTCGCGAAGTCGGCAATATTTTAATTGGCGCCTGCGTCGGGAAAATCGCCGAATTATTGGGTGATATCATTACCTATTCCCCGCCCCGTGTTGTCGTGGAACGGAGTCATCGCGGCATTATTTCGGAGAGCCTTTTTGCTAAAGATACTCTGGCGATTGTCTTAAGAACCGTTTTTGAGTTTAACGAAAAAAATATCAGCGGCTACCTTTTTATTGTGACCAGTGAAGAATCTTTTGCTTGGCTGAAAACAGCGCTGCATAATTTTCTGGAACAGTACGAGTTCTGATTTTTCTTGTTCCATGCCGTCATCTGCTGCCGGCCGCTATTTTCCTCATCGTTTCATGATTAATCCGGTGGACGCGCGCAGCCGGGCATGCATTACATCAATAACTTTGCCATCTTTATGTTAATACTTGCGTTATGCGGGATGAATAGAAAGGGGCGGGTTTGCACCCGCCCCTGCGATGAGATTCATTGAAAATCCGCGCTTGCGGAAACCTATTTTCCGGTATCCGGTTTCGGTGCGGGCGCCCCGGGAGGCATGGGCATTGAAGGCGCCGCCTGGCCGGGTTTTGTATCCAGCAGCTCCACTTCAAAGATCAGCGTTGCGCCGCCGGGAATAATGGGCGGACGCCCTCTGTCACCATAAGCAATATCCGACGGACAAACCAGCTTCGCCTTGCCGCCCACTTTCATCATGGCGACGCCTTCCGTCCAGCAGGGCAGGATCTGCCCTAACGGCAATTCTGCGGGTTGACCGCGTTTGACGGAGCTGTCAAATTCTTTGCCGTCAATCAGCTTACCCACATAGTGAACTTTAACAATATCCGTGGGTTTAGGCTGAGCACCCGCGCCTGCCTTGATTTCCGTATAAATGAGGCCGGAACCGGTTTTTTTCGCGCCTTTTTCAGCGGCGGCTTTTTCCAAAAATGATTTGGCTTGCGCTTTTTGTTTTTCCGTTACTCTTTTCATGCGGGCTTGGGCCAATTCGCTAAATTTCTGCAGTTGGGTTTCCGGTTCCGCATCCAATTTCTTGCCGGCGGCTGCGTCGGACATGCCCTTTTGAACAAGCTTCAACTCTTCGGCGGACATATCCAGCATGGAAAGTTGTTTGTTGAGTTGAACCCCCAGCGCATAAAACGCTTTCTGGTCTTCCGTTTTTGGCGCTGGCGTCGATGTCTGAGAACACCCCCAAATGGCCACAAGAGCAATAAAAACAACAAAAATCAGTTTACGCATAATCATCCTTTCTTTTCCCATTAAATTTAATCATGGCTCTTTGCTGCAAGACAAAGATTCCATTCAATCAGCTCTCACGAATCAATGAAACGGCAAAAACCTGCCTTAGTCAGCGATTCCCCATCCTATTGCTTTTTACTTGCTTTGGGCGTCGCGGAGGCCTTGCTTTCCGGCGCAGGTGTCTTGAATGCCGGAGCAGGGGTGGCGGGAACCTTCACGTCCAGCAGCTCCACTTCAAAAACCAATGTTGCGCCGCCGGGAATAACGGGCGGCCTGCCCTGGTCGCCATAAGCAATATCCGACGGACAAACCAGCCTGGCCTTGCCGCCTACTTTCATCTTGCCCACGCCTTCCGTCCAGCAGGGAATGACCTGACCCAGCGGAAATTCCGCGGGCTCGCCGCGCTTTAAGGAACTGTCAAATTCCTTGCCATCGATCAGCTTGCCGGCGTAATGCACTTTCACGGTATCCGACGCTTTTGGCTGCGTTCCGGTGCCGGCTTTGATTTGCGTGTAAATAAGGCCCGAGGCCGTTTTTTCAGCGTCTTTTTCCCTGGCGGCATTCTCCAGATAAGGTTTGGACAGATCTTTTTCTTTTTGCGCGGCGGCCAGCACTCTTGTTCTGGCCAGGGCAATGATGTTTTGCTTGAAGGCTTCCGGCTCGGCAATGACAGTCTTGCCGGCCGCCACATCGCTCATGCCCTGCTTTACAAATTCAAACTCATCGGCGGAAAGATGGAAAACAGTCAGGCTCCGCGCCATTTGAACACCCACGGCATAAAGGGTTTTCTCGTCATCCGTCCGAGGCTGGGCGGCCCACACCGGCAGGGATAGAAATAAAACAAATAAGACCATCATCAGTTTACGCATAGAATTCCTTTCCAGAAACACAATTTATTTGCCGGACAAAACGCCTAATCAAAGCAGGGAACATCCGTTCTGGTCAGTGTTTCATCCAGCATCTGCACAACCACTTCTTCTCCCTTTTTTATGGAAGAAACATTTTCCGCAAGAACAATAAAAGCGTTGGCGATCACCATGGATTTCAGGACACCGGAGCTTTGATTGCCGGTAATGCGGGCGATCGCGCGGTTTCCTTCCTTTTGCACCACGGCGCGGATAAAATTCTTCATCCCCTGGCTCTTTTTAATATCCTGCGCGCTAACTGCCCTGCATGTTTGACGAAAGATACAGGTATGTCCCTGCATTTTCAACAGGTAAGGGCGGACAAACTGCTCAAAGGAAACCATCACGGAAACCGGATTGCCCGGCAGACCGAACAACGGCACGCCGTCAATGGAACCAAAGGCCAGCGGTTTGCCTGGACGCATCGCCACACGCCAGAAATGCATGACATTGCCCATGTCACTCATAACGTCCTTCACAAAATCATAATCGCCGACCGAAACGCCTCCGGAAGAGAGAATTACGTCCGCCCGCCGCGCGACGTGAAATTTTTCCATCAAATCCGCTTTTTGATCGCGGCCGATGCCCAGCATGACGGGAATGCCGCCGCATTCCAGCACCTGAGCGGCAAGCGAATAGCTGTTGGAATTGATAATTTTACCGGGCGGCGGATCGGCGTCGATATCAACCAGTTCATCGCCGGTGGAAAGAATCGCCACGCGCGGTTTTTGATAAACGCTCACAAACGCCCTGCCCAACTGGGCCAGCATGCCGATATGCGCGGATCGCAAAACATCGCCCGTTCTGATCACACGCTCTTCCCGGCGGACATCTTCCCCGGCAAAGCGAATATCCTGTTCTTTGGCTGCCGCAACTTTGATGAGAACCGTTTCGCCGCGTTCTTCGGTGTCTTCCCGGCTGACCACCGCATCCGCTCCCTTCGGGATTAAAGCGCCGGTCATGATGCGCGCCGCCTGGCCGGCCTTAACGGTTTTTTTTGCCACACTGCCGGCGGCGATGGTTTCAATTACCTTGAGTTCCACGGGCTTGCCGATCTTCGCGCCTTTCGTGTCGGCAAACCGCACGGCATAACCATCCCTTGAGGAATTCGGGGCGGCGGGAATATCGCGCGGCGCCAAAACATCTTCGCCAATCACCCTGCCAGCCGCTTCCAAAATGCTCACTTTCTCCAATCCCAGCACACGGCAGCCCGCCAGAATGGTTTGAAGCGCTTCTTCCACAGCAATCATGTAAAAATCTCCATTATTCTCGCGCGCGACACCTTATCAAAGACAGAGAACTTGTCAATCACAAAAAAGTTGACGGGAGCGCCATCGGCTTCCGGGTCCGGACCATCTGTTGTCTTTGAATGGCAGGGTGGAGCACCCATCCCGAGGGGGAGCAACTTTCCTCCCGGCGCCCGGGAAAACTTATGCCCCTTGAACAGGACGAACTCAATAATTTTCCATGATGGCGCTGCCAACGTCAGCGGACCGTTTCCAGCGCCACTTTAATATCTTTCTGGGTCAGAACCGCAGGACTGTTTTTACTGCCGGCCAGGGAAATGATTCTCTCCATGTTTTCAGCCGTCATGCCGAAACAGGAAAGCCGCGGAAGCCTTAGCTTTTGCGTCCACTCGTGAAGGACATCCAGGAATCGCCGGCAAAAGTAGGCGTCATCATGGTCCGCATCCCCGTTTCTGCCGGTAAATATTCTCCCGAGATCGGCAAAGCGCTTTTGGGCGGCAAGGTTTTTTTCATCGGCAATTCTTTTAACCACAAAGGTCATGACCGGAAACAAAAGCTTTCCGCAGGCTACGCCATGCGGCACCGGACACAGCCCGCCCAAAGGTCCCGCAATGCCGTGCACGGCGCCTAGCCCCGCCTGGCTGAGCGTTATCCCCGAAACCAGCGCCGCATAAGACATCTTTTCCCGCAAAGCGATATCATTGCCGTGGTCAAGGCAGAGTGGAAGCAGGCTTTCCGACGCCAGGGCAAGCGCTTTGACGGCCAGCGCATCCGTAAAATCATTTGCCTTTGTTGACGTGTAAGACTCAATCAATTGCGCAACTGCATCCAGCCCGCAAGCGGCGGTCAGCGGCGGTGGCAATGTCAGCGTCAGCACGGGATCCACCAGGGCGACATCCGGCATATAGGCATCATGCCGCAGGGATTTTTTATAGCCCTCCTTTCGATCGCAAAGCACGGCGTTTCCGGTCGCTTCACTTCCCGTACCGGCGGTCGTCGGAACGGCGATAAACGGAATTTTCACGCCGGAAGGTTTTTCAGCTCCCACATCTTCCAGGTAGTCTTTTACCGAACCATGCCCGGCCAGCATGGCCGAAACCGCCTTGCCGCAATCGATCACGCTGCCGCCTCCGATGGCTACCACGACGTTGACGGGCATGCGGCGATATTCGGCAACAATCGCATCAATGGCATCCGTGGCCGGTTCACCCCGAACGGACAGGGCTTTGAATCGCAGACCGGCCCGATTGAGATGCACGGTCAGCGGCGTCCAGCGTCCGGAATTTTTCAGCGATTCGCCTCCGGTGACAATAAGCGCGTGACTGCCATATGACTGAATAATTTCTGGAAGCCTGGCGAATGATCCCGTTCCGAAAATAATTTTGGGCAGATCGGCCCTGTTTAACGTGTTTATTTTTTCCATGCGGTTTTTTCCAAAGGCGCAATCACGTCATGGGCAATTCCCCGGCGGGGCTCAGCCATCCAGGACTCCACGGCATCCCGCCACTTCAAATAATGGACGGTTTTTTTATGCGCGGCGGCCGCCTCTTCGGACGCATAGGCTTCATATAAAGTGAAAGCCGACTGGTTGTCCCGTCGCCGTAAAACATCAAACCGTAAATTCCCGTCTTCTTTGACCGAATTTTGATGATTTTCCAGGGTTGCCTCAATAAACTGGACAACGTTTTCCGGTTTAACAACAATATTTACAACAGTAACAATCACGGTAGTCCTCCTCGTTATTTTTCCCTCTCCCGGGAAACTGTATCTCAATGGCGTAAAACCGTCATTCCTTCGCGAAAGAGCAAAACGGTCTTCGATTATTTTGGTGTAGTTCAAATTATTTGTATGATCGTCTGTTTCACATGTTCAAACTGTTTTTCCAGCTCGGCCATGCGGGACC
>CAZBGE010000002.1:0-72653 GCA_964491435.1 uncultured Smithella sp.
GGCCTGTCACGCCGGAGGGCGTGGGTTCAAGTCCCATCGGCCCCGCCAGAAAATCAAAAGGGAGTCGGCTTCAATGCGGCTCCTTTTTTTTGTCAGATGCTTTTTGATTTATATGGGTGATTGACATAACCTCTTGAGCATGTTTAATGACAAAAGGAACTATATTTGAATACGGAGTAGTAAAAAGTGGATTATGAAGGACTTATTATACGCCCGCCAAGTGAGGCGTATAGTCTGCTGTTGCAAGTTACGGTAGGATGTTCACACAATCGCTGCGCTTTCTGCGGTACTTACCGGCAAAAAAAATTTAAAATTAAATCCTTGGAACGAATAAAACAGGATCTGAAAGAAGCCTCAACTTACGGATACATAGAAAAACTTTTCTTATGCGACGGCGATGCGATCATTATTCCCCAACCAAAGCTGGAAGAAATTTTCTCCATGACCAAATGCTATCTTCCTTCACTCAAACGAATCGGCAGCTACGCTAATACAAAAAGCGTTTTGAGAAAGTCTGTAGATGATCTCAAAAGGCTCAAAGAATTGGGTTTAAAAATCCTTTACCTCGGGGTGGAAACCGGCAATGCCGAATTACTGAAAAGGATAGATAAGGGTGCGACACGCGAGCAGATGGTGGAAGCGGCGCGACGAATTAAAGAAGCAGACATCGAACTTTCGGTGACAGTTCTTCTGGGAATCGGCGGTATTGAAAAAAGCATTGAACACGCAGTAGATACCGCAACTCTTCTGACAGACATGAACCCCGATTATGTTGGCGCACTGACAGTGATGTTTATTCCGGCAACGCCTCTTTATGATGATTATATGGCTGGCCGGTTTGTTTTACCTGATAAGCTTGGATTCATCCGGGAACTTTACTTAATGATTGCGAATGCCAGTTTTTCAGACTGTTATTTCACATCTAATCATGCATCCAACTATCTGCCGATCAAAGCGCGTTTGCCTGTGCAGAAAGAAAGCATTTTGAAAATGCTCGGTTCGGTAATTGAAGAAAAAGATCTGAGCAGAATGCGGCCCGAATATTTACGGGGTCTTTAGTTCCTGGAGATATAAAGGCGAACATGGCGAAAATTTCTGATTTATTTTTCTGGCGCAAACCCGAATTTATCCGTCGAGAAATTCTTGCGATATTGGACAAAGGGAGAAAAGGAGGTATTTTAGACGATGCTTCCCGGAAAATGATCGAAAATATTCTGGATTTTACGTCAATCATGGTCCGGGAAATCATGATTCCCAGAACGGATATTGTCTCGGTAAGCGCGGACGAGGCTCCGGAAACAATAATTCAGCAATTCGCCAACTCCCGTTACACACGCATTCCCGTATATCGGGGATCGATCGATAATATTATTGGCATTTTCAATGTTAAAGATTTGCTTAAAACATGGTCGCAAAACATAACTACCGCCGATGTTTTATCGCATTTGACCAAGCCTTATTACATTCCAGAAACGAAAAACGTGCATTTATTATTTTATGAGTTTAAAAATAATAAAAAGCATATCGCAATTGTTATTGACGAATATGGCGGCACCTCCGGTCTGGTTACCCTTGAAGATTTGCTGGAAGAAATCGTCGGTGACATTCGGGATGAACATGAAAAAAGCAATGATTCCGAGGAGATTATCAGGACTATTGAAGGATATATTATTGTTGGCGGCCGCACTGAAATTGAAAAAATAGAAGAATGCATGGATATTAATTTACCTGGTGGTAGATATGAAACGGTAAGCGGACTTATTTTAAATGCAATTCGGCGAATCCCTCATCCTGGAGAAAATTTTCGAATTGAAGGCATGGATATCACCATCGAAAGCGCGGACGAGCGCAGTATAAAAAAAGTGAAATTAAAAAAAATGGATGACGAAATACCCAATGAAGTATAGCACTTTCCGGAAAATATCGGCGACGACAACAAGAGACAACGGTTATCGCGTTTTTTTTGCATCGTTAAGCGGTATTTTGCTGTTTTTATCTTTTCCAAAATTCGGTTTGGGATTTATTGCCTGGATTGCCTTTGTTCCTCTGTTTATCGCTTTACATGGTGTAACATCCATTAGGAGGGCGCTGTTGTTGGGATGGATTTCCGGACTGATCGCCTGTATTGGAATCATTTACTGGATCACATATGTCGTTGTCAATTACGGTCATCTGCCCATGGCTCTGGGCATATCCATAATGTTGCTTTTGGCGTGTTATTTGGGGCTTTATGTTGCTTTGTTTGCATCAGGATTGGTATATTTCAGGAGAAAGGCGCCGTTGGTTTTGGTTGCTCCCGTTTTATGGATATGCTTGGAATATCTCAAATCGCATTTGTTTACCGGATTTCCGTGGGAAAATTTAGGATATTCCCAGTTTGATAATGTCATTTTAATTCAGATTGCGGATATTGCCGGCGTTTATGGATTATCATTTCTTATCCTTCTTTTAAACGTTGCTTTTTATAAAGTAATTGCGGAGAAATCGAAAAGGTCATTTGCTCTAGCAGGAATCGTGTTTATTGTATGGGCGGGTGTTTATGCTTATGGTTTCATGCGTATCGATAATATCGATAAAGCATTGAAAAGCGCTCTGAATATGGAGGTTTCTCTAATTCAGGGAAACATTGATCAATCAATTAAATGGAACGAAAATTTTCAAAAAGAAACCATGAATATCTATGAGGAATTGTCTTTACGTCATTTAATGGCTGCAGGAGGGCTGATTGTTTGGCCGGAGACGGCGGTGCCTTTTAATTTTCAGGATAAAAGCGATTTACAACGCAGAGTATGCGCATTGCCTCTCAAAACAAGCAGCTGGTTCATCTTCGGTTCCGTGAGTTATGTCGGCGATAGTGAAAAAACCGATTATTTTAACAGCGCCTATCTATTATCTCCCAAGGGCGATACTGCAGGCAAATATGATAAAGTGCATCTTGTACCATACGGCGAATATGTTCCCCTGAAAACGATATTTCCCTTCATCAGCCGACTAGCGGAAGGAATCGGCGATTTTGCCGAAGGGAAGGGTTTCGTTCCATTGGAGATGGGTGGGCGAAAAATCGGTATCCTGATATGTTATGAAGGTATCCTGTCCGAGGCAGGACGGATGTATAAAAACGACGCCGCAGAATTATTGGTTAATATTACCAACGATGCCTGGTTTGGCATGACCTCAGCGCCATATCAACACTTGTCCATGTTGATATTTAGAGCTGTGGAGACAAGGCTTTATCTGGTGCGAGCCGCCAATACCGGTATTTCCGCAATAATTGATCCGCTGGGAAAGATTGTCAGCAAAACCGAAATTTTTAAAAAGGATACGATCCATGGCCATATTAAATTTATGGCCGTACCGACAATTTATGCAAAATATGGCGATGTTCTTGTATGGGCCGGTTTTATATATCTGGCCTTGTTATGCTTATGGGGATTAAAAAGGAGGGGGGAAAATGTCAGTAGAAAAGATGCAGGAAACAATTAATGAACTAAAAAAAAGAATTCAATATATCGGAGAATGTCTTTGACGTCGGCGAGCTGGAATTAAAAGTTAAAGATCTGGAAATATTATCCGCAAAGAATGATTTCTGGGATGATCAGGAAAAAGCACGCGCTATCTTGCAGAGGAAAACTAAGTTATCTAACTCTCTGGATAAATGGAGAAATTTTCGAAATCATATTGCGGATTCGGAAAATCTGTTCGTCATAGCCTATGAGGAAAATGACGAACAAGTCTTGGATGAGCTATCTTTAGAACTGGAGCAATTATCCGCCGATGTTCGACTCGAAGAACTGAAGATGATGCTTTCGAGTGAACAGGACCCGATGAATGCAATTATGTCCATTCATGCCGGCGCAGGGGGGACGGAAGCTCAGGACTGGGTGGAAATGCTTTTGCGTATGTATCTGCGCTGGGCGGAAAAACGGAACTTCAAAATAAATATTATTGATTATCAGCCAGGAGATGAAGCTGGTGTCAAAAGCGTGTCTTTCACCATCGAAGGTGAATATGCCTATGGTTATACCAAGGCTGAGATAGGGATTCACCGTCTTGTCCGTATTTCTCCATTTGATGCGAGTGGCAGACGTCATACATCTTTTGCATCCGTATTCGTTTATCCTGAAGTTGACGACGAAATTAAAATAGAGATCAATGAAGAAGATTTGAGAATTGATACCTTCAGATCTGGTGGCAAGGGAGGGCAGCATGTTAATAAAACGGATTCCGCCGTTCGAATTACCCATTTGCCGACCGGCATTGTCGTGCAATGCCAAAACGAAAGATCGCAGCATAAAAACAAAGCTATGGCGATGAAATATCTCAAATCCCGCCTCTATGAAAAAGAACTTCAACAAAAGAATGAAAAGCTTGACGAAGAAAATAAACAAAAAAAGGATATTGCATGGGGCAGCCAGATTCGTTCCTATGTTTTACATCCCTATAAAATGGTAAAGGATCATCGAACGAATCTGGAAATTGGCAACGCGCAAAAAGTACTGGATGGCGATATTGATGAATTTATAGAGTCTTACTTGATGATTAGCGATGGCCAGGCGGCAAGCGCCTCTGGAATTTTATTGCATAAGTAATTGATAATAATGAATAATGTCGATATTATTTGGGCATATCAATAAAGTGTGTTATAAACTACAGAAATGCTGGTATGGTATAATTTGTTGCGTTATGCGACCAGAGCTAACCAAGATGAAGAGTTGTGTCGCTCAATAAACGAATAAGAATTCAGGAGAAACTAAACATGTTAAAATATAAAAATTATTTTTCATCAATTTGGCTGATATTTGTTTTAAGTTGCGCCTTTTTGCTGTTTGGCGGTTTTAATGTTTGTGCTGAAAACGAGGACAACAATGCCATACAGGAAGTTCTCCCGACAAATAAAACTGAAAGCAAAAATAAAGTTGATGATGTATCGGAAAATCCTCTCAGTACTGCAAACAATATCCTTTTTGGCAAGGCAAAAGAAGATTCGGCTGATGATGATGCCGATGACAAAATCCCAGTTGATGAAGAACAAGATCTAATGGAGAATGCCCTTGAAATCATTGAAGTAGCTGATACTTATTGGAAAAATGGTGATATTGAAAACACCTTAAATGAATTGGATAAAGCCTATGCGTTGCTTCTGGATACGAATGGCGAGGCAGAGATTGCCAGACAGAAGGATGATTTACGCCTTTTGATCTCTCGCCGCATCCTTGCGGTTTATTCCTCCCAACAGACCCGCACCAATGGCAAGGCCAGTGAAATTCCACTTTTGATGAATGCGGATGTGGAAAAAGAAATTCGTTCATTTCAGGGTTATGAAAGAGAATTTTTTATGTCATCTTATGAGCGTTCTGGAATGTTCAAAGAGATTATCGTTGGTGAATTAAAGAAAGCGGGGGTTCCCGAGGAATTTTTCTGGCTCCCTCTGGTGGAAAGCGGATTTAAGGTAAGCGCTTATTCGCGTGCGCGAGCCTTGGGGTTATGGCAGTTTATTCCCTCAACAGGATATAAATTTGGATTGATGCGTGACGAATGGATGGACGAGCGTATGGATGTCTTAAAGTCCACGCATGCAGCCATTGCATATTTAAAGGAACTGCATGGCATGTTTGGCGACTGGCTGACGGTGCTTGCGGCTTATAATTGCGGCGAGGGCAGGGTTTTGCGCGTGATCTCCAGACAGCACATCAATTACTTTGATCATTTCTGGGATCTTTATTCCAACTTACCCAATGAAACCGCGCGCTATGTTCCCCGTTTTCTCGCGACCCTACATATTATTAAGAATCCTTCACGATATGGGTTTGATTTGCCGACACCAAAGGATTCATTGTTTAATTATGAAACGGCGAAGGTCAACAAGATGATGAAGTTGTCTGATGTGGCCTCAAAAATGGAGGTATCCGAAGACACAATTAATATACTTAATGCGGAACTAAGATCAAAAATGACGCCGGATCGGGAATATAACGTCAAAATTCCTCAGGGGACGCTTGAAAAATTCAATCTGGTTTACAACGATATCCCCGCGGCGGAAAAGCCAAATGTCAGGTACAGCAGCGCCAGTAGCAGTAACAGAAATACCAGCAGCGGAAGTTCTTCTTATATCAGGCATCGCGTTCGTCCTGGTGAAACAGTGGCGTCCATCGCCAAACGATATCGTGTGCCCAAGCAGGCCATTTATAAATCAAACCTGATCAACAAAAAGAAGAAATTGGCAAGAGGACGAATCATTCGTATTCCTATTAATCGCTTGGAAATCGCAAGCGTGCAAGAAAAACCTTCCGACCGGAAAATTGTTAAGGGACGTAAAGTGACCGGCGCGGTGAAAACATATAAGGTGAAGAAAGGAGATTCTTTGGCGGAAATTGCCAATCGATTTAATATTCCGGTGGCCAAACTCAAGAAAGCAAATAATTTAAAAACCAATAAGATTCAAGCTGGACGAAAACTGAAGGTTCCATGCGATGAGGTGGGGAATATCAGCGATGAAAAGCAGGAAAAAGTAATCAAAGCGGTAAAATCGGCGGCCAAAACCAATGTTGTTGGTAAAAAATTAACGGCCGAGGAGGTTGCACAGTTGGGGACAAATAAACATATCGTAACTAAAGGAGAAAGTTTGTCCACTATTGCCCGAAAATACAACACGGAGCCAATTAAATTACAGCGAATAAACAATCTCTCCGATGATGATTCCATTGCGCCGGGACAGGTTCTTGTCGTCAAACAATAATTGTTTAACGTAACCAGATTCCATTCAGATTTCATCAGACTGCGTTAATAACCGGAAAAGTTCTTTTTCTTTCTTCTTCATTCTCAGAGCATTTGTTTTAGAAGTGTTTTCATGGTTATAGCCTATTAAATGCAACATCCCGTGAATGATTAAAAAAATTATTTCCTCATCGAAACTGAGATTGCCGCTATCCGCATCCCGGCGCGCGGTATCAACGGAGATAACGACATCACCGAGCATATTAGGATTAATGCCGCTGAATTCTCCTTCCTGAAGAGGGAAAGACATGACGTTGGTGGGCCTGTCTTTGGAAAGGTATTGTTTGTTGAGATGTTGCATGGCTTTGTCATCGACAAACGTGATGCTGATTTCCATACCCGCACAATCCAGCAGCTTCAACAATTTAGTCACTTCCGCGCGGATTTTTCTTTTATTGATTGGAATTTGTTTCTGTTGATTTTCGATTTGTATTTTCATTGGATTCTTTCTTAACGTTTGATTCCTTCAGTGGTCCTTCGGGGTAGTCAACACGATGATGAAAGATACCCGTTAAAATTCGTGTGAACGTTTCCGCGATGGTGTTTAAATTTTTCAGGGTTAACTCGCAATCGTCCAATTGGCCATCCGCATATATCCGATCGATTCGTTCACGCACCAGCGAGCGAATTCTGGCGGGCGTCGGATTTGAAAGCGTGCGTGAGGAGGCTTCAATGACATCGCCCAGCATGACCAGGCCTGCTTCTTTGGTTTGTGGCTTAGGTCCCGGGTAACGAAAATCACTTTCCGAGAGGGAACGAATCGATTCATCCTTGTCTTTTTTGGCTTTGTCAAAAAAATAACTGACAAGACTGGTTCCGTGATGTTCACGGATAATATTGATTATCGGTTGGCCAAGTTTCACCTGTGAAGCAAGTTCGCAACCCTCCTTAACATGAGAAATGATAATCAGCGAACTCATTTTCGGTGATAGTTTATCATGACGATTATCGTATCCCGGTTGATTCTCAATATAGTAATGCGGTTTGGCCAATTTGCCAATATCATGGTAATAAGCGCTGACTTTGGCCAGCAATGAATTGGCTCCAATAGCTTCAGCCGCGGCTTCCACCAGCGAGGCAACGATAATACTGTGATGATATGTGCCAGGCGCTTCAATAATCATCCTTTGAAAAAGAGGTTGATTGAGATTGGCCAGTTCTAATAGCTTGATGTAGGTAATAAATCCGAAAAGGCTTTCAAAAACAGGCGTGATGCCTGCAACCAGAATACCGGTGACAAAGCCGCCCAGAAAACCCATAGCCAGACTGATCAGCAAATCATGAAGGTCATTAAGCAATCTCCCGGTTAGCAGATTCAGACAAAGAATGGCGGCGACATTAATAACCGCCAGGAAAATTCCAACCTTAAGAAAATTTGACCGCTGGCGGCTGTCAACGATGTGATAAGAAGCGGCTACGGATCCCAAAAACGAAAAAAGCGGAAAAATGATTTCTTCATCAAAGAGCAGACCGATAAGAAATGATGTCAGAATACTCATGATCATCGCTACATTACGATTCACGAGCACGGCAATAATCATGGCGCCGCAGGCAAAGGGTATTGCAAAATAGCAGGCTTCAATGGGAATAGAAGGGAAAGCCCGGTTGATGGCAATGGCGATGAAGATACCGGCTTTGACAAAAAGCATCTGTAATACGGCCACAATGGCAAAAACGAAAAAATCCAAATTGGAACGGGCGGAAGTTTTGAGCCAGTTTCGCGTCCGCCAGAAGTATAAGAGCAACGTTAGAAACATAGAGATGCAGAATATACCCAAAATAACCAGCAGACTGGAAATCCTATTTGCCGTAATGGTTTTATGAAACGCATCCAATTTGGCCAGTTCCAAATATCCGATTTTTTCGCCTTCACGGACGATCATTTCGTTTTTTTGCACCTGAAAATAAACTGGTTTAACGTTTTGAGCCGCCAATAACATTTTCCTGCTTGTTGCTTCCTGATTAAAGGAAAGGTTGGGTTCTATAAGCTTTTTCAGAATCAATAAAGAAAAACGCCGGGTATGAGGTTGATCGTCATTAAATACAGCATTCACTTTTCTGGCCAATACCGGATCAATATTTTTTATATTCAGAATAGACGATACATCCTTGATATTTTCTTCAACTCGCGTGATGCCGTTAACGATGGTGACACCTTTGTGTCTTTCGTTACTTTCAAAGATGCTTCGCGTGACCAGTGTGTTTTCGTAAAATGATGATATGACTTTTGAGAGTTTTCGTAAAAGGTCATCGGAAAAGTTATTTGACCTCAAAAAAGAGTATTCTTCCTGCGTCAGCAAAATGCCTAATGATTTTTCCAGCAGCGCCTTATGCTGTTCGTTTTTCTGTTCTTTTAACGCCAGGCTAAAAGAATTTCCAATTTTTGTTCGGATGACAATAGCCATTTCTGAGTCGTAATCATAGATTGGCCGAACATTTGCAGATGCTTCATTTGTTTTTTGCCGGGTGGAATGAACGTCTTCGACTAAAAAATCTCGATCTGCTTTAATATTGTTCTGGGCAATCATGCCATGTTGGTATTTCGGGATGGTGTTATAGAAGGTTGGCGCAATAATCAGCGTTAAGGCGACACTTAAAAAAATTGCGATCGCCCAACGCTGAAAAAATGTATTATACAGAATCTGGAAAGAAACATTGTTCTTTTCTTTCAATTCGTGAAAGAAAGAAAATATCTTTTCCGATGTCGAGTCTAAAAAATTCATGTCATTTAGTGTTTTCTCTTGTTCCAGGACGCATAAGCGGAAACGATATCAGCGACCAAAGGATGCCGGACCACATCCACCTGTGAAAAATGAACAATACGAATCGCGTCGATATTTTTCAGGATATTTTCCGCTTCAACCAGACCGGATGATTTTTCGGATGGGAGATCAATCTGGGTGATATCGCCAGTAACAACCGCTTTGGAATTGAATCCCAACCGCGTGAGAAACATTTTCATCTGTTCCGATGTCGTATTCTGGGCCTCATCCAAGATAATGAAGGAATCATTGAGTGTCCTTCCGCGCATGAAAGCAAGTGGTGCGACTTCAATCAGCCCCTTGCTGATCAGGGCGCCTGCCTTTTCCATATCCACCATGTCATAAAGCGCATCATACAGGGGTCGCAGATATGGATTGACTTTTTCGGCAAGATCACCAGGCAAAAATCCCAGCCGTTCGCCAGCTTCTACGGCGGGCCGGGTCAGAATAATGCGTTGCACTTTCTTTTCCAGTAAATGCGATGCGGCCATGGCCATGGCCAGATAGGTTTTACCAGTGCCGGCCGGTCCGACAGCCAGGACCATGTCGGAGTTTCTCATGGCGTCAATGTAGTGGCGCTGGGCAATGCTTTTGGGGGTAATCACACGTTTCTTTGATGATATGAAAACCGTGTCCAGAAAAACGCGGGCTAAATCGAAAGAGATATCTTCGCTGAGAATGCGGTGTGCGTAATCGATATCGGATAAATGAATGCGCCATCCCTTGCCCAAGATCGCATAAAGCTGCTTGAGCAGCAACGAAATCTTCAGCACCGCCTCTTCCTGCCCCGTGATGGCAAGGTGGTTCCCCCAAGGCTTTATCGTGACCTGTTCCAGCTTTTCAATCAGCTTCAGGTGCTTGTCGTGTTCGCCGCAGAGACTCTTCAGTAAATTCTGATCGGTGAAAACAATTTTTTCTGTCTGAATATTTTTAGGCGCTTTAATCAAAAATTATTAGCCTCGAAAATATTGTTTTTTTAATCAAATGCAGTTGCCGTTTTTTTTCGACCAGCATGAACGGCAACTGCATTTGATTGATTTTCTAGCATTAGAAGTCATGCAATGCAATAGAATTTAAACTTGAAGAAATAGGTGGGCAAAGACCTTGGCATTGCCCAACATATTGTCAATCGGGCAATTTTCATCCGGCTGATGGGCTTTCATGTTGGTTTTGGACCAGACAGCGACCGGATAGTTTCTTTTGCGCAGATAGGCGGCCACCGTTCCCGCTCCGACGCCTCCTGCAAAGGCTTTGATTTTATATACTTTCTCGATGGCCTGCTGCAATGCGCCAACCACTGGAGCATCGGCTGGCGTGGGACGGGCGGATTGAACATATTGTTCTTTTGAAATCTCAATTTTCACTGAAAATTTTTTTTCCACTTTCTTCGTAATCTTTTGAATCTCGTCTAAAACTTGCTCCAGATCGTATTGTGGAAGAATACGGCAATCCATATAAAAAACGTCCTCACCGGGAATGGTGTTGATATTGCCGACGTTGGCTTCTTTTTTGGTCGGTTCAAATGTGCTGACGGGAGGATCAAAAAGTGGAACAGATGCGTCGAAAATCCTGCGCAGTTTTGTCAATTGCGTTACCAGGTAAGATGCAGCCGAAAAAGCATTGTTACCCAATTGAGGTTTGCTGCCGTGGCATTGTTTGCCGGTCGTTTTGAACCCCAGCCAGAGGATGCTTTTTTCCGCAACCTCGATAAGTGTTCCATAGGGATTTCCTGAATCTGGAACTACAATGATATCATCATTATGAAAAATCTTTTCCGGCAAATCGAGGACATGATACAAACCTTTGCCGCTGGAAGTTTCCTCGTCCGCAACAAAGAACAGATTTACGGGAAAAGACGGAACAACTCCCTCGTCAAGAAATGCTTTTGCCGCAAAAATGGAGGCCACCATGTCCTGCTGATTGTCTTCCGTGCCTCGGCCGTAAATATGATTGTTTTTGACATAAGCCGTGTAGGGATCGGCGCTCCAGAGGCTAAGTTCGCCCGGCGGAACAATATCCAGATGCGTGATAATCCAGATGCGGCGTGATTGCTTATGGCCTTCCAACGATGTAAAAAAGTTGGGGCGAAAACCGGACGAAACGGCGGGATCAGGCGCATCGTAATGAGAAAAAGACTTAAAACCCATGTCAATCAGTCTTTTTTTCAGCATTTGGGCTTTCAGCATTTCTCCGTCGCCGCCATTGACCGGGCCGACGGCAGGCGCCGATGTCAGCGCTTTTTGCAGTTCAATCATATCATCGCGATAAGTGTCTATTCTGGTTGCTATTCTCTCAAATATCTTCTCGTCAATCATCTTCGTCAAACCTCATTCTATGGTTGTGGTGAAATAAAAACAGGTTTTTCCCAACTATCAGGCAATTTACCGAACCGGTCCGTATCTCCGACAATAACCGTCAATTTTTTCCCCTTATGTAGATACCCGGCGGCAACACGTTTTAAATCACCAAGAGTCAAAGCCTCGATTCTTTTTCGATAGCCGAGCAGATGGTCGGCAGGTAAATTTTCATAGTCGATGGTCATTTGCTGAGAAACAATGTCGCCTGGTTGCTCAAAGGAAAAGATAAAACCGTTAATGGTGGATTTCTTCGCCCATTCCAGTTCGCTTTGCGTGATGGTTCCGGCGGCGATATTCTTCATGATGGAATTTATCAAGTTCAGCGCCTGAATAGTTGATTCCGTTTTAGTAAAAGCATATGTTCCGAAAACGCCGTAATTTGGTCGCGCACGGTAGAAACTACCAGCACTGTAAGCAAGCCCCTCGTTATTACGCACCGCGCTA
Source organism: uncultured Smithella sp. (assembly GCA_964491435.1). Classification (GTDB taxonomy): domain Bacteria; phylum Desulfobacterota; class Syntrophia; order Syntrophales; family Smithellaceae; genus UBA8904. Next base: position 12,338 of record CAZBGE010000002.1, read on the forward strand.
AATATGCGTGAAGGGAAACCGCCGCTGCCAATAATAAAATCAAGCAACGAAAAAGCATAATAATGCGGATCATTTTTACTGACCGTGAATTCGCCGCTAACCACGGTCGATTGCGGAAGCTGTTTCCGGATCAGAAAAACGCCATGCCCCGCCCGGATAGGAGGGCTGGCGATATTCAGGCCGTTTTGCGAATTTTTCCAGTCACCGAAGTATTGTCTAATTTTATTGATGGCTTCTTCTTTGGAAACGTCTCCGGAAACGGCTATCAGCATATTGGCTGGAAAAAAATATGCCTTGTGAAACGCAGTAAGATCATCACGAACGATTTTGCGGAGAGATTCCGGCGTCGCGTAGCGGCCGCGCGGATCGTCAGGATACAACAGGCGGTTGAATTCACGAAAAGCCAAACGCTGCGGATTATCCGCAATCCGGCGCAGTTCTTCCTGCTTTAATGAAAGCGCCAGGGATAGTTTTTCTTCCTCAAATGCTGGCTTCATCAGCATCTGGGAAAACAAATCCAGGCAGGCGTCCAGGTCGTTTTTGAGAAAAGAAAATTTGAGTGAAGCGGAATCTAGAGACATGGTAATCGATGGCGAGGCCGCAAGGAAATCCAAGCGCTTGTCGATTTCGGCGCTCGGCAGTTTTGATGTGCCGCCAGTTCTCATGACGGAGGCGGTCAGATCCGCCAAGCCTTCTTTACCAGCAGGGTCATACATAGAGCCGGTTCGCAACATGACGGATATGGATACAAGCGGCAATTCGCGATCCTGTAAAAAAAATAAAACCATGCCATTGTCCAGCACAATCCGTTCGGCTTGCGGGATGCGAAATCCCAGAGCGGGATATTTAATTTTTCCGGGTGGCTGGAATGTGGAACCGGCAAGAGCATTTAACGGGAGAATTTCGCACAACAGGAACAGGGTTAAATTTACTAATAGGTAATAATAAATATTATTTCTCATCTTATTCTTTGACCGTTTTTTTGTTTAATACTGCTATCGTCCGATTTTCAGCCGTCAGGTATTTGGCCGCCGCTGCCTGAATATCGCCGGCCGTCACTTTTTCAATTTGAGCATGGTAATTCGCAAAATACCGGTAATCACCCAACAGCAGTTCATAATATGAAAGGGTGGATGCCAGTTCGGAATTGGAATCCAGGCTTTTCAGATAATCCATCTTTATTTGTTTTTTGGCCTTCCGCAATTCTTCTTCGGTTACAGGTTGGTTCCTGATATTCTCCAACTCCCGGAAGATGACGGCTTGAAGCTCATCATTTGTGTGAGGATGACGAGGTTTGGCGAAAATCGCAAACAGATTGGGATAGCGTGTGGCGGGCAGACCGTTATGAACACTGACGCTTTCGGCAATTTGCATCTCCAGGATCAGTTTTGAATACAAGCGGCTGGTCCTGCCTTTGCTTAAAATAGCCTCCAAGACATCTAATGTATAATCGTCAGGATCGGGAGCGGTCGGCTTGTGATAACCGATGATCATGGAAGGATTGGCATCGAAAGCAATTTCAACCTTTCTTTCCACGGTTTGCCGCGGTTCCACCGGAATGAAAACAGGTTGAGAATCGCCCTTGGAGATCCGTCCAAAGTAACGATTAATCAGCTTCAGTGTTTTCTTTGGATTAATGTCTCCGACTACGGCAATGATGATATTTCCCGGCGACAAATATTTTTGGTGAATACTCCGGATGGCGGAAGGGCTCATGTATGATAAATCCTGACGCAGGCCGAGAATCGGCACGCCATAAGGATGAACCTGATAAGCGGTTTTCATGAAAGCCTCATAAAGTTTCCCGTCGGGGCTGGCTTCCGTCCGCTGACGCCACTCTTCCAGAATGACATCCCGCTCCGTGTAGAAATCGCGGAAGACGGGGTTGAGCAGACGATCCGCTTCAATGCGCGCCCAGAGCTCGATTTTATTGGCGGGCAGACTGACAAAATAAGTTGTCACATCCTGACCGGTGGATGCATTCATTTCCAGGCCGCCGTTTTCCGTGTAGAGACGGTCGATTTCATTGGGAATGTAATACTGCCGGTGTTCAGATTGCCATTTTTTCAGTTGAACGGTAAGGCGCTCGATGCGCTTTGGATCAGCCTCTTTCAATTTCTTTTTTTCGCGATCCAGAGCCAGTCCAGTTTCTTCGATTTGGGCCAGTAGCTTTTTTTCCTTAACGTAATGCTTCGTGCCAATGGTTGTTGTGCCTTTAAACATCATATGTTCCAGAAAGTGGGCCGCGCCGCTTTGCCCCCTGGCCTCATCAACCGCACCCACACGGTAGCGGATATAAAGGGATACGGTGGGGCTGAATTTGCGATCCAGCATGAGTACGGTTAGGCCATTATTAAGTTTGGCTTTGATGACTTTCTTCTCCAGGTCAAACGCCTGTGCCCATCCGGATAACCCCAGAACAAGCAATCCGAGCAGCATTAAAAGGAATTTATTTCGTGTCCGCATGATCCATCTCATTATTTGATTTGTTCGGGAAAAAGCGAAAATAAACATAAAGGAGGCTGGCGATGGAAAACAGGATGATGAAGGAAGCAGAAAACAATGTCATGACAAATTCCAGGGGGTTAGCCATTTTAAAAGAACGTATCAGAATATCGACGCCGAATACCAGGAAAAATAACGACAACGCAAGCACAACAATATTTTTGATCACAACCAGCGCATTCATTGCGTAAGACCTTAATTTACCGGCATTATTTTCAGTTTGGCTTTTATCCTGCCGTAAACTTCATAGCTGAAATCATCATTGCGGCAGCATAAAAACGAGTTGTTATGATATAGGGGTTCATGCTGAATGTCAAATGGGGAAGCAGCAACTGCGTCGGGCCACATTTTGGTGCCGGGAATCGGCGAATACTCGGCAAGCACCGGTTTTGCTCCGCATTCCATAACAAAATCAATGCTATGTGTGACATCCGCTGTTCTCTGTCCAGGGATACCGCATAAAAGATAAACGCCGATGTCTTTTGTCTGATACCCCGCGTTTTTAAGATGAATAACCGCCCGCCTTAGTTCTTTATTTTGAACCTTACCGCCTGTGTTTTTCTGTAACTGAAAATCAGCCGTCTCAAAACCAAACCGGATGGTTTTGAATCCGGAATCATAGAGAATCTTGCTTAATTCTGAATCAATTTGCCTGAGGTGCAAACCGTTGGGGCAATGAAACCGGCAGGATAAATTCCGCTTTTTGACTTCCTGAAGCAAAGGAATAATCATGTTGTCCGGATCAATCAGAAGCGCATCATCGTAAAAGCTGAAATCCGTCACGCCAAAATTCTTTTGCCAATGTTCGATTTCGTCAGCAACGCGGACAGGATCTCGACGCAGGTAATCCTGGTAAAATAAATTCGATGAACAATAACTGCACCGATAAGGGCATCCCAGCGATGTGATAATCGGGATCTGGTCAATCCGATCCAGCAAATCAAATGCAGGGTAGGGCAGGGTGTCCAGATTGTTTTCCTCCGGCATGAAGAAAGGGTCATCGTGAAACAAATCTTTAAGTAAATCCAGCACTGCTTTCTCACCCCGGCCGGAAACAATATAATCCGCGCCGGAATAAGCCGCCGCATGCTCATAACACAGTGAAGCATATTTCCCTCCCAGGACCACTGACGCGCCTGGCAGAATTTGTTTAATAATTTTAATAGCCTCAAAGACGCCTGGATACCAGTAGGTCATCATGGACGTGACCAGAACCAAATCCGTGCCGGGGTAGCGTTCCAGCTCCGTGCGGAAAACATCGGGGGCGATGCCATACCGGCAATAGCTTCTGGGCAGTCCTTTGAGGCACGCAGGTTTATCAATGACCTGCCGGAAAAATCCGCCGTGGCCGTAAGCATGACGTCTTGGAGATTTTGCGCCATTTTTCAGCATCAAAGGAGAATAGGGATTCAGGCAATCGATATAAGAAACGCGGTGACCGTTGGCGCGCAATAGTCCGCCCAGATACAAAAGCCCCATGGGTTTCAGCCAGAAATCATAAGCCGCGAAATCATGAATCCAAGGATTGATTAACAGAATGTTCTTACTCATGGAAGATCTTCTAGCATACAAGTCATGAATTACAAAGCGTTAACCCACATAATAATCCGGAAGCTTGATATAGCGTTAAGCAGTCTGCAATTGTCTGCCCTGTATTTCAAGTTCTGAATCTTCTTGACATGCGGGGAGCCTCCGAATATATTTTTACGCATCGCACACAGACTGGAAGGAGGCATGGAGCATGGAAAAGAAAACCGATGGAATAAATGAGGCCGTCAGTTATAAATCGTTGGGTTTGTCAAACACCAGAGAAATGTTTCAGAAGGCGTTTGCCGGGAAGTATGCCGTTCCCGCTTATAACTTTAATAACATGGAACAGCTTCAAGCCATCATCACCGCCTGCGTCCAAACCTCGTCTCCTGTCATTCTGCAGGTTTCCAGCGGCGCTCGCAACTATGCGGATGAGACCCTTTTGCAGTATATGGCCCAGGGCGCTGTTGTTCTGGCCCGCAAAATGGGAAGCGAAATCCCGATTGCGCTTCATCTTGACCATGGCGACAGTTTTGCTCTGGTTAAATCCTGCATCGGCAGCGGGTTTTCATCCGTCATGATCGACGGGTCGCATCTTCCTTTTGAAGAAAACATCGCCTTATCCAAGAAAGTTGTTGAATATGCCCATCCGCGTGATGTGTCAGTGGAAGCCGAACTGGGTGTTTTGGCCGGAATTGAGGATGAGGTTTCCCACGCGCAGTCGCATTATACAAACCCGGATGATGTTGAAGAATTTGTTCACAGGACAAGCGTGGACAGCTTGGCGATCTCTATCGGAACCAGTCATGGCGCTTTCAAATTTAAACCGAAAGACTGCGTCTTGAACGCGGACGGTATCTTAACGCCTCCTTCGCTTCGATTTGATATTCTTGAGGAAGTTGAAAAACGCATTCCCGGATTTCCCATTGTTTTGCATGGGTCTTCATCGGTTGTTCCCAAATATGTCAATATGATAAATCAATACGGCGGCAGACTGGAAGCGGCGATCGGTATTCCCGAGGAGCAGTTGCGCCGGGCCGCCGAAAGCGCCGTTTGCAAAATCAATATCGATAGCGACGGCCGTTTGGCCATGACAGCGGCAATCCGTAAAGTTTTCTCCGAAAAGCCGGGTGAATTCGATCCCCGGAAGTACCTAGGGCCGGCCCGCGCCGAGTTGATCGAACTTATTAAACATAAAAACGTAAACGTTTTAGGCAGCGCCGGACGGTATCCGGTTACCTGATTTTCAGTGCCGCTTTCCGTTCAAGCTCTTCGATGCTGATCACGCCTGTCCGCAAAATGATTGGTTTTGCGGATGTGATGTCAATAATTGTCGATCCGACAGTTCCGCCTTGTTCCTCCAGAGCAATAACAGCGTCAATTTTATCGCCGAGCTGAGCGACAACCTGCTCGGATGTCGTGCACACGGGTGCTCCCGAAAGATTGGCACTGGTTGATGTGATTGGTCTGCCTGTCTTTTCCGCGATTTTCCTGGCCGCTTTCAAACCGGACAACCTGACGCCAATCTTTCCGGTTCCTGCTGTGAGAAGCGGCGAGATTCCATCTGCGGCTTCAAAGACAATTGTCAGCGGACCTGGCCAGAAAGCGTTCATTAAAATTCGGGCGGCGTCGGTGATTTTACGAACCAAGGGGTCAACATCCCCGATGGCGCCGATGATGACCGAAATGGGATGGTTAAAATTCCGGCCCTTGATCTCGAAAATCCGGCAAATCGCCTCTTCATTTGTGGCGTCAGCGCCGAGACCGTAAATCGTTTCGGTGGGATACGCAATTACGCCGCCGCGGGAAATAAGCGCGGCGGCGCGGCTGATGATATCTTCCTCGGAATGTCTTGCGCTGACTTTCAGGATTTCAGGCATAAAAGTTTTTCCTGCTTTTTCTCTACGTCTTTTGCCATTTTCGTTACATAAGCAGAGAGTTTTGCGTTCAAAGCATTATCTTCCAGCGCAAGGAACCTGACGGCGAAAAGAGCGGCGTTTTTCGCTCCGGCTTTGCCGATGGCCATTGTCGCCACGGGAATGCCTCCAGGCATCTGCACCGTAGCCAGCAATGCGTCCAGACCATGCAAAGATGTTGCGTCAATAGGAACACCAATAACCGGCAGTAGTGTTTGCGAGGCAATCACGCCAGCCAGATGCGCTGCGGCGCCCGCGCCGGCAATAATAACTTTCACCCCGCGCGCGGCCGCCGCTTTGGCGAATTTTGTTGTCCGCACTGGCGTACGATGCGCCGATGTCAGTATCAATTCATAACCAATACCAAACTCTTCCAGAATTTTTACCGCTTCGTTCATAACAGGCAGATCTGAGTCACTGCCCATCACCACGCTGACAGATACATCTTGGAAGACGCTTTTGCCTTTCATGCAAGCTCCTTGATAAATTATTTAAATAACGACGCCGTCTTAACGCATTGGAAAGTACTTTGCAAGATGGTTTTTACTTTGAAAAAATCAACCGGTGATCATTAAAGTGCGTCTCATCCATCTGGATAAAACTGATGTTTTACCCCAATCCGAAATAGCGCCCAAATTCAGTTGACATAAAAATCTTCTCTTCATATACTCGTGCCACAAATAAAATGGCGCATTATCCATAACAAGGAGAGAAGTAAAAAAATGAAAGAAAATTTATATGAATTCCTGGCTGGCAACGACTATCCGGGACGCGGCATCTGCATCGGAAAAACGCCCGGCGGGGAAAAAGCAATGATTGGCTATTTTATCATGGGGCGCAGCGTAAACAGCCGTAATCGCGTATTTGATCCTGTTGACGGGGGCATTCGCACCATGGCGGCGGATCCTTCAAAAATGACGGATCCGCATCTGATTATTTACAATCCCGTACTGACTCTGGGTAACACGACGGTTGTGACCAATGGCGATCAGACCAATACAATCTACAATTTTATAGCCCGTAACGATTTTCCCGGTTTCAGTTTTGAAGCGGCGCTGAATACGCGCAGCTTTGAGGATGATGCTCCGAACTGGACGCCCCGTATTTCCGGTGTGGTGGATATGCGCTTTGGCGGTTATAAGCTGAGCATTTTGAAGAGCGACGGCGGCAATGAGAAGAGCGTACAGCGCTTCACCTTCGATTATCCGCAGCCCCTGCCGGGAGAAGGACATTTCATCAGCACATACAGATGCAATGGAACGCCAATTCCCAGTTTTACGGGCGAGCCGTTGCGTGTCGCCATGGACGAGGAAGATCCCGGTCAATATGCAGCCAAACTTTGGAAAGCCCTGAACGGGGAGAATAAGGTAAGCCTTTTTGTACGCGCCATCGATCTGGCGACCAAGACCTATCATGACGTTATTATCAATAAATACAAGAGAGTGGAGGAATAAGGAATGAACGAATTAGCGTTGAAATACGGCTGCAATCCCAACCAGAAGCCTGCCCGGATCTTCATGGCTGATGGAGGCAATCTGCCGGTGACCGTGTTAAACGGCAAGCCCGGCTATATCAACTTTTTGGACGCTTTAAACAGCTGGCAGCTTGTCAAAGAACTTAAAGAAAATACCGGTATGGATGCCGCTGCTTCCTTTAAACATGTTTCCCCCGCCGGCGCCGCGCTGGGCTATCCCCTGGACAATGTCCTGCGTAAAATGTATCACATCGACGCCGACATGCAGTTATCCCCCTTGGCTTGCGCCTACGCGCGCGCCAGAGGCGCAGACCGCATGAGCAGCTTTGGCGACTGGATTGCGCTATCCGGCGTGTGCGACACACCCACGGCGCAGATCATCAAATCCGAGGTCACTGACGGTATCATCGCCCCCGGCTATGAGCCGGAAGCCTTGGAGATTTTAAAAACCAAGAAAAACGGCAACTACAACGTGGTTTCCATTGCCCCCGGCTATGAGCCGGAAGCCCTGGAACATAAGCAGGTTTATGGCATTACTTTCGAGCAGGGCCGCAACATCCTGAAGATCGACAACAACCTGCTGAGCAACATGGTGACAAAGAACAAAACTTTAACTGACGCGCAGAAGCGCGACTTGGTGCTGGCTCTGATTACCTTGAAATATACGCAATCCAATAGCGTTTGTTTTGTGCAGGATGGTCAGGTCATTGGCGTAGGCGCCGGTCAGCAGAGCCGCATTCATTGCACCCGTCTGGCCGGTCAGAAGGCTGATAACTGGCAGCTTCGGCATATGCCCAAGGTGTTGGATCTGCCTTTCCGCAGCGATATTTCCAAACCTAATCGGGACAACGCCATTGACGTTTACATTGGCGATACGCCGGAAGATGTTATCGGCGAGGATGTTTGGTCTGAAACCTTCATCCGCCGTCCCGATCCTTTAACGGCGGCAGAGAAGAAACAATGGCTTGGCCAAGTGACGGGCGTCGCCTTGGGCAGCGACGCGTTTTTTCCCTTTGGCGATAATATCGAACGTGCGCATCGTAGTGGCGTGACCGCTATTGTCGAGGCCGGCGGTTCCATCCGCGATCAACAGGTGATTGACACCTGCGACAAATATGGCATTGCCATGGCTTTTTGCGGCCTGCGTCTTTTCCACCATTAATGATACATAAGAACATCCGGAAAGAGCACAGGTTTTTACCTTGACATATCATCTTAAAATTTTTAAAATTTCAGTCAGGTATTCTATAAGGAGACGATCATGAAAAGTAAGCTTATCGCAGTCATCGAAACAGATAAAGGCGCCATCCGTTTGAAATTATATGCCGAGCAGACACCCATGACGGTCAGCAATTTTGTCAACCTGGCGCGGCGCGGCTATTATAACAATCTTAAATTTCATCGTGTTATTCCCGACTTTATGATTCAGGGCGGCTGTCCCTCAGGCGATGGACGCGGAGGCCCAGGTTATCGATTCGGAGATGAGTTTGTTAAGGAACTGCGTCACCATAAACCAGGCATATTGTCCATGGCCAATGCCGGACCAAAAACCAATGGCAGTCAGTTTTTTATTACCCACGTGCCCACGCCTTGGCTTGACGGGAAACACACAGTGTTTGGCGAAGTGGTCAGCGATGTTGATCAGGAAATCGTCAATGCTATTGAGCAGGGAGACAAAATCCATTCTATTGTCATCGAAGGCGACATCTCGGAGTTAATGGAAAGTACAAAAACGATGGTCGATAAATGGAACGCCGAACTGGATGCAAATTTCCCTAAACTGCCCAAAGTATTGCCATAAGGACTATTTGATTCCGGAGATGCAATATTGTGAGAAATGTGCAGATGTCCCCAGTACAAATGGTGGCGGAAGACGGAGCGATTAATTTCGGGACTTTCCGCACACCGTTTCGGAACGCCAATATTCTGGATGCGCCGTTATATCCTTTTCCCACGCCTCGTTTCTGGAAAAATTTTCGTTTGAAGGAATGGCAGCATTACGGAATTATTACACCATCTTACTACTTCGGAATGGTGATTTTCGACGCCAAGTTTGCAGGCATTTCTTTTTTCTATGCCTATGAACGGATAAATAATATCAGATTTGAACATAACCGGCAGGCGTCTGGCAAATCGGTGCATATTGCAGCGCAGCCTTATCATGACGGCTGCTGTTTTGATGCCAAAGGTTACAGTCTGCGTTTTGAAAACAATTTGGAGCAGGGGCGCCACAGTCTTTTCATGGACATTGAACAGGACAAAAACCGTCCATCGGTCAAAGGTGAAATAACCGTTTACGAAGATCTGAACATCATCGAACCGCTGGTTCAGGTTTCTCCGATTACCAGCACGCGCCCTTTTTACACTCACAAAGCAGCTGTGCCTGCGTCGGGTATGATCAGGTTGGGCGCACAGGAGATTGTTTTGGAACAAAATGCCTGCATCGCCCTGATCGATGAGCAAAAAACTTATTACCCGTATTTTGGCTTCTGGAAGTGGGCGACAGCCGCCGGTTACAGTGATGACGGAAAGCTTCTGGCTTTTAACCTTTGCCGGAATATGATTTCCGGGGATGAAGATTACAATGAAAACTGTTTCTGGGCGGATGGAAAAATTTTCTGTTTGAAATCCGCCCGATTTGATTTTGATGATGTCATGAAACCATGGCAAATTAAAACAACAGACGGAATATTGGATTTATCTTTTGTCCCTTTAGGAGAAAGGTCTCAGGACCTCAACGCCGGTATTATCCGCTCTGATTTTCATCAACCATTCGGTCTTTACAAAGGCGCTTTCCGTGACGGACAGGGTGTTAAATATTCCATAAACGATCTTTTCGGGTTGGCCGAACATCATGTGACAAGATATTAATTCGATTAAAGAATCATGGAGGTACGGTCATGCTTAAATGCCTTATCGTTGACGATGAAGAACAAAACCGCTACTTCCTGGATGTCCTTCTGCGGGGACACGGCTATGAAACGATGGTTGCTGCAAATGGCGCAGACGCCTTGAAAAAGGCGCGCGTCAACAAGCCGGACCTGATTATTTCCGATATTATGATGCCGGTCATGGACGGTTTTCAGTTTTGCCGGGAATGCAAGACGGATCCGAACTTGAAAGAAGCGCCATTTGTATTCTACACGGCGCAATACACGGAAAAACAAGATGAAAAACTGGCTCTTGCCTTGGGCGCGGACCGTTTCATCATCAAACCTCAGGAACCTGAGACCTTTCTGGCAATCATGAAGGAGGTCTTGAATCTTTACCAAATCAGGGGTGAGGCAGGAAAATCATCATTGGACAGGGAAGCTTTTCTTTCCGCTCATGACGAGCGAATCGTCAAAAAGCTTGAAGAAAAAATGGCTGATTTGGAGAAAATGAATCAGGCCCTCCGCGAAAGCGAGGAAAAGTACCGGCTGCTGGCGGAAAATGTTCATGACATCATCTTTGTTTTGGGCATGGATCTGCATTACAGCTACATCAGCCCTTCCATAAAGTTTCTGCGGGGCTATGAACCGGCGGAGATATTGGGACATGCGCCTTCGGAGACCATGACGTCTGCATCCTGGGAATTGGCCGCCAAGGTTTTTAACGAAGAAATAGAGCAGGAAAAAGCCGGGCAGGGGGATTACAGGCGCTCTCGCACCCTTGAACTGGAAATGCTGCGGAAAGATGGGACGACGGTATGGATGGAGGGAAAGTTTTCTCTGCTCCGGAATGACCGGGGCAAGCCGACTGGTATTCTCGGTGTCACCCGCGACATTACGGAGCGTAAAAAAGCAGCCGAGGCCTTGAACAAAAGCTTTGCGCAATTACGGAACGCGCTGGTCGGCACCGTGCAGGCGATGACCTCCTTGGTAGAAACAAGGGATCCTTATACAGCAGGTCATCAGCGCCGGGTCACCGGTCTTGCTGTGGCCATTTGCCAGGAAATGATTCCTTCACCGGATCGGATTGCCGGCCTTCATTTGGCCGCCATGATTCATGATATCGGTAAAATATCCATTCCCACCGAGATACTGGCCATGTCGAGGAAATTAAATGATCTGGAATTCAGCCTCATCAAAATCCATCCTCAGTCCGGCCATGATATCCTGAAAGATATCAATTTCCCCTGGCCCATTGCGCGGATTATCCAGGAGCATCATGAAAGAATGGATGGTTCAGGATACCCCAACGGTTTAACTGGCGATCGTCTGCTCCTGGAATCCAGAATTCTTGCGGTGGCCGATGTGGTGGAAGCGATGGCTTCCCATCGTCCGTACAGGCCCGCTTTGGGGGTGGAAGCGGCTTTAAAGGAGATTTCAGAAAAAAGTGGTTCTCTCTATGATCCAGTTGTGGTCGAGGTCTGTTTGCGGCTTTTCAGGGAAAAGGGCTACCAAATGACAGGTTAATGCATGAAGAGTACTGTGTGGACATTATTGACGCCTCTCCTGTTTTCCGCCCGGAATGGATTAAGTCGGGACAAACAAAAAAACAACCGGACACGTCTTTTCCTGTTTCTTTTTATCGGTCTGGTTTTCTGGATAGGCGCCTTTCTCATCGTTTACCGTGTTTTGATCTATTTTCAAAGCGTGCAGGATTTTGGCGACATCCTGGCCATGAAACTTCTTTCCATGATGATCATCACCTTCTTCACGCTACTGCTGTTCAGCAGCATCATCAACAGCCTGTCTCACTTGTATTTAAGCCGGGATTTATCCTTGCTGCATTCTCTGCCGGTTTCCATCCGGGATATTTTCTTTTCCCGGTGGCTGGCGAGCGCCTTTGATTCTTCCTGGATGGTGGTGGCTTTCAGTCTTCCCGTTTTTTTGTCTTACGGTCTGGTTTATAAAGCCGGCATTGTTTTTTACCTGATGGCACTTGCCGCAATCATTTGCCTGTGCCTGATCGCCTCGGCTGTCAGCAGTCTTCTTGTTTTGCTGGGCGCGGCGCTGCTGCCCGCAGGAAAGATCCGTACTCTTTTCGTGATTATGGGCGTATTCCTGGCACTTTTACTGGTGATGGTGATGAGGATGATCCAGCCGGAACAGCTTGTTAATCCGGATAGTTTTGCCTCGGTTGTTCTTTATTTAAATTCGATGCAGGCGCTCAGCCTGCCGTATCTGCCCACCACCTGGATTACCGATACGGTAAGATATTCCCTGAAAAATGAATGGAACCAGTCCTTTTTCAATCTGGCGCTTTCGGTGAGCTGTTTTTTTTCATTGATATTTTTCAACGAAATAGCTGCCCGCGTCACCTACTTTCGCGGCTTTTCCCGCGCTCAGACAACAGCTAAAAGGCTTTTTGCGCCGGTTAAATTAAACGGACACAACTGGGAAACCCTGCTGAATTTTCTTTCGCGCCCGGCTAAGGCTTTTGCCGTCAAGGAAATCCGCTCCTTTTTCCGCGATGCCACACAATGGCCGCAGCTTTTTTTAATCTGCGCGCTGATTGTGGTTTATCTTTATAATTTTTCCGTCTTGCCCCTTGATAAATCACCAATGAAAACAGTTTATCTCCAGAATGTATTTTCTTTTTTGAATGTCGGGCTGGCCGCTTTTGTACTGTCAGCCATCGCCGCCCGTTTTGTTTTTCCGGCGGTCAGCATGGAAGGGGAGGCTTTCTGGATTATTCAGTCGGCCCCTGTCTCGATGAAAACATTCCTTTGGATTAAGTTTTTTCTCTACTACATACCGCTCTTGATTTTGTCCGAGGTCCTGATTGTCGCTTCCAATATCCTGCTGGGGGTGACGCCGTTTATGATGTTTTTATCCGTCCTGACGATATTTTGTCTTGTGCCCGCCGTTGTGGCTCTAGCCGTGGGACTGGGCGCCCGCTATCCTGATTTCAAGTCGGAAAATCCGGCCATGTCGGCAACCAGTTTCGGCGGGGTGCTTTTTATGCTGCTCAGCTTTGGTCTTATTGCGCTGGTGATTATGCTGGAAGCTGGTCCTGTTTATCGTATCTTTATGTCCAGAATGCACGGCCAGAGTTTTACCCTGTGGCAAATTATCTGGTTTGTCTTTTCCTTTGCTTTTTCGCTTTTCCTTTGTATTTTTGCTGTTTTCTATCCCATGAAACTGGGTGAAAATAATCTGCGCAAAAGATAAATACCTGCCTGCCCGGCTAAAAGATGATTTCATTTTGCAAGGGTCGTTCCGGAAAATGTCAGCACTTGAAAATGATCTTGATTTTACCTGCCGGATAAGCTAAGCATTCCCACATTCTGAATGACCTGTTGCATCAGCTCTTTCAGCGATCTTGTTGAGATATTGAAAGGAGTTTTCATGGCAAAGTACGAATCCAAATCCCTCAGAAATATGGCCGTCATCGGCCACGGCGGCACGGGTAAAACCTCTCTTTGCGAATCCCTGTTGTATGTTTCCGGAAAAAACGAACGGCTGGGACGGGTGGACGACAACACCTCCACTATGGACTTTGAACCGGAAGAACAGAAAAAGCATGTTTCCATTTCATCGGCAGCCAATTTTGTCGAATGGGATAAACATAAGATCAATATTGTCGATACGCCGGGTGATTCCAACTTCACCTTTGATATTCAGTGCTCGCTGAGCGTTGTGGATAACGCCGTTGTGGTGATTGATTCCGTGGGCGGTGTGGAATTCCAGACGCAAAAAGTCTGGGAACTGGCCGATCAGTATGCTCTTCCCCGCATGATTTTCATCAACCGCATGGATCGGGAAAGAGCGGATTTTAATAAGGTGCTGGAAAGCATCAAAACCAAACTCAAGAAGAAAGCAACCCCCATTTGCCTGCCCATCGGCGCCGAGGAGAAATTTCAGGGGATTGTTGATCTGATTTCCATGAAAGCCTATACTTTCGCCGACAACAAAGGCGTCGGCAAGGCAGGAGACATCCCCGCAGATCTGATGGATGATGCTAAGAGTATGCACAGCTCCATGGTGGAAGATATTGCGGAATCCGATGACGAATTGATGAACAAATACCTGGAAGAAGGCGAACTTTCCCCCGATGAAATCAAAACCGGCCTGAGGAAGGGCGTTCTGTCCGGAAGTGTTATTCCCGTGATCTGCGGGTCGGCTGCCAAGGGAATCGGTGCAACGATGCTGATGGATCTGGCGGTCAGTTCTTTCGCGTCGCCTGTTGACCGGGGGCCAGTGAAAGGCAAGAAACCCGGCGCCGAAAACGTGGAAGAAAGAAAACCGTCTGAAGACGAGGCTTTTTCGGCCATTGTCTTCAAGACCATCGCCGATCCCTACGCCGGACGTCTGACATTATTCCGGGTCTATTCAGGTAAACTCAATTCCGATACGGCGGTCTATAACGCTTCGAGAAAAATCACGGAAAAATTCGGTCATATTTTCTTTCTGGAAGGCAAAAATCAAAAACAGGCGGAAATACTGGTTCCTGGTGATATCGCCGGTGTCGCCAAGCTGAAGGAAACCGTTACCGGCGATACGCTCTGCGCCGAAAAAAGTCCCATTGTGTTTGAGAAGGTTGCCGTGCCGCCGCCAATCATGTCTTTTGCCGTCGAGCCGAAATCGCGGGGCGACGAGGACAAAATCGCCTCCTCTATTCACCGCCTGACGGAAGAAGATCCGACGATCGTCTTCTCCCGCAATGTCCAGACGAAGGAGATGATCCTTTCCGGCATGGGGCAGGTGCACATTGAAGTGAATATCGAAAAAATGAAGAGAAAATTCGGCGTGGAAGTCAACCTGAATACGCCGAAAGTTCCTTATCTGGAAACCATCAAAGGAAAGACCAACATTCAGGGCCGGTACAAGAAGCAGTCGGGCGGCCGCGGCCAGTTCGGAGATTGCACGATCGACATGGAACCCCTGCCGAGGGGCGGAGGCTATGAATTTCTTGATAAAATCGTCGGCGGGGTAATTCCGGGACAATACCGGCCAGCTGTAGATAAAGGCATTCAGGAAGCGGCGGCCAAGGGAGTTATCGCCGGCTATCCCGTGGTGGATTTCCGTGTATCGCTGGTTTTCGGATCATACCACACGGTGGATTCGTCGGAAATGGCGTTCAAAATTGCCGGTTCGCTTGCCTTCCAGAAGGGCGTGATGGAATGCCAGCCGATCCTGCTGGAACCAATCGTGAACATTGCGATTGAAGTTCCTGATGAATACATGGGCGACGTCATCGGTGATCTCAACAGCCGGCGGGGCCGCGTTCTGGGTATGGATACCAACGGCGTCAATCAGGTCATCAAAGGCCAAGTGCCGCTGGCGGAAATTTTAAAGTATGCACCCGATTTGCGTTCCATGACCAGCGGGCGCGGCAACTTCACCTATACCGAATCACATTATGAAGAAGTTCCCTCTTACATCGCGGACAAGATTATCGCGGAATCGAAGAAAGAAGCGGAAGAATAGGCATCAATGTTCCAGGCTGGAATCATCACTGTGAGTGATAAAGGCTCACAGGGCAAACGGGAAGACTTAAGCGGCCCCGCAATTGCAGAAATGCTTGCGGGTGCCGCTATTGAAATCAAACAGACTCTCATTATCCCCGACGAAATCGATCAAATACAGCAGGCCATTATAAAATTTGCAGACATTGAAAGACTGGATTTGATTATAACCACCGGCGGCACGGGAGTCAGTCCTCGCGATCTGACGCCTGACGCAACCATTAAAGTAATCGATAAGGAAATTCCTGGAATGGCAGAATCCATGCGCTACGCAAGCATGAAGATTACGCCGCACGCCATGATTTCCCGCGCGGTCGTCGGCATTCGCGGCCGGTCTTTAATTCTTAACCTTCCCGGAAGTCCCAAAGGTGCAAGGGAAAATCTAGCCGCCGTCCTCCCCGCGCTTCCACACGCTATCGATAAAATCAAAGGCGATGACCGCGACTGCGCTGTTTCTCTATAGACTGAAAATTTTAAACGGGATGTTTCATGCGCGCAGTGATTCAAAGAGTTGACCGGGCTTCCGTCAACATAAATTCTCAATTATTTTCAGCCATTAATCAGGGGTTGCTGGTGTTGCTGGGGGTGGAAAAAGGTGATTCCGAAAAAGATGCTGATTATATTCTGGAAAAAACGGTCAATTTACGCGTTTTTGAAGATGAGCAGGGAAAGATGAATCTTTCCCTGATGGATATCGGAGGCGAAATGATGGTCGTTTCGCAGTTCACTCTGCTGGGAGACTGCATCAAGGGACGGAGACCATCGTTTACCAGGGCGGAAGAACCGGTCAAAGCACATAACCTTTATGAGTATTTTGTTCGCCAGGCATCTGCGAAGGTCAAACAACTTACCACAGGAAGGTTTCAGGAAATGATGCAAATCGAATTAATCAATAGCGGTCCGGTAACTTTATTACTCGACAGCAGGAAAACATTTTAGCATGAACGGAAGCGACATCAAAATAGACAAGGAAGGCGTCTGGTATTACCGGGGCGCGCATATGTTTCGCAAAGATATTTTATGTATTTTTTTTGAAAATTTAAATTTGGACAATGACGGCAGATATTTCGTCAAGCTCAACCAGGAAATCTGCTATTTGGATGTTGAGGATACAGCCTTTGTCATTTTATCTGTTTACCAGACGAAAGATCCTTCATGCGGTCTTGAACGGCTGGAAGTCATTTTAAGCGATGAAAGTAAAGAGGTACTGGATGTGCAGACATTGACGGTAGGCCCGGATAACATCATGTACTGCCGCATTAAAGAAGGAAAGTTCACCGCCCGCTTCACCAGGAAAAGCTACTATCAACTTGCGGAATTTATCGAACAGGATGGTGCTGACGATAGTTTTTACATCTTTCTGAATGATCATAAATATTTTATTGCATCAATTAGTTAATTCATTTCTTAACGGAGGGTATATGCTAGACGATATAGTAAAAGAATCCTTAACCTTTGACGACCTGCTTTTAGTTCCCGCTGCTTCCAGCGTCTTGCCGCGTGATGTTGACACGGCCACATTGCTGACTCAGCATATCACTCTCAACATTCCCATTGTTTCGGCGGCGATGGATACGGTGACGGAATCGCGGACGGCCATTTGCATGGCGCAGGAGGGAGGCATGGGATTCATCCACCGCAACATGAGCATTGAACGCCAGGCCATTGAAGTGGACCGGGTAAAAAAATCGGAAAGCGGCATGGTTGTTGATCCCATCACTATTGAACCGGAGCAAAAAGTCAGCGACGCTTTGGCGTTGATGCATAAATACTCCATTTCCGGTGTGCCTGTTGTTAAAAATGAAAAACTGGTAGGCATTTTAACCAACCGTGATTTGCGTTTTGAAGAAAATCTGCATCAGCCGGTTGCCAAGGTAATGACTAAGGATAATCTGATAACGGTTAAGTCCAGCATTTCACTGGAAGAATCAAAGAAACTGCTGCACAAGCACCGCATTGAAAAACTGCTGGTGGTGGATGACGAGAATCGTTTAAAAGGCCTGATTACAATCAAGGATATTGAGAAAATAAGACGTTATCCAAATGCCTGCAAAGATTCGCTGGGGCGTCTGCGCGTCGGTGCGGCCGTGGGCATCATCGACCGTGAACCGCGCATTCATGCATTATTGGCGGCCGGTGTTGATGTAATTGCCATTGATACCTCTCATGGACATTCAGCGGGTGTGATTGACGCCATTAAATCCACTAAAGCCAATTTCCCTAAATGCCAGTTAATCGCGGGAAATGTGGCGACGTCCGAAGGCGCCAAGGCGCTTATCGAAGCAGGCGTCGATGCCGTCAAAGTCGGAGTTGGGCCTGGATCTATCTGTACCACGCGCATTGTCGCCGGTGTGGGTGTGGCGCAGATGTCAGCAATCCGCGACACGTACAAAATCGCCTCCCAACACGGCATCCCGATAATCGCCGACGGCGGCGTCAAGTATTCCGGTGATATTGTCAAAGCTCTGGGATGTGGAGCCCACGCTGTCATGATTGGCGGTTTATTTGCCGGAACGGAAGAAAGCCCCGGCGAAACCATTTTATTCCAGGGGAGAAGTTATAAAGTTTATCGCGGCATGGGTTCTCTGGAAGCCATGAAAATGGGCAGCCGGGATCGTTATTATCAGGATGACGTGGAAGCTCCCGCCAAAACCGTTCCGGAAGGAATAGAGGGTAGGGTACCTTTCCGCGGTTCTCTTTCCGCCAGCCTTGTCCAGCTGATTGGCGGCTTAAAAGCGGGTATGGGATATGTAGGATGTAAAACCATTCCTGAATTGATCGAAAAATCACGTTTCGTCCGGATCACCTCCGCCGGTTTGCGGGAAAGCCATGTTCATGACGTGATTATCACCAAGGAAGCCCCCAACTATTGGATTGATTAGCTGAACAATGAAACATGCAAATTTTGTCCACCTCCATGTCCATACGCAATACAGTCTCCTGGACGGTATGATTCGCCTTGATGACCTCTTTAAAAAGGCAAAGGAATTCGCGATGCCGGCCATGGCCATTACTGACCACGGCAACATGTTCGGCGCCATTGATTTTTACAAACAGGCCTATGCCAACGGCATAAAACCGATTATCGGTTGTGAACTTTATGTCGCGCCCAGAAGCCGTTTTGATAAGACAACTTCCTCCATCGGTGAAGCCACACGCCATTTGCTTGTTCTCGTTAAAAATATGCAGGGATATAAAAACCTGATGAAGCTGACTTCCGCCGCCCACATTGAAGGTTTTTATTACCGCCCACGCGTTGATAAGGAATTACTGAAAGAATGCAGAGACGGCCTGATCGCCTCCAGCGCCTGTCTGCATGGTGAGATCGCCTCTCATATTGTGAGAGGAAACATGGAAGATGCCCGAAAATCCGCACGGGAATATCTGGAAATTTTTGGAGAGGGAAATTTCTACCTGGAAATCATGGAAAACGGAATTCCCGATCAGAAAATCGCCAACCAGGGGTTGATTGCACTAAGCAAGGAATTATCCATCCCGCTTGTCGCCACCAATGACTGTCATTACCTCAATCGCGACCATGCAGAAGCGCACAATGTACTTTTGTGCATCCAGACAGGAAAAACCATCGAAGACAATGACCGTATGGGAATGGCTACCGACCAGTTTTATGTCAAGTCTCCCGAGGAAATGCAGTCGCTTTTTGCAGTTATACCGGAAGCAATAGCCAACACTGTGAGTATCGCTGAACGCTGTAATCTGTCTTTTGAATTCGGAAAGTTCTATCTGCCGAAATTTGAGGTTAAGAATCCCGAAGAATCTCTGGAAGATTATCTGGAGCGCAAGGCGTCAACAGGGTTGGAAAAGCTCATGCCGACCATTTTAAAATATCAGAAAGACGACGAGGCTGTAGTACGGGAAAAATACCACAAGCGCCTGCGCTTAGAGCTTGGAATCATTAAAAAGATGGGGTTTGCCGGTTATTTTCTGATCGTTTCGGATTTTATCAAGCACGCTAAACATAATGATGTTCCAGTGGGTCCCGGGCGCGGTTCCGCCGCCGGTTCCCTGGTGGCTTATGCTATTCGCATCACCGATATTGACCCTCTTCGCTACGGGCTGTTCTTTGAACGTTTTCTGAACCCGGACCGTATTAGCATGCCGGATATTGATATAGATTTCTGCCAGGAACGCCGTGGAGAAATCATCAAATATGTGACGGAAAAATATGGTAAGGATAAAGTCACGCAAATTTGCACCTTTGGAAAAATGCTGGCCAAAGGCGTCATCCGCGATGTGGGGCGAGCGCTCAATATTCCCTACGGCGAGGTTGATCGTATCGCCAAGCTTGTGCCTAATGTCTTGAATATTTCGCTTACCGAGGCTTTCAAAATGGAACCCCGGTTTTCCGAAGAACGAAAGAAAAATCCTCAGATTGACAAGCTATTGTCGCTCTCGCTGATCTTGGAGGGTCTCAACCGTCATTCTTCCGTTCACGCCGCAGGCGTTGTCATTTCGGATGTTCCGCTGGTTGAACGCGTGCCGCTTTTTGCGCCTAAAGACGATATTGTTTCCCAGTATTCGATGAAGGATATTGAAGCAGTCGGATTGACCAAATTTGACTTCCTGGGGCTCAAGACATTGACTGTCATCAGAAATGCTCTGAATTTCATCAAGAATTCACATCATATGGACATTAATATCAATGATTTGCCGCTAGATGATCCCGAAACCTATCAACTGTTGATGAAAGGTGAAACGGACGGTGTCTTTCAGCTGGAAAGCTCCGGCATGAAAGATCTGCTGGTCAATTTTAAACCGGATCGCATCGAAGATGTCATTGCCCTGATTGCGGCTTATCGGCCCGGGCCCATGAAAATGATTCCTGATTTTATCGCGCGCAAGCATGGAAAACAACAGATCACCTACGAACTGCCGCAGCTTGAACCTATTTTGAAAGAAACCTACGGTATTATCCTGTATCAGGAACAAGTGATGCAAATTGCCAACGTCATTGGCGGCTATACCATGTCACAAGCCGACACACTGCGCAAGGTGATGGGCAAGAAAAAAGTTGCCGACATGGAAAAAGAGAAACCAAAATTTCTTGAGGGCGCTAAAAAGCAGAAAATTAATGAGATCAAGGCAAAAACAATTTGGGACCAGATGGAGACCTTTGCCGAATATGGATTTAACAAGTCGCACAGCGCTGCCTATGCGATCATCACGTATCAGACTGCTTATCTCAAAGCGCATTATCCAGTCGCCTTTATGGCCGCGTTGCTCACCAGTGAAAAGGACAACCGCGATAAAATTATCAGACACATGACCAATTGCAAAGAAATGGGCATTAATATTCTTCCTCCGGATATTAATGAATCTCAGAAGGATTTCAGTGTATCCGGAGATAATATCCGTTTTGGATTGGGAGCAGTTAAAAATGTCGGAGAAGCAGCGATCGAATCGATCATTGCCATGGGCAAAGAGTCGAAATTTACCTCTTTTATGGATTTTCTCAGCCGTGTTGACTTGCGCAAAGTCAATCGCAGAGTCATTGAAAGCCTGATTAAATGCGGTTCCTTTGATTCAATGGAATACACAAGGCACCAGCTCATGGAATGTCTGGATGCCGCCATGGAAGAGGCGCAGCGCAAGCAAAAGGAACTATTAAGCAATCAGGCAAGCATCTTCGATGAGTTGGATGCTGCGGAACAATCTAACGCCAATGGAGGAACATCTTTTCAAATACCCAATCTTCCTGAATGGGACCGCAAAGAACTCCTCTCGATTGAGAAAGATACCCTTGGTTTTTATATTACCGGCCATCCTTTGCACGGTTATGACGATAAATTGAAACTGATCACCAATGCCAATTCCACAACCTTGAACACCAAAAAGGATAAGGATACCATTACCATCGTCGGCGTCGTCAGTTCTATCAGCGAACGTTTGACCAAGAAAAAGGACATGATGTGCAACGTCGTTTTGGAAGACTTGCAGGGATCCATCAATATCATCTTCTGGCCGGATATTTATAAGAAATTTTATGAATTGCTCCACGCGGATGAACCGGTTGTTATTCAGGGCAATATTGATATTGGCGATGAATCTTTAAAAGTCATCGCTCAGGATGTCATCCCATTAAACAAAGCTTTGGAAAATCCTTATAAACAAGTACGCTTCATGGTTGATGCAGAAAAGATTGCACCTGAAAGTATCACATTGCTGAACGAGACGATTCAAAAATATAAAGGTAAATACGAATGTTATATACATATTCTTAATGAAAAAAGTGAAACAATTGTCAGATTGGGAGATGATACACGAATTGATATTTGCGACAGGCTGCAACGGGAGACGGATGGCATTTTGGGAGAGGGCAGCACGATTTATTGTTGAAAGGCCATGTGTCATGGGCAATAACTTATCAGAAGTGTCCACTACTTGTAGAAATGGGGAAATTTCAAGATTGCACGTAAAATGTATTTCCGTTGTGCTGTGGATAAATACTTAAAATGACGTATGAGAAAAGAATCTACAGATCATTAATTAATAAAGATAATCTTATTTCATATAGAGTCAAAATCGCTGAAAGCGATCTTTTTATAAGTTCTGACTCAAACCTTTCAAAATTAGCTGAAAAATCTCTAACGCAACATCGTTATTCTTTAGAATCTTACATAAACAACCATCCAAACTTTCGTACATCTCTTCTACCGCTTCCCGATGACCATTTGGCGCCGTCGATTGTTCGAGACATGATCGCCAAATCAAAGGTTTGCGGCGTGGGGCCAATGGCTTCAGTTGCCGGTGCCGTTTCTGAATTTGTGGGAAACGACCTTCTCGATTCGACGGATAGCCTTATTATCGAAAACGGTGGAGACATCTTTCTCTTGTCTAGAAGAAATTTGACTGTTGCCGTTTATGCCGGAGAATCTACATTAAGTTATAAAGTCAATCTAATTATAAAACCAGAGGAAACACCGCTAGGAATTTGCACATCATCGGCTACGGTAGGACCGTCTTTAAGCTTTGGAAAGGCCGATGCCGTTTGTGTTATTTCCAAATCGGCGATATTAGCAGATGCGGCAGCATCCGCCATTGGCAATCGTGTAAAAGATAAGAAAGATATCAAACCAGCACTGGATTGTGGAATTAAAATTCCAGGCGTTCAAGGAATTGTGATTATCATCGGCAGTGATATGGGTGCAATCGGAAACATTGAACTGGTTTAGATGAATCAAAAAAACATTTTAAGTAGACATAACATTTATTATAGGACGTAATAAAAAATGGCCGGAACGGAAAAGGGAGGAAAATCATGATTTAAGTCATGGACGTAAAGTGGACATTGAAATGAAATTCTAAATCCCATCAGCCGCCAGTTGCTCGATAAGTTTCAACTGCTTGTCTGTCAATCTCCTCGGGACCTCGACGTTGATTTTGACGTATTGATCTCCCCTGAGGGAGCCTTTGAGTCCTGGAACGCCATAGCCTTTCATGCGGATCTTAGTGTTGTTTTGTGTGCCGGGGGCAATCTTCAACCTTTTTGTCGTTCCATCCAACGTCGGAATGTCGATGGTTGTTCCCAGAGCCGCTTGGGTAAATTTGATGGTCTTTTCAATATACAGGTCATTGCCGTCCCTGGCGAATATTGGATGTGGTAATATATTGATATTTAAATATAAATCACCATTGAGACCGCCGTTGACACTTGGCATACCCTTTCCAGGCAACCTCAGTTTCTTACCGGAGCTGATGCCTGCGGGAATCTTCACATTGATATCTTCAATATGATTTTCCATTTGAAACGAGATTTTTTTATCTGTTCCCAATACTGATTCTTCTAATGATACGGATAAATTATACTCGGCGTCCTGGCCTTTTTGCGGCATGTTGCCGTACTGACGGCTACCGCCGCCACCCATGCCGCCAAAAATGCCTGCAAATGGGTCTTCCTCCTGATAGCCGCCTCCGCCTCTCCTGCCGCTGCGAAATGTTGCTCGCCCCCCTGCCCTAGGTCCTCCAAATCCGAAACTACGCAAAATCTCATCGAGATCGAACCCCCGGAAAATGTCCTCCTGTGTATATTGCTGACGATACTGATCTGCGGAACCAAACTGGTCGTATTGCTCTCTCTTCTTCTCATCACTTAAAACAGCATAAGCTTCGCTGATTTTTTTGAATTTCTCTTCAGCGGCTTTGTTACCGGGATTTTTGTCCGGATGCCATTTGACAGCCAGTTTACGATAGGCTTTCTTGATTTCATCCGCAGGTGCTTTTTTATCGACACCCAGAACTTGATAGTAATCTTCTGCCATATTTTTCAATATTCCTTTTCTATTATAATATCATGATGGCAGTAATTTAAGCAGCAATTCCCATTTGGAAAGCATCTAAATTCAATTTAACTAATTTTTGTGGGAAAGATTTTTTTATAACACCCTCCCAAATAGATTGCTCTACGTTTATCAGATTTGATAAAGCGCCCAGCAACACAACATTGGCCGCTTTAATGTTGCCGGCTTTTTGCGCAAGTTCGGCTGCATTAAATGCGATCACTTTAGGGTAATGAGTTTTTAAAAACCCAACAATATCAGATGGATATGCGGTGATGCCCAAATTAACCGCCGGCGGATAAATTTCTTCTGTATTTACGATAAGAGATGCATCTTTGCTTAAGAATTTCAGGTAGCGAAGAGCTTCCATTTTCTCAAAAGAAATTAGTATTTCACCACTTCCGGCTTCAGCTAATGGCGAATATACTTTCTTGCCGTAACGAACATCACTGTTCACGCAACCGCCTCGTTGCGCCATACCGTGGACTTCGCTCTTTTTTACATCGAAACCGGCTTCCATCATAACCACACACATGATATCGCTGGCTCTTATAATGCCCTGACCGCCGACTCCGGCGAATAATATGCTATGTACGTCTAAATCGTTCATTGATGTTTTCCTTTTCCATAACTGATTGCCCCGAACTTGCAGACTTGAGTGCATAAACCACAACCAATACAAAACGTTTCATCAATAAAGGTAACGCCTTTACGCTTGGATCCTTCTTTCGTGACCCCTTCTTTCCATGAAATCGATGGGCAATTTAGATTCAGGCATACTTTACATCCTTCGCATTGATCTTCGTCAATTTTCGCCGGTGGCACGGTTTTTCGATTTGCCCGTTTAAACAGGACACAGGGACTTTGTGAAATAATGACGGATGGACCGCTTCTGCTCAGTTCTTCCTTGATTACGATTTGAGTTTCTTCTATATTATAGGGATTGATAATCCTTATATTATCAATCCCTAGCGCAGAAACTAAAACAGTTAGATTAACTTTTTTTGTTTCTTTTCCCATTAAATTGTAGCCTGTGCCAGGATGTTCCTGCATGCCGGTCATGGCTGTTGTACTATTATCTAAAATAATAATAAGAGCATCACTGTTATTATAGGCCATATTCAATAGAGGAGTAATGCCTGAATGCAAAAATGTAGAGTCGCCAATGACGCCGACCACCTTCCCCCGTCCTCTCTCTTTGAGCGCCTTGCTCATGCCATGAGCCATGCCGATGCTTGCACCCATGCAAATGCAGGAATGCAATCCTTCCAGGGGTTTTAAATAAGATAGAGTATAACAGCCGATATCACCATGAACATAAGCCTTTGATTTTTTAAGCGCGTAAAACAGAGCGCGATGCGGACAACCGGGGCAAAGATTTGGCGGACGATGGGCCAGACTTTCTTTATAAGGAGAAACAGCGCCTTGTAAATTCGTATTAATTGCGTTCTTAATAATGCCCGGATCAAATTCATTGGTATAAGGGAAAATGTCCTTGCCAATCACCTGTATTCCCATAGCCTTGATCTGTTCTTCAAGATAAGGATCGAGTTCTTCGATGACATATATTTTTTTAACTCTCGAAGCGAAATTACGAATCAATTTTTCAGGCAAAGGATAGACCATGCCCAGTTTCAGGTAGGAAAAATCCGGAAAAACATCTTTAGCATAGTTGTAAGGCATGCCAGCGGTGATGATGCCGACTTCCGGATCGTTAATTTCCATTTTATTTTCAGAGAAATTCTCCACGAATTTTCTGAGTGCCATCTGACGCTTTTCCACTTCCACTCTTCTTGTGCGGGCATTAATGGGAACCATGACATATTTTTCCGTATTATGAACGAGTCTGGTTCTATCTTCGGCTATCTGCGGTTCTTCGAGAGTGACCACGGATTTGGAATGAGAAACTCTGGTGGTTGTTCGAAAAAAGACAGGTGTATCGAATTGTTCGCTAATTTGAAACGCGAGCTTTATATAGTCTTTAGCTTCTTGAGGATCTGCCGGTTCGAGCATGGGAATTTTAGCAAACTTGGCGTAATTGCGATTGTCCTGCTCGTTTTGTGAACTGTGCATGGAAGGATCATCAGCGCTGATGATGACCAGCGCTCCTTCGATGCCGGTGTAACTCACGGTAAAAATCGGATCGGCGGCAACATTCACACCGACATGCTTCATTACCGCCAGCGCTTTAGCTCCGCCCAAAGCAGCGCCAATGGCTACTTCCACCGCGACCTTTTCATTAGGCGCCCATTCGGCGTAAACACCATCATATTTTGCAAATTCCTCCATAATTTCGGTGCTGGGCGTACCGGGATAGGCGGCGGCAAAACGAACTCCCGCCTCATACACACCGCGGGCGATGGCTTCATTTCCTGACATTAATTGTTTTTTCAAATGCTTATGCCTCCGAATTCATCAACTCAGCAAAGATATTTTTCTTTTGATAAAAATGGTTGCTGAAGGTTCCTTAGTATTCTCCAAAGCCTTTTTATAATACTCCAATGCTTTACCCTTATTATTCAATTCCTCATGGGCGCGAGCGATATTGCGTAATCCAATCATTTCGAAACCGACGTGATAAACGTTTTGCGCTTTTTCAAAATATTTCAGAGCGACTTTAAAATCTTTTTTGACTTCATAGGCATAGCCAACAGAGGTCAAAGCCATGAATTTAACACCTGTTTTATCAGAACCGGTCTTGCTGGCAAATTTTTCATAAGCGTTGATCGCCTTGTCCATTTCGCCTTGCTGGTAATAAATATTGCCTAAATGATAATAAGCCATCCGGCCGCTCCAACTGTGCGAATATTTATCAATCAGTTCTTGAAATATTTTAATGTTTTCAGCAGAGTTTTCTTTGTTGTCGCCGCTCTTGAGTATATTCCCCTGAGCTCTAGCGTATAATTTTAAGGCGGAACTTGTGTATTGATTCCAGTATAAGTAAATCCCCATGGCGATAAGGAAAGCGCAGACTAAAGCCGCTCCAATCACAGTAACGCGAGTTTTATTTTCAGCAACATAATCACCTAATTTTTCGAATGTCGTTTGAAACGCATCTGGACTTTTGAGTTCTTTTTTAGATAACTTTGCGGCCATGTTATTCCCCTTTATTGATATGATATTTTTCGGTCAATGCCAGAATCAACTTAGGTATCCGGCGGATTTTGCCTTCATGGTTAGTGCAGGCATGTATGGTATAACCTTCCACAAGAAGCTTTTGTTGATTTTCATCCCATATTTTTGAATTAAATTTAATACTTGCCCTTTTTATATAATCGAATTTTGTTTCAACGATCACCAAATGGTCATATTTAGCCGGCGCCAGATAATGACAGTACACTTTCGTCAGCGGAAGATTGAAGCCCAGTTTTTCTATTTCCGTATAGGCCACACCCAATTGCCGCATCAACTCATTGCGGCCAAGCTCAAACCAGCGAATGTAATTCGTATGATAAACAATTCCCATCGCATCCGTGTCGGCAAAGATCACGCGGACTTTTGTAAAGTTACTTTCCAAGGAACGCACTCCAGTCGCGGATGAATTTATCCATTAGCAAATGGCCGGGGGATATCAAAATGCCGCTTTCCCTGGCGTTCACTTCAGTAAAGGCGCGTCCCAAGGACTGGTTTTCTTCAGGGATCGACGATATGACAGCAAAAGGACTTGGATCGCCGACGTGCGTTTTTAAATCAATCGGAGTCGGGTGATCGCTTAAAACAAGAATGCGGTAATCACCCAGTTTGCCAATATTCGTTAATATCGGGCCTACTATTTTTTCATCAAAAAATTCAATAGCCTGAATTTTACCTTGAGCATTGCCTTCATGCCCCATTTCATCCGGAGCCTCTAAATGGAGAAATATGAAATCCATGAATTTGAGCGCATCCAGCGCCATTTTTGCTTTTCCTTCATAATTGGTGTCGATGTAGCCGGTAACCCCTTCTACGCGCAATGGTTTTAATCCAGCGTTGACACCCAAGCCATTGAGAAGATCAACAGCGGAAATCATGCCGCCATTGAAATTATACTTTTTGGTTAAAGGAACGATTTGAGGTTTTTTCCCCTGTCCCCAAAGCCAGATGGAATTGGCAGGTTTTTTCCCATCGGACAGACGCCTGGCGTTTACCGGATGATCCTTTAAAATTTCCGCCGCTTTTTGCATCAGATCCTTCACTTCTACAGAAAAGTCTCCTGAAGGAAGATAGGGAGCAATCACCTTGCCCGGAATATCGTGAGGTGGAACGGCTTGCGGAGCCCCTGCGGCGTTGCGCCATACCAGTAAATGGCGGTAGCCCACCCCGGGAAAAAACTGCAAAAGAGGTGACCCCAGGATTTTATTGAGATCCTGGATGATCTCGCCGGCTTCCGCTGAAGAAATATGTCCGGCGGTAAAATCATCCATGAATGCCTGAACCGAGCCTTGCTCGCCAATGGTTACCAGATTGCAGCGATAGGCGATATCATTGGGACCCAGTCCGACGCCCATGCTGGCTGCTTCCAACGGTCCGCGGCCCGTGTAAGTTTCTTCAGGATTGTAGCCCAGCACGCTGAGATTGGCCACATCAGAACCAGGCGTAAACCCTTTGGGAATTGTATCAACCAGTCCCATTGTACCATGTGCGGCGATTTGATCCAAAAAAGGCGTCAAAGCGCACTGAAGCGGCGTTTTACCTCCGAGTTTTTCACTGGGATAATCCGCCATACCGTCGCCCAATAATACTACGTACTTCATAAGCTACTTCCTGAATGAAAGTCTAATTTAACTCATCTTCTATGCGAATCAAAATTGTCTTGGCCTTGACAATTTTCAGTTTGTCTATTTTCTTCAACGCCTGGCGCACATTCTTTTCTTTCGCCTTATAAGTTGTCATGACAACCGGCACGGC
Organism: uncultured Smithella sp.; assembly: GCA_964491435.1. Taxonomy (GTDB): domain Bacteria; phylum Desulfobacterota; class Syntrophia; order Syntrophales; family Smithellaceae; genus UBA8904. The sequence goes on from CAZBGE010000002.1 coordinate 41,342, forward strand.
GCCCTTCTCTTCCCTGGATTTTTGTATAACAGTGGCGATGCTGATCTGATGCTCTCCTAAAATACCGGATATTTTTGACAACACACCAGGCTGATCCAATGCCGAAAAACGGAAATAATATTTAGTTTCAACATCATCCATTGGAAGAAGGCTGATTTCCTTCATGCCAGTTTCATGAATGGATCTCAGCGGCACACGGCCGGAAATCCCTTTTAAAACATTGCGCGCACTGTCTAAAATATCACTGAAGACGGCGCTCGCCGTGGGCATCATTCCCGCTCCTTGACCGAATAGGAACACAGGGCCGGAAGCATCGCCCACCAGATGAAACGCATTATAGTTCCGATTTACGTTGGCCAGCAAATGCCCCGAAGCAATCATCGTCGGGTGAATTCTGGCTTCCACCCTGCCCTCTTTTAACATACCGATTGCCAGCAGCTTGATCCGGTATCCAAGTTCTTTGGCGAAAGCGATATCCTCGTCGCTGATTTTCGTAATACCCTCCAGGTAAATATCCTTGAGGTTGACTTTTTTCCCATATGCCAGCGAAAGGACAATCGCCATCTTGTGAGAAGTATCAATGCCTTCAATATCAAAAGTCGGGTCCGCCTCGGCAAACCCCAGTTGTTGCGCTTCCTTCAACACGAGATCGAAGGGCTTTCCTTCGTCTGTCATTTTGGTCAAGATGAAATTGCAGGTTCCATTCATGATGCCGACAATGGAATTGATATGGTTGGCGACAAGCGATTCCTTAAGTGTTTTGATAATTGGAATCGTTCCGCCAACACTGGCTTCAAAACCAATATCGACACCCTTGTTTTGAGCTGCCGGAAATATTTCGTTGCCGTAAGTAGCCAGCATGGCCTTGTTAGCAGTCACCACATGCTTGCCTTTCGAAATGGCTTCCAGAACAAATGTCCTCGCCGGTTCGTAACCGCCCATCAGTTCAATGATAATGGATATTTCCGGATCATTGATAATTTCCCGGGCATCGGTTGTAAGCAGATTTCCGGAAATTTTAATCCCGCGCGGCGATGTAATATTAATGTCCGCGATCTTTTTCAAATCCAGTTTCGCGCCAAGCTTTTGTGTAATAATATCATTATTTTGCCGGAGCAATTTTACAACGCCGGTTCCGATATTGCCCAACCCGATTAAACCGATTGAAATTTTCTTCATTTATTCACCCCTGTAGATTACGGAAAATGGTGAAAGCCATCCGTCCCTTGCCCTTTCACAAGCCTTGTTACCTATAACAAAACCATTTACTTTGTCAAACGGATATGAGAATGTAAAGAATATTTTCAGATAAATAATAAACCTTTAAAATCGCTCGACAAACACGATCTTATCTGGGCGCCTTATGATAACCAGCCTTGATTGCATCCGCCTCCGACTCAAACTCCACACGGTGATACGCCTTGACTGCCTTGTAGTATTTCATGCCGGGGAGATGATAACGTTTGCTGTCTCTATTACCGATAACTTTTATTTTTAGTAATGCCGAGGGCGGCGTTTCTTTTGCAGCGCTTGGCATCTTCTCTGCGAGGTCCTTTGTTTGTAACGCTGCCGTAGTTGCGGACATGGTTGTCGCCGTCTTTTGAATTTCTTCACCAGGCATTTCTTGCATGGGCGCGGCCTGCACCGGCTTATCTAATACGAAGGATGATGTTTTCGTTTCAGTTGAATTTAGCGCCGTTTCCTGTTTTACATCCGTGCTATTCCCCCCCGGTTTCATTGTCGGCACGGTTGGCACTTTTGATAATTCCTTTGTTTTTGAAGTCACCTCTGGCGCTTCCGCGCTTGCCACGGGAGCTTCTGAATTTGGTTCCGTCGTTTGTTTTTCCGTAGTTTGCCGCGTCACCAACGGCGTTTTGGGCGCTTCCGCAACTGAAACAGGAACTTCCGCCGGGGCATTTTGGGGCATTCTATTTATTTTATTACCCGCCGGCATATTTTCTTTTTCGGCTGATGCAGTGTTAAATAAAGTAAATACTCCATCCGTTGAAACATCTCCGCTGTTTATGACATTCCTGTCTGTTTCAGACAATGTAAAATTGAATAAAGTAAATAATCCTTCTTCAGAAACATTGACGTCGTTAATAACAACTCGCTGAAACATCACTGTGTCCTTACGGAGAGGATGTTTAATAAATAATACATAGATGTTAAATTTATTATTCTTCATGTTATACAGCCATTGAGCATCACTTACTTTCATCCATTTTCCCGGCTCCATGCCCTTGATGAATTCATTGAGAGAGCATTGTGTATATTTCTGATAAACAGGATAGTCTATGGCCACTTTTCTATTGAAAAAATCATCGTCCGGCACGGCTCTTCCGGAGAAATCGCTGGAGCGTGTCGCGGCGCACCCCATTAAAATTAAATGTAGCACAGCTAAGATCAGCACAAAGTAACATTTTTTCATGTTGCATTCCCCAGCCAATTCATATGGCAAAAGATTATTTTTTGTGCGTCAAGCATATGGAAGAATTTCTTCCATGTCAATTTTTTTTGAAATCCACGGTTTTTCTGTATTGGCGACGCAGGTTTACCCTCCATGTCAAAGTAACGAGGGATTCTTTTCCCCTGGTTGAAGCAAGCCAAGTGATCATTTTTGCCTTGTAAATCATAATTTATATAAATTTCAAGCTGTCCTTAATCACGAACTTTTATATTTTTTTACATCATTTTAGTTGATATATCCTTATTTTATTGATAGTTAATCACAATTATAGGTGAGTGGATATACATCAAACATAAACTAAAAAAACAGGAGCACGGTATGAGCAATGGAAATGCATGGTCGCGATTGCGGGAATCCATTATCGATCGTTATGAGGGATTCGATCATCTCACGCAGCAATTGGCTTGGTTTTTTTACATTTTTTGCTTTTCCGCCATTGGTTTATTTATCATCCTGGCGGGAATGCTGATTGTGATAGCTCCCGACAAAGCAATGAAAGCCGGCCCGCTGATTCTGGTCATCATCGTTTCCGCCGCCGCCGGCATTATCCTGACCCGGAAGAAAAAATTCACCATGGCCGCCTATATCCTGCTGGTGATCATCTGCATCACCAACACACTGGGGTTCGTCAGCAAGTACATGAGCCCCGTCATTTACGAAGGCTTTGTGAGCTATAACAATTTCCTTTTCATGATCATCTTCATCGCCACGCTCTTTACCAGCAGGAAAGCCGTGATCGGCGTGATGGTCTGGTTTATGACCGTTTATATCGTTTATTATATCGCAGTCATCGGCGAACTGACATCAAGTGAAGCGCGTAGCGTGACAACCAGTTCATTTGTTGACGGCCTCATCGCCATCGGCCTGTGTTCTGTTGTATCCATCCTGATTACAACCGCCATGCGGCGGGCCAATTCCAAACTGGTGGATTCCGTAGCCGATATCCGCGAAAGTTCTATTAAACTTACCGAGATCGCCGGAGTGATTGACGCATCCAGCCAGAATATGGCCGAAGGCGCCACGACTCAGGCGTCGGCGATGGAGGAAACTTCCGCCATGCTGAAGGAAATTTCCGAGAAAACAAAAAAGAATACGGAAGTGGTCACTGATGCACAGAAACTCATGGCTGATACTTCTCATATTGTCATCAAGACCAACGAGTCACTGAAGGATCTGCGCAACTCCATGGATAATGTTAACGAAGCCAGTGTCAAAACAGGACGTATTGTCCAGACCATCGATGACATTGCCTTTCAAACCAATCTGCTGGCTCTCAACGCCGCCGTTGAAGCGGCCCGCGCCGGTGAATACGGAGCGGGGTTTGCTGTTGTCGCCGATGAGGTGAGAAATCTGGCTCGTAAATCCGCCGAGGCTTCGAAGAACACACAGGATATTATTACCCATAGTATTCAAAATATAAAAAGAAGCAGGGAATTGGCGATCAGTTCTGATGAAGCCTTTTCTACTTTTGTGAAAGTTACGGAAAAGCTTCTTGAACACCTTAAGATAATAACCGAATCTTCCCAGGATCAAACCCAGGGAATCGTAGAAATAGAAAGAGCCATTAATGATATCAACATGGTCATCCAGAGTAATGCGGCAGGTTCTGAGGAGCATGCCGCCGTGTCCGCTGAACTCTCTCAAATGTCTGTAAACATAGAGGAATTTGTTAAAAAGCTCGACCGGATGGTCAAAACATGAGAATTGTGAAAACTGCCAAAGAAAATACCTTCAGGAAACGGATTTAAACTGTTTCCTGAAGGCGCTTGGATGTAATTCAGATAAGCTTACCCTTATTTTTCCAAATCCAGTTGATATCTGACCGGACCGCGGCATCCATTGCCGTATGTTTTATGAAGAGCATATTCCGTATCCGGATGCGACCAGGTCGTGGCAATGGCGCCATGTCCTTTAGGAAATGGCGTAACCTCCGCATCAATAAAATCCAGCGCGGCCAGTGTGGTATCCTTATCAACCAGATCATCGCCCTCGCCATAGCAGATCAGCCACTTGATCCCTTTTTCTTTCATTCTCCTGAAATTAAGCGCTCTTCCGAATAATTTAACAGGAAGCGTTCCGTCGCCAGCTATGGGAATGGTGTAAGAATCAAAACTCATTTGCGTGATGGCCATAGGCAGGTCAAGGCGATCATAGGTCAACCAGTGCAGCAGCGCCGCAGCGGTTTTATTGACTTTTAATTTATCGCCGGCCCTGCTCATGCTCTGCACGGACGCCAAATCACGGCTGAACGTAACCAGAGGCGCTTCTTTGTCCATGCTTTTCAATTTATAAACCCAACTCATTACCTTACCGTCAACGACAAGATTTCCTGTAGGCATTTCTTTGGCAGCGTAACTCAAGTCGCGGAAACGCGGGGGAATATGTTGAAGATATTCAACAAGCGCCTTACTGCGCGTTCCGTCAATCGGCGCCACGCAGGTTATTAAAGCATCCACCAGATTATCCAGCTCACCGGAAAGCAGATTACAGACGCAGATAAAACCTCCCTGGCAAAATCCGTTTAATGTTACCATTTTGTTATGTTTTTTCTTAATAATCTCACAGAAATATCTTGTATCGCGGGCGTCATCTTCTCCGGTCATGACTTGCAGCGCGTGATTCTGGTTAATATTCTTTAAAACCCGCATGTAAGTTGGAATGCCTTGATCGGCAAAAGCGTGGGCGTAGCTTTTCTTTTCGTCTGGTAAAAAGCCCAGAATATTCGCACCCAATACATAAGGGTGGACAATAATAACAGGTTTTGCCTTCGCGCGCACTTTGATATTTTTATTGCGGGAAAATACCTGATAGAGAGTAAAACGGTCTGTTTCGGCAATTTTCGTATAACCGCCGTCATCGAAATGAAACCCAAATTCTTTTTTTACGTCCTGAACAGCCTGGGGAAACGCCCTAATTAAATTATCCAGTGATCTCAGGCTGTTTTTAGATACATCATTGATGTTTTCTCCATCAATGTTAAATAGAAATCTGATAAAGGCCGCCATGAATTTTTCTATCTGATCACGATGAAAATCGTGTGTTCCGGCGATGGATGGCGTTAAACTTTTTTCGGCAATCTGCATGTTGAATTTCAGCAGCTCAATGTAATCATTGATAGTTTCTAAAAAATGAACCTCCATAACCTTATTTTTTTCCTTGGTTAAAAAGGAATTGAGCGACGTCCAGAATGGAGTTGAAAATTCATTGAAATAAGAAAGAATTCCGAGACAGTATAACTGCTGAGCGCTCAGAGACTGCAATGATAGTTCCAAAATATCCTCAGGCATTTTCCGCGTTTTCTGCTGGTAGCCGGTTATTACTTCATGACTAATATCATTTAATTCTTTCAGATATTCTAAGGTTATGTTCACCATTATCCATTCACCTTGTTATTTTCTGTCTTCTGGGGCTTTCGGCGCTACGCCTGAATTTGCAAAATATTCTTCAACTTTCTCAAAATTTTTATCAGCTTTGTCTTTAAAATCAATGAGCCCTTTTTTATAAATACCTATCCAATCATTAATGACCACCTTACCTTCAGATGGAATTCCATTACTGTGTATAAAAAAGATTTGCAGCATTTTCTCCGCCTGCTCCTGCATAATCGTTAAGGCTTTAAATGTATTATCAAAAGTCGCCTTGTGAAAATCACTGATTTGCTTAGCCATTATTATATTTTCCATGGTTGATGTTACCTCCCGCCGGTTGTAAAAGTGCATGCAGACACATATAACAATTGCTGTGGCTATGTCAATAATAATGTTGCGGTGCAATAATTTACATATTTTCATTTCAGACAATGCAGCTAAATTTAATTAATAATATTATCAAATATTTATAATTATTAAGTTGATTTATAAAACAGAGAGCATGCTTTAATGTCCAATCATTTGTTGCATTATTTCGTAAAAAAGCTTTTGCGGCGAAACTGACGATTGAACATGTCTTTATCCTGTTCTCGCCAGTTCAAGTTTTCCATGCCATTTTGCAATCAGAGCTTCTCTTAAAATAATATGTTCCGGTTTTGTCAGCAGCGGATCGCGCGCGACCAGGGCTAAAGCGTCTTCCCTGGCATCATTCAGAATCCGTGCGTCGCGGATAATGCTGGCGATGCGAAAATCAGGCAGACCGGATTGCCTTGTTCCCAAAAAATCACCTGGGCCGCGAATGGCCAGATCTTCTTCCGCTAACGCAAATCCATCAGTGGTTTTTTCCATAACTTTTAATCTTTTTCGCGCATCAAGGGAGACTTTGTAATCGGCAAGCAAAATACAAGTCGAGGGGATATCGCGCCTTCCAACACGACCACGGAGTTGATGGAGTTGGGATAACCCGAAACGTTCTGCGTGTTCGATCACTATGAGCGATGCGTGCGGCACATCAATTCCGACTTCGATCACGGTGGTCGCCACCAGAATGGAGATTTTCCGGTTCAGAAAATCCAGCATAACCGAATCTTTTTCCCTGTCTTTCATCTTGCCGTGAATTAATCCTACCTGGTACTCAGGGAAAATATCTTTCTGTAAATGCTCAGCCATTTTTGAAGCGTCTTTCAGATCCAGATTCTCCGACTGTTCCACCAGCGGATAAACAATGAACGTCTGGCGGCCTTTGGAGATTTCCCTATGGATGGTTTCGTAAACCGCCTGCCTCCTGTTTTCTCCCATTACAACCGTGCGCACTGGTTTCTTGCCGGGCGGCATTTCATCAATGACTGAAACATCCAAATCGCCGTAAACAGTCATGGCCAGCGTGCGCGGAATGGGCGTGGCAGTCATGACCAGCACATCGGCGTGAATACCCTTGTTGCGCAGGGTTGCCCGCTGCATGACGCCAAATCGGTGCTGCTCGTCAATGACCACAAAGCCCAGCTTCCTGAAGTCAACATCCTCCTGAATAAGCGCATGCGTGCCAATGACAATATCGGCTTGGCCGGATCTGATTTGTTCCATCGTTTCATTGCGCACGGTATTGTTCATACCGCCAGTCAACAGAACAACTTTCAGATTGATGGGTCCGGCCCAAGTAGAAAGCGTTGTAAAGTGTTGTTTAGCCAGGATTTCCGTAGGCGCCATCAAGGCGGCCTGATAGCCGTTTTCACAAACCGTAATCATGGACGCCATCGCCACCAGCGTTTTACCGCTTCCCACATCGCCTTGCAGCAAACGGTTCATGGCCGTGGCTGATTGAAGATCTTTGTGAATTTCCGCGATGACTCTTCTTTGCGCTCCGGTCAACATAAACGGCAGTGAAGCATAGAATTTTTCCAGTAAAGGACCATCCCGCAGAAAAGCAATCCCTTTGTCGAGAATGCGGCCGGATTTCTTAATCGCCATGCCCAGTTGAAAAAAGAAAAACTCGTCATAAATCAGCCGCCGGTGCGCCTCGGAACGTCCTTCCAGCAAAGATGGCAAGTGTGCGTCATTTCCGGGAAAGTGAACTGTCAGCAGTGCTTCGTGAATATTGAGCAAGTTTCGTTTGCGGACAAATTCCGGCGGAACCGGCGACGCGACATAGCGCGCATAATTTTCCAGCGCGGTATCCATAACTTTACGGATATATTTCTGATGCAGTCCTTCCGTTTCGGAATAGACTGGCACGATGCGTTTGAAATTCAAAAGATTGTCTTCATCATTCTCTTCCAGAATTTCATAATCGGGATGAATCATGGATTTACCGGCATAATCGGGGGTTACCGGACCGGTAAAAATCACACGCGCTCCTTTTTTAAAGGTGTTGGTCAGGTAGGACATGCTGCCTTTAAACCATTTAGCCGTCAGATTGGCGGTGTTATCACTGACGACAACTTCCAGAATTCTTCTTTTACCGTAAAACTTGAATTCATTGAGGATAACAGTTGCCATGATCGTTTGGATTTTCCCCGTTTCCAGTTTATATATTTTACGAATTTCCCTGCGATCTTGATATGTTCTAGGTAAATAATAAAGTAAATCTTCAACCGTAATGATTTTTTTTATTGAAAAACGAACGGCCATTTTCGGGCCAACGCCCTTAAGAAACTGCACTGGCGCTGAAAGTTTTTCATTCGATAGCCTCAACTCCATAATTCTCTCATGGATTTGTTCCTCATGTAGCGGAGAGACAGGCTTACCAGCGTCGATAGTATCGGCAACATTGATGATTCTTTCAAGAATTTGCTTCGCTTCCGATATTTTTGCTTTCTTGACGGTGATATCCTGCGCATCGTAGTCAGAAAATATTTGCAGTATATTATCCATGGGAGGTTCAAATCTGTTGTTGAACGCAGGTGGAATGGCGGCAATCTGCTGACTCACCAAACTGGTCATCGATTTGCCCAATTCTCTGATATGAGGCAGATTTTTAAAGTCATCTTTTGCGGCAAAGCTTAAAGGCTGTCCGATTTTCTGCAGCTTGATTTTAAATGACTCCATTTTAGTCTCCGGAATACTTCGGGCTGGATTCACAAATTTTATGAAATTATTTGTTTTCGTTAACAAACAATTCTTGTTTCCGCAAGCTTATGATTGACACAAACGCTGTTTTACGTTAGAGTTTGACTATCAAACTTCGCTTGAAGAATTTAACATCATAAAAATGGAGTCTTATGACAACAGAATCCGTAAAATCCACCTATAAGGAAGCAGGCGTCGATATTGACACAGCCAATGCGTTTGTCGATCGCATTAAACCACTGATTAAAACAACGGCGCGCAAGGAATTGCTCTCCGGCATCGGCGGTTTTGGGGGATTGTTCCGTTTTGATGCAGCCAAAATGAAAAATCCGATTCTGGTTTCTTCAACCGATGGAGTGGGCACAAAACTTAAGATAGCTCAATTAATGGATAAACACGACAGCATCGGCATCGACCTGGTGGCCATGTCGGCCAACGACGTCATTGTTCAGGGGGCGGAGCCACTCTTTTTCCTTGATTATCTGTCCACGGGGAAAATCGAACTGGAAAAGAGCGTGCGGATTGTCGATGGAATTGTTCAGGGTTGCAGGCAGGCCGGCTGTACACTACTGGGAGGTGAAACGGCGGAAATGCCGGGATTTTATCAAGCAGGCGAATATGATCTGGCCGGATTCTGCGTGGGGGTTGTCGATCAGGAAAAACTCATTGACGGTTCCACCATCAGCATTAACGACCGGGTCATCGGTCTTGCATCCAGCGGTTTGCACAGCAACGGCTTTTCACTGGCCCGCAAGGTGCTTTTGGGAAAAGGCAGGTTTTCTGTAAATGATTCGGCGCCGGGACTTTCCAGAACAGTTGGCGAGGAACTGCTGGAACCGACGCGGATTTACGTGAAAACCCTTTTAAATATAATCAAAAACTTCAACATCAAGGGACTGATTCATATCACGGGCGGCGGTTTTTACGACAATATTCCCCGCATTATTCCTGATGTCTGCCGCTGTGTCATCCACAGCAAAAGTTGGGAGATTCCGCCGATTTTTTCCGTTATTCAGAATATTGGGCATGTTGAAGAAAAAGAGATGTTCCGTGTTTTCAATATGGGTATCGGCATGATGATGATCGTGTCGGAAAAAGATGCGCAGGAAATTCTGGAGCGCCTGAAGGCGATGGAGGAAAGCGCCTACCTGATCGGCGTGATTGAGAAAAAGGAACCGGATCAGGCTTCGGTTTGTTTCTCGGAGATGTAGCGATAAATCTATGACTGAACTCTTAAAACTGGGCATTCTCATCTCCGGCGGCGGCTCCAATCTTCAGTCCATCATCGATCATATTGAACAAGGAACGCTTCCGGCCCAAATCAAACTTGTCATCAGCAACAATGACGAAGCCTATGGTCTGATCAGAGCTAAAAATCATGGCATTCCCTGCGTGGTTTTAAACCATCAGGACTTTGCCGGCCGGGAAGATTTCGATCGCGAACTGGTCCGTCTTCTGCAAGAGGCAGGAGTCGAACTCATCGTGCTGGCCGGATTTATGCGGATTCTCACCCCATCCTTCTTACGCGCCTTTCCCCAGAAAATTATCAATATTCACCCTGCCCTGCTGCCCGCTTTTCCCGGCACACACGTCCAGCAGAAAGCAATCGATTACGGCGTTAAATTTTCCGGCTGCACCGTTCATTTTATCGATGAAGGCGTGGATACAGGCCCTGTCATTATTCAAGCTGTTGTCCCGGTGCTCCCTGACGATGATGCGGAGACGCTGGCGGCCAGAATACTAAAGGAAGAACATAAAATTTACCCACAGGCGATCCGTTATTTTGCGGAAAGCCGAATCGTCAAAAGCGGCCGTCATGTGAGCATCAGAAGTGCCCAGGTCATTGACGCCGCCGCAGTGCATAATCCGCCACTGGACCATTAACCGGCGTTTTTATCGGCCTGTGTTGGAGGAAAATATTAGTTTGTGTATGATCTGGTTGTCATAGGCGATGACCTTGCCTCTCATGTCTCGGCTGCTTTCGCTGGTCAAAACGGCCTCCGGACGCTGCTGATTGCGGAGAGCGGACTGGGCGGTTTGCAACTGATCGACGATTTTGTTTTCAATATTGATTCCACGCCGCTTTCCGGCTTGGGACCAGATCAAACGGGCTTTTCCATATTATCTGAACTGGACATTGCGCTGCCCGAAAATCATGCCGGTTCCATTACTCCCGCCTATCAGATTATTCTTCCCGAGCATCGCATTGATTTCTTCAATGACGCGGATTTGCTCAAGGCTGACCTGGCCCGGGAATTTCCCGAACAGGCGCAGGATATCAGCGACTTCTACGATATGGCCATGGAAGCCTCATCCGTCTTCCGGGACTGGATCGCCGCACATCCGCAAATTCAACCGCGGAACTTAAAGGAATATTTTGAATACCTGAAAATATATCCTGAGATCTTTAAGTATAAATACGGAGTCATTAAATTTGATAAAATCCTGTCGCAGGATGCCTCTCTGGAAAAAGTATGGGAAGCGCAGCAAGCGCTGCTTTCCTTCAATATCGCTGACTTGTTTTCCTTTGCTTCGGCTTTTCAATATTGCGCACCGCTGCGCGGTGTTTCCTACTTCCCGTCCGGAAAACAGTTTTTATTCAACGCACTGATCGAGAAACTGGAATCAAACAAGGGGTTGTATCTCAACAACTGTCAGGTAACTTCCATTACAGGACATCAAATAGTCGAACTGGAAATGATGATGCCGGACGGTGCAATATCCAAAGCGTCGGGACAAAATCTGATCGTCAGCACAAAATCTGATAAACTGTCCATGATTCAGGGCGGTAATAAACATCTCCATTTTTCAGACTGGATCCGTCCGGCAAAAATCGTTTATTATCCTTTTACAATTTTTCTGGGTGTTTCCGAAAAATGCTTGCCCGAACAGCTTGCCCGGCATGTCGCCCTGGTCGCGGATATCACGAAAGACATTTATGATGACAATTTAATTATTCTGGAAACAAGTCTTCCTGAAAAAAATAAGCCTCTCTCTTCCGCGATGACATCTTTTTCCGCCACAGTTTACCTTTCCGGGTTAACAGAAAACTGGACGCCGGACGCCCTGCAACGCACGGCAGATTCGATTCTAAAAAGGCTTGAAGTTTTCTTTCCGTTTTTGCAGGAAAATATCGTGCTTCAAAATCTTGATAAATCCATAGACATATCAACCGATTATCGAAAAGTTGTGAATCCCAGGTTAAAGGTGCGCAACGCCTTCTTTACCTCGTTTGCCGCCAAAAACCACAAAACACGGTTTAAAAATGTTTTTCTCACAGGCGCGTCCTTGCTTTCGGACGCCGGTTTTGACGCGGAGATGATCTCGGGCCGGAACGCCGCCATGCAAGTATTAAAGAAAGGGAAACCATTATGAAACATGACTTTACCATTGCTAATCTTGGTGACTGCCAAATCGGTTCTCCTCTGAATATCAGCAGTTTTATTTCAGATCATGACCGGATTTTATTTCAAAACAGTCTTGCCAGTTATGAAGAATTTCTGGATGCTTCGGGAAAGCCTCTGTCCGTGGAACAGGCCGGCCCCCGGAAAAGGATTTTCTTTGATCCTTCCCGGACAACAGCGGCTATTGTTACTTGCGGCGGGCTCTGTCCGGGCATTAATGATGTCATCCGTTCGGTAACCATGACGCTTTTTTACCGTTACGGAGTCAAAAATATTCTTGGTATCCAATATGGATTGCGTGGGTTGAATCCTTCGTACGGCAGCAAACCCATACAGTTAACACCTGATTTTGTAAAAGATATCACTTACATCGGCGGCAGCATCCTTTCATCATCCCGGGGGCCACAGGATCCGGCGATTATGGTGGATTATCTGGAGAGCAGGAAAATCAACATTCTTTTCTGTGTCGGCGGCGATGGAACCATGCGCGCCGCGGAAAAACTGACGGCGGAAATCACCGCCAGAAATGCAAAGATCGCCGTCATCGGCATTCCCAAAACGATTGATAACGATCTCAACCTGATTGAAAAATCCTTCGGATTTGACACTGCCATTGCCAAAACCGTGGAAGCCGTCCGTAGCGCGCACGTGGAAGCCAAAGGCGCCTATAATGGCATCGGTCTGGTGAAAATAATGGGACGTTTATCCGGCTACATCACGGCCACGGCGGCTCTGGCTCAGGGAGACGCGAACTTTGTGCTGATTCCCGAAGCGCCTTTTGATTTGTATGGAGAAAACGGATTCCTGAAATCCCTCCAGAAAAGAATAAAGGATAGCGGGCATGCCGTGATTCTCGTCGCGGAAGGCGCAGGACAGGAGCTGATGAGACAGGAATCAGATGAGCAAAAAACCGATCCATCAGGCAATATCCGTCTGCACGACATCGGTCTTTTTCTGAAAAACGCTATTGAAAATCATTTCCGGGAGAATCATCAGGAAATCAATCTGAAATATATAGAACCCAGCTATATGATCCGTTCCGTTCCGGCCAACGCCTCGGACAGCATTTACTGCAGCTCGCTGGGGCAATACTCCGTCCATGCGGCGATGGCGGGCAAAACCGGCCTTCTTGTCGCCCTGCGCAAGGAAGAATATGTCCATCTTCCCTTGTCTGCAGCTATTTCCGGCAGACGGATCGATCCCCGGGGGAATGTCTGGCTTCGGGTGCTGGAAACCACTGGTCAACCGGCAGAAATGAGAAACGGATAATCATTGTCCTCAAGAAGAAATCCTTTTTTAAAAGAATTGATGCAAATTGGTTTTAAGTCCGACGACCAATTGACTTTTAAAAACAGTTAAAGTAGAGAGTTTAAAATTTATATTCTTTATACGCAGGATACATGTAATGAGAAAGATATTTTTGTTGATTTTGATTCCTGCCATTCTTGCGGCAATGGCATTCTCATCAGGGGCGGCCTCCGTAAAAGAAGACACTGCTCAACTGACTTTCAGCAAGACAGCCATCCCTAAAACACCCGCTCACGCTTATACAATTCAGAAAGATGACGTTCTTTCCGCAATTGTACGCCAAATACCCGGCGTTACCGAAAAGAAGATCCCGCATTATTATAGAATGATCCAGGAAATGAATCCCAATATTAAAGATTTAAACAAATTATATGCAGGACATAAGATCATGTTACCCGGTAAAGTTACCGTCGTGGCAAAGGATAAAATGGCAACCCCGGATAACGCTGCAAATCATCAAACATCGAAAATAGTTAGCTCCCAGATCTATCAGGTTAAAAAAGGCGACAATCTCATTCGCATTGCACACCGCGTGCTTCACATAAAATCCAACACACAAAAAACAATCCTTCTGATTCAATCATTGAATCCGGCGATTAAAAACGCCAACAGGATCTACATCGGGCAGGTTCTGCATCTGCCTGATCATCAAATGACCGCGAAACCGGGAGAACAAACGACAAAGGATGAAAATGTCACGGGAGAATCAGAGCAGGTTATTTCCCGCAAGGAGGATTCCCCGGAGCAGCAGGCCAAAGAACCTGTTATTTTACCTCCCGAGGCGCGCCTTGACGTTATCAAGCATGTCATCACGCAAATGAACGGAACCATGCTCACCAGCGGCAAGTACTATCTGCCTGTCTCCAAAACGGCCGGACAAATTACCATTGACTGTTCCCTCATTCCCGTAGTGGAAATGGATGATCGGACAACCTTATTTCTTGATTTTGATAATCGTTCCGGAAGCGATCTGAAGAAAATCATCAGCGAGCACATGAACAATTACCATCTGGTGAAAATTGACGCCAAAGACAACGTTATTGCCGCATTGAGCAAAATATTAAAAAATACTAAAAACTATGAGATTACGAAAGCGCAAAACCCGGTCGCTGTTGGTTCAACTCCCTCTTTGGAAATGATCATGGACTGGCTGATCACAAAAAAAGGCTCAAAATCGTCTTCAGCGAAGACGCAGGGTTTGCGATTCGTTTATGAAAACAGCACCTTGTTGCCCCGGGCCATTGTAAATTATGCACGCCGGAATTCCTTCATCATCACGGAGATTTCTCCGGAAAAAGGACTCGTCGGCAAACCGGAAGAAATTTATTCTCTCCCTCCAGCCACGATTTTATCTACGGCATCCACCAGAGATTTCTCCCGGGACCTGCTTTCTTACCTGAACATCCCGGCTGAACAAGACATTGATGTGGCAGTCTTTAACATCGACAAGGATGGATTTAATCTATCGATAAAAGCCGACATTGTTGTGAAAAGAGGAGAAAAGAAAACGATTATTTTCTCGCGTCATCTGCCCCCGCAATTCGTCAATATTCTGGAAAAGGCCGGCAATGAACTTATTTTCATATCCGATCAGGATGAACCACTCAAAAAAATGGAAAAAATTCTGAATGGTTTTCATATTGCCTTTGCTCCCGGATATTTTACCTTTTCCGGACTGGAAAAAAATCATCCGCCTTATTCTTTCGGTTTTAATGGCGCAAAAATCAAAACGGATAAGATTACTTACGTCGTAAATTTTGATTTTAATCAGGAGTTGCAGGGATTAATGCAGGAAGCGTGGTCGGCAAACATTATCCGGTATTGAGTTTTGTTTTGAACATTCATCCAAGCAAACGTATGTCTTTCCGCAGCGCTGTTCTCCCTCCAGAGGATTTTTGAATTATGGTAAAAGCAATCGCCCTTCTGTCCGGCGGTCTGGACAGCATTTTAGCCGTCAAGCTGGCGCAGCATCAAAACATAGACGTTACGGGGCTGGCCTTTACGACTCCTTTCTTCAGCGCGGCAAAAGCGCAGGCGGCAGCCAACCAGATCAACTTGCCTCTGATCATTGAAGACATTACAGATGAACATTTGCGGATGCTCAAATCGCCGCGGTACGGCTACGGCAAAAACATGAACCCCTGCATTGACTGCCATACACTGATGTTGAAAATTGCCGGCGGAAAAATGGCGGCAAGAGGCGCTGATTTCCTGATCACCGGTGAAGTTCTTGGCCAGCGTCCCATGTCGCAGACCAAACAGTCTCTTTATGTGGTTGCGAAAAATTCCGGATACGCCGACTATATTTTACGTCCGCTTTCCGCGCACTTGCTTGATCCCACCAAGGCCGAACGCGAAGGAAAAATCGACCGCGCCCGGCTCCTGTCTATTTCCGGACGAGGACGCAAAGAACAAATGCGTCTGGCTGAAGAATTTGGAATCCGCGTATACCCCCCTCCCGCCGGAGGCTGTCTGCTGACGGATCCGATTTTCTCCGTCCGGTTGCGGGATCTGATGTCTCATGCCGAAGACAGGCAAATCCGCGATTATGAGCTGCTAAAGTATGGACGGCATTTTCGTGCGGAAGATTTCGGTAAAATTATTGTCGGCAGAAACAAATCCGACAATGAAGCGCTGAGCAAGCTGGCCACGGACGACGATCTGGTTTGCAATGTGGCTGATTTTCCGGGACCTTGCGTCTTCGTCCCTTATGGCAATCCATCGGCAATGGCGACAGCCGCCGCGCTGTGCGTCCGCTACTCCGATGCTCCCGCCGGTATGGAAGCCAGTGTCGTCTGCCGGCATAAAAACAAAGCCTTTGCCCTTCAAGCCAGGGCTATTTCCAGGGAAGATTGCGAACGCTGGATTATTTGATGGGTCCGCCGCCTTTGTGTTGCGGTCTCAAGAGATCGTAAACTGTTTTGACCGGATTGAAAACCGCAACCGGAAGTTCCACAAAGACCGTGTTCCAATAAGCCATGCCGCCGTTCCAGAGGCCGGGCATCTCCTGGACCTTGAGGCGGCGTCCCTTTTCCGTTTTGAGACTGATTAAATAAGCATCCTTGTTGACGTAATTGGCCAAAGCAAATTTCTTTCCAAGATAATTCCTGGTGCAGCATACCATGTCGACCGGATTAAAATAAGAAGCCCGCGACCAGATTTCCTTCTGTAAAGCCCGACGATGATTGACATGAGCTGATTCCACGATCTGCAATGTTTGCGATTTGTCTTTTTCCTGAACCCAGAAAGGACCGCCGCCCGGTTCGCCTTCATTTTTGACCATCCCGCAAATACGCAGCGGGCGGTTCAATTGTAAAAACAACTGTCTTTTTTTCCCGGCTGGTTTCAACCGTGAAAATCCACCGGAAAAACTCACTTGAAGCTCAGAGCGGCAAAAGTCAGTCATGACTTCAAAATCCCCGGAATTGAGTTGATTGCTTGCCAGACATCGTAACATTTCAAAAATGGACTGACGCAATTTCAGCGCCAGGCCACCCAGCATTTTTTGGTAAGGCAGTATTTTCTTTTGCAGTATATCAGGCGCAATATTATCGATATTTTTAACAAAAATAAGATCGGCATATAATGATTGAAAATTTTCCAGCAAAGCTCCGTGTCCGCCGGGACGGAAAACCAGGCGGCCTTCGTCGTCCCGAAAAGGCAGATTCCTTTCATCGACGGCCACGATATTTGTCGCCGGAGACTGTACGGATAAATCAATTCGAAATTTAACACCGTAATAATTTTCATATTTTGGAACAATTGCGCTGAGCAAATCCTTGATGATTTTATAATGGTCTGCTGAAACCGTAAAGTGCAGGCGGCAAAACTCTCCGTGATTACCGTTCAGGAGGTTTGCGGCTTCCCCAATATGTTCTTCCAGGGCCGTCCGGACATCATTGTTCCGGTAGACGTGGAACGGAATCAGCGCCTTGGGCAGACTGCCAAAATGAAGGCCGGAAGTAAGAATATAATCCAGGACAGCCTGAATATCCTTTTTCTTGATCATCAAACGAACTGCTTCTTGTTCCTCAAGAATCGGGGAAAAAGGCATTTTTTTCAAATCAGCCCAAAATGCCCTGTCCAGCCCGGCATTGCCGAAACCTCCCCGCTGAGCTGCGGCAAACCACGAGGCAAACATGCGGCTGGCCGCGCCCGAGGCCGGCACAAATTTTAATATCCGGCATTGAGCGGCTTTGTCATTATACAGTTTAATCAGCTGATTACGTTCGAAAGTGGTAAAAGATCGAATCCCGTCGCCCGGACGGCAAGGGCGAATGAGCTTCAGAAAAGACGGCTCACGCTGGTAGGTTTCCAGTTGCTTATTCACCTCCGGCGGCGTCAACCCCAGCGATTTGATCTGGGCAATATCTATTTTTGAAAAAGAATGTTTTTCCACCATCCACTATCCGCCATCCACTATCAACTAAATATCAACTATCCCTCGCTTTGACAAGCCTAAAATAATAGCGGGCAGTGATACAGCTCCATGCTGAAAAAACCATGGATTGTGTCTTGACGCAGCGAAGCTTTTCAAGTAGTAAATTTGCACTATCTTCTTACGGAGTAAAAACAATGAAAAGCAGACTTGTTTTCCGATGGATTTTAATCCCCGTTTTTTTAATAACTTTCGCCGCCGCCACAAGCTTTGGCGCTGAAAACATAAAAATCGGCGTTGCCGGGGCTCACACGGGAGACTTGGCTTCTTACGGCCTGCCCACGGTCCGGGCAGTCGAGATGATCGTCAAAAAAATAAATGCTCAAGGAGGGATTTCTGGCAGAAAATTGCAGCTTTTGATTCAAGATGAAGCCTGCAAGCCAGAACTGGCGACCAATGCCGCCACAAAACTGGTTTCCGCCAAAGCGGACGCCATCATCGGTCACATTTGCAGCGGCGCGACCAAAGCGGCCTTGCGCACTTATAAAGATGCGAACATCATCGTCGTTTCACCTTCCGCAACCAGCCCGGAACTGACTATTTCCGGACGGTATCCGAACTTCCACCGCACCATCGCTCCCGATGACGCACAGGCCAGGCTGGTGGTGGATTTTGCCATTCAAAAGCTAAAACTGAAAAATTTTGCCGTCATCCACGACAAAGGCGATTATGGCAAAGGCTTTGCAGAATACGCGAAAAAATTCCTTGAACAATCTCGAGTCGCAAAAATTGTTCTTTACGAAGGCATTACCCCCGGCGCCGTGGATTATTCCGCCATTGTTCAGAAAATCAGGTATTCCGGCGCGGACGCGGTTATTTACGGCGGTTACCACCCGGAAGCGGCATCCGTTATTCAACTCATGCGCAGAAGAGGAATGAAGACCGTTTTTATTTCCGACGACGGGGTTAAAGATCAAACCTTCATCAAAGTGGCCGCCAGTTCCGCCGAAGGCGTTTACGCCTCCGGACCCAAGGACACAGCGAAAAACCCGTTGGCCATCGCCGCAATTGAGGAGCATAAAAGAACCTACGGCACAGAACCGGGAGCTTTCTATCTAAACGCTTACAGCGCGATGCTGGCGGTTGTCAATGCGCTGTCCAAGGCAAAATCCACCGATTACAAGGCTGTGCACAAGGCTCTGCGCACCTATCCGGCAGACACGCCGCTGGGAAAAATAAAATTTAACGATAAAGGCGACGCCATCGGCGTCGGTTTTTCCATGTATCAGGTGCGCAAGGGCGCATACGTGGAACTGAAATAGGCGCGTAGTGCACGGTGGATAGTGGATGGCATCACCATAAACCATCGAAACATTTGTTCATACCCGTGCTTGGACGAAACAGAAGACCATGAATTATTTCTGGGACTTATTCTTGGGAGGACTGACTCGCGGCAGTATTTACGCCCTGATCGCCCTGGGCTACACGATGGTTTACGGCATCTTGCAGCTGATCAACTTCGCCCACGGCGAAATATACATGATCGGGGCTTTCACCGCGCTCATCGTGGCGTCCGTGCTGACGATGAAAGGTATGACCGGTTTATCCGTGCTGATAGTCGCCGGCGTCGTCGCGGTGCTCTACTCGGCCGCCTACGGCTTTACCGTGGAAAAAATCGCCTATAAACCGCTGCGTCAGGCATCGCGCCTGTCCCCGCTCATCAGCGCCATCGGTATGTCCATCTTTTTGCAAAATTACGTCATGCTGGCCCAGACTTCCGATTTCCTCCCCTTCCCCAGCCTGCTTCCGCAGTCTGATTTGCTGGACAGTATCAGCCACATCATCGGTCCTTCCGACTTCATCATTATTCTGACCTCCGCAGTCGTCATGATCGCCCTTTCCCTTCTTCTGAAATTTACCAAAATGGGCAAAGCCATGCGGGCGACGGCCCAGGATCAGCAAATGGCGCTGCTGACCGGCGTAAATATCAACCGCGTCATCTCCATAACCTTTATCATCGGATCGTCACTGGCAGCCTTGGGCGGCATTCTGATCGCCTCCCATGTCGGACGAATCAATTTTTACATCGGCTTTAACGCGGGCATCAAGGCCTTTACAGCCGCGGTGCTGGGCGGTATCGGCAGCATTCCCGGCGCCATGCTGGGCGCCCTGGCGCTGGGCATGGCGGAAAGCTTCGGGACGGGCTACATTTCCAGCGATTATGAATCCGTCTTCGCCTTTGCCTTTCTTATTCTGATTTTAATTTTCAAACCGGACGGCATTCTGGGACGGTCATCCCAGCAAAAAGTGTAAAAGTGTTTTCGACATGAAATTTGCGGAAGAAATTAAACGATCTATCTACATTGCCCTCTGGCTGATGCTGCTGACATTTCCCATTATCGTCATTAAAGTCAACACCATCGACAATGTCATCCTTTGGCGCTGGGGCAACATTGCGGGCATCGGCCTGTCCGCCTTTTTTCTTTCATTTTTCTGGCAGCTTTATCTTCGCAAAAAAAGCCCGGAAAAAAGCGCGGCCGCGGAAAAGGAATCCTCTGTCCGCCTCCTGCTGGAAAACCCGAAAATCTATCGCCCCGCACTGCTCATCATCGCCTCTTTCGCGCTGGTTTTTCCCTTTGTCGCATCTCATTATCAAATCAACGTCATGACCACCGCTCTTATTTACGTGATGCTGGGACTGGGCCTGAACATCGAGGTTGGCCTGGCCGGACTTCTGGATTTGGGTTATGTCGCCTTTTACGCCGTGGGCGCATACAGCTATGCTCTTTTAAATTATCATTTTGGCTTGGGCTTTTGGGTGCTCCTGCCGGCGGGCGCTCTTCTGGCCGCTTTTTTCGGCATTCTGGTGGGATTGCCTGTTTTAAGATTGAGCGGAGATTATCTGGCAATTGTGACACTGGCCTTTGCCGAGATTCTTCGGCTGGTGCTGGAAAACTGGAATGACTTCTCCTTTGGCCCCAGCGGCATCTCCAACATTCCGCGGCCGGGACTGTTCGGCATCCCTCTGACGCCAGAACAATCGGCGGTTTATCTGTATTTTATTCTGATTGCTCTATGCCTGCTGACGATTTTTGTCATTTACCGTCTGCAGCATTCCCGCATCGGCCGCGCCTGGGTGGCCATGCGCGAAGATGAGCTGGCCTGTCAGGCTATGGGCATTGACAAAACAAAAGCCAAACTTGCCGCCTTCGCCCTGGGCGCAACCTGGGCGGGGATGGCGGGCGTTCTTTTCGCCGCAAAAACAACATTCATCAACCCGGCAAGTTTTACCTTTCTGGAATCGGCCATGATCCTGGCGATTGTTGTTCTGGGGGGTATGGGCTCCATTTTAGGCGTCATTACGGCGGCCCTGGCCATCATTTTACTTCCGGAATATCTGCGCGTTTTCAGCGACTACCGGATGATTCTTTTTGGCGCGGCGCTGATTCTGGTCATGATTTTCCGGCCGGGCGGACTAATGGCCGAAAAGCGCAGGCAATATCAATTTCAGCAAGCAGACATTGAAGAAAAAACCTGAAGGATAATCGGATCATGGAAAACATTCTGGATGTCAGCGAACTCTCCATGGATTTCGGGGGTCTTCGGGCCCTGGAGAAAGTCGATCTATACATCCGTCAGGGAGAAATTGCGGCGCTGATCGGTCCCAACGGCGCGGGAAAAACCACATTGTTTAACTGTCTGACCGGAATCTACAAACCGACGGCGGGCAAAATCATTCTGTATCCGCCTAAAAGCAAACCCAGAAAACTCAACGGATTAAAAATCAACACCATCGCAAAGCTGGGCATGGCCCGCACCTTCCAGAACATCCGTCTTTTCGGTGGCATGACCGTTTTGGAAAATGTGATGGTGGGACGCCACTGCCGGTCCGGAGCGGGACTTCTGGGCGCCATTTTTCGTCCACCCGCCACACGAAACGAAGAAAAAGAAATCGTCCGGAAAAGTTATGGCATTCTTGAATATATGGGACTGGCCGGACAGGTCAACGAACTTTCGCGAAATCTGCCCTACGGCGCACAGCGCCGTCTGGAAATCGCACGCGCCCTGGCCACCGAGCCGGTTTTGCTGCTTCTGGACGAACCGGCCGCGGGAATGAATCCGCAGGAAACCAACGAATTGGACAGCCTGATTTCCCAGCTTCAAAAAGATTTTCAACTATCCATTCTGCTGATCGAACACGATATGAAACTGGTCATGAATCTGGCGCAAAACATCTTCGTGCTGGACTATGGCAAAGAAATCGCCCGGGGAACACCTCAGGAAGTCCGGGAAAATCCAGCCGTCATCAAAGCCTATCTGGGAGAGGAAGAAGGGCCCGATGCTGAAATTAGTTGATGTTGAAACCCGCTACGGCGGAATCCGCGCTCTGAAAGGCATCTCTCTTTCGGTCACTCCGGGAGAAATCGTGGCTCTCATCGGGTCCAACGGAGCAGGAAAATCCACCACGCTCATGTCCATCTCAGGTATCACACCCGTTCACAGCGGACAGATCCTTTTTAACAACAGCCAGATTGAAAAAACCAATCCCGACAAAATCGTTGCTCTGGGAATTTCTCAAGTTCCCGAAGGCAGGCACATTTTTCCTAAACTGAGTGTGCTGGAAAATCTGGAAATGGGCACCTTCCTGCGTAACGATCATGCGGATATCAAAAAGGATTTTGCCTACATCTATGAGCTTTTCCCCATCCTGCATGATCGGCGGCATCAGCAGGGCGGAACCCTGAGCGGCGGCGAGCAGCAAATGCTGGCCATTTCCCGCGCACTGATGGCGCGTCCTAAATTACTCTTGCTGGATGAGCCTTCGCTGGGACTTTCACCTTTAATGACCAAACTGATTTTTTCCATCCTGACCCGAATCAACGCCGAACACGGCACCACCATCTTTCTTGTGGAGCAAAACGCCTTCATGGCGCTGAAACTCTCCCACCGCGCCTACGTGCTGGAAAACGGCAGCATCACCATGGAAGGAAAAGCTTCCGACCTGCTGCACAACGAAGACATCAAAAAAGCCTATCTGGGGATTTGAAAAGAATATCACCAAACTTTGATTTGCTTAAAAATCGGCCTACCTAATTCCTTACAGGGTCATAGGATACCCCTAATGACGAACTTAAAATATGCAGTCGCTGCCGCTTCAATATAGCAGTTGCGGTTCTGTCTTTCCAAAAAGAATCGTTGCCGGGGATGGTATGGCAATCCCCTTGTTTTCATCACGGCCCTGGAGGATATACCTCGGATTTTCATCGACAGATTCATTCACAGCCTGTCTGCAAAGAATTCCGATATCGCCGCCTTTCACCCGGTTCCAAATCAACGTTAGTTTCATATTGGGAAATGCTGTGAACATTTCATAATCGCCGTCGCTGTCACCGGATGAGAAGACAGGATCCCAGTTTTTACCGAGTCCTGTCTTAATCGCCATGTTAATCGCTTCAACTTTTCCCCCACGGTATGTCTTGACCCACCCTGCCTTATATTCGGGAAGAAGCCTTCCGTCAGCCGCTGACGCAATCTCCATCCCGATTACATTTTCGGCGGGAATATTGTACCCGAAACGGTTGATACCTGAAAATACCTCCACGATCGGTTTATAACTTGCCGTAACAATGTAAACATCAAAACCACTGTCTGTAAAGGCAGCCATCAGATTCTGCATTTCCGGAATGATACGCAACCCGGTTTTGAATGAATAACTTACCACTCCGGCTTTTGATGGTAATGTATCCGGCGACTGCCATGTTTGTTTGCTTAATGGATTACCCAGCTCGTAAGAAATAGCTTCCGCAGCCATCTTCTTTATTTCGTCCTTCGTATGACCCGTAAACAGGTATATCACCCAAGGATAACCGTAATCAGCCCCAATGCCGGCTGTTGAACAATACCCATCGTATAAAAAAGCAACTTTTGTCACAAAATCCCAATATTGAGGCTTGTTCTGCACCTCTGCAAACGACAACGTCCCGTTGGCTCCCAAATAATGATCGAACAAATAATTGTAATCGTTTTCCAGGTCGGCGTTGATATCGGCTAATGGAATATTTTTGTATTCTGCGGACAATTGCGTAATGCCGTTGATATTGTCCCGGAGCAATCCTTTGAATTGTTCCCTGGTCAATTTAAACTTCAGATGAAGCAACTGATAACGCATTGTAGCCTCTTCCACATCGAGATAAGCACAGGTCTGATCCCAATCCAGAACAATGTATGGTGGTTTGTTCTCTTCACGGAACTTACCGCCGATGCCATAATCATCAATCAACCGCATCAACACCCTGTAGTTTTTTTCAGACCAGTTGGCTTTTTCCAGAGAGACGGGAGTGCATGCCCCGTTATTACTGCAACCGGAAATCGTCAACAGGAATACGATCAGCAGCAATGATGAAAGAAAAAATCTTTTAATCTTCATGATCCGTCAATAACCTTTCTGCCTTCCAGAGCGCATTTGAATCGTTAATGCTTTGATTTCCTTATGAGTCGTTCTACCAGTCGATAAAATGTTGTTCCTGTTGTTCTCGGCCAATCCTTGCATGGTGGATTATCACGTCCTTTAGCTCGCCGGACAGCGTCAGCGATCCTATCGGGGGTTATTTTGTGCGCATCAATACTTTTGTCATAATCAGGAAGATAACGAACCAAACGCTCGGAGCATTGGCGCGAAGTTGCAATACCGCTGCCATCCTCAAAATGCAACAACAGCCAATATTCGAATTTTGGATTACTTAATGCGAAGCCATAATTATCTTGTTCCTGAGACCATGCATGAAGCTTAGTCAGCTGCTCATCCGTCCATTGGTCTTTATCTACGACCAGCCAAGCTTCATCAAAATTTCTTAGTTTCGTTTCTCTCAAGTGTTTTTTCATGCGTTGCAGCACATGAATCGGCGAACTTTCATTTTTACCTTTCAGGCAATCAACATGAATCACCAATTCAAAATCATTAAAGATAGAAAAATACTGCGGTTCCGTTGCAACGCCTGCAACCGCGATAACAAACAGTCTTCGATAACGTCGTTCGCCAATTTGCCTCTGAAATTTCCTTCTTTTAGGCGGCATTATTTGTTTTCCTCATCATTTTCCGCCGCCCCGCAGGAACTTGCCATTGTCCCTCTAAGCAATATGCGAGGAATGCCGCCTAAACGACCCTGCAGATAGCTTTTCCGAATATCCTTATCATAACGGACATCTTTGTATTCGCTGAAAGATATCATCTTCGATGCCCCAGACGAGTCTCTCTCCGCAACCCACATTTCGTCGCGACGAAGCAACTGCTGGTCCATCAGCAGAACATCATGCGTTGTCAACAGAAGCTGCGACCTTGATTCATGTGAACAGTTGGAAAGATATGAATCCAGTAGTTGACGAGTCAGCAAGGTATGCAGGCTGCGGTCAAGTTCATCAATGACATAGACCTTTTTTGAATTTTTAGCTGAAAGTTCCAAAAACGCCGGTAGAAGATCAATGACTCGTTGTGAACCATCAGATTCTTGTCGAATATCGAATTTTGCTTCAGAACCATCCGCTTTCGAGTGAAAAGCAACCAGTTTTTTTGCAACTAAATCCCCTTTTTTGCGAGTAAAAACAACACGCTCGTTGATGGGTTCTGTCATCATTCGCATGGTCATGCCATCTTTTATATCTTCTTGAATTTTATTTCTCAAAGGTTCTGGTATCTGTATGTTCTCAAAAGGAATCGGTTCACCACCAAGATGAGCAATTCCTGTATCTAATTGGTGTAACATCTCATTCATTGTTATATAACGTGGATGATCTTCATCAAGAAACTGTTCAAATGGTTCAAATCGTGAATCTGGTGCAACAAGTTCGAGAGTATCGTTAAACCAATCGTAAATAGGTTTAAAGATTTCAACTTTTTGCGAAACGGAATTTGTAAGAAAAAGCTGGTTTTCCCTGGTACCCTTAAAGGCAAATTCCAAAAATTGATCTTTAGAAAACGATTTATCAAAAATTATCTTCTCATCCTTACGATCATAAAGTGTTATTTCACTCGTGGGTGTAATCTTCACCAGCTTTTCTTCCAGAATCGCTTTGCGAGTGACAGCAAAACTAAATTCATAAATGGTCTCATCGATAAGCAACTCAAAAATGAAACGCGATGGTAACTCGACACTTTTGGTATCCAGACGAAACGGTTCGACAGGAATCAGACTTCCGGGTCTGCTACCTTTGACAACTAATGCTTTGGCAAAATTAATTGCATTAAAAAAATTTGTTTTCCCTGACGCATTTCCGCCATAAAGCACGGCAATAGGAAGGATTCTTGTCTGGTACTTCGCCAATTTCGGTACACGTTCACTATGCTGACGCTCTTTGCTGGCTGTCATCATGAAAGTCACCTTTTCGCGAAACGACATCCAATTTTCTATCGAAAGTGATATAATCATAACACACCTCTGTGAATAATGAGAAATAATCTCTTTATGTAGGATAATTTACATCTATTTATACAATAATGCAAGAATTAATGTGAAAATATCTCTCAATTATCTTTTGATCTGAAAAGTTAGCAATAATAGGTTTTTCAGCCAACTGCCTGTTCGACGATGGCGTCGGCTAAATGGATTTGGGTGGTCTGGGCTTCCCGCAATCGGGCCTTTAATTTGTCGCACAGGGCCATTAGTTCATCGACTTTGGCAACGATCCGGTGCTGCTGCTTCTTGACGAACCGGCGGCGGGAATGAACCCGCAGGAAACCAACGAGCTGGACAGCCTGATTTCACAACTGCAAAAGGATTTTAACCTTTCCATCCTGCTCATCGAACACGACATGAAACTGGTCATGAATCTGGCGCAAAACATCTTTGTGCTGGACTACGGAGAAGAGATCGCGCGGGGAACACCGCAGGAAATCCGCAACAACCCGGCTGTCATTAAAGCCTATCTGGGTGAGGAAGAAGGAGACGATGCTGAGATTAGCTGATGTTGAAACCCGCTACGGCGGCATCCGCGCCCTGAAAGGCATCTCTCTTTCAGTGACGCCGGGAGAAATCGTGGCCCTTATCGGGTCCAACGGTGCGGGAAAATCCACCACGCTCATGTCCGTCTCGGGCATCACGCCGGTTCATAGCGGACAAATCTTTTTTAACGGCAGTCCGATTGAAAAAACGGAGCCGGATAAAATCGTTGCCATGGGGATTTGCCAGGTTCCCGAAGGCAGGCATATCTTCCCGAAACTGAGCGTGCTGGAGAATCTGGAAATGGGCGCATTCCTGCGCAACGACCATGCGGAAATCAAAAACGATTTTGAATACGTTTACGGTCTTTTTCCTATCTTGCAGGAACGGCGGCATCAGCAGGGCGGAACCCTGAGCGGCGGCGAGCAGCAGATGCTGGCCATTTCCCGCGCACTGATGGCCCGGCCCAAATTACTGCTGCTGGACGAACCTTCGCTGGGCCTTTCGCCATTAATGACCAAACTGATTTTTTCCACACTGGCCAAAATCAACGCCGAACACGGCACAACCATCTTTCTGGTGGAACAAAACGCCTTCATGGCGCTGAAACTGTCCCACCGCGCCTACGTTCTGGAAAACGGCAGCATCACTATGGAAGGAAAAGCCCGGGACCTGCTGCACAACGAGGATATCAAAAAAGCCTATCTGGGGATTTGAACCGGAATTTAAACGCATCATCATAAACATCCCGTAAGCCAACTTTACACTTGACTTTTACTGTCTAATCGGCCATTTTTCAGCTGCAAGTAATTCCTCATGTGTGGGCTTCCGGATGGTTGCTCGTAAATAGCACATGGGGTTTTGCATTTTTAGGGGAAGAGCGGATTTTCCTCCATCATCTTTTCTTTGATCAGTTTGTAATCGAATTCATCCCCATGTTCGTTTTTGCGATAAATCGACAAACAAACGACAATCAAATCGACAACCGGTTAGCGCATCACATAATAGCTGGCCCTGGCCTGTCCTTCCCGTTTGACAATTTCCAGAAAAACCAGCTTGCCGATTTCCTTGAGCGCCGCCTGACTGATTATTTGCTCACTCACATCTTTGTCTTTCATCTTTTATTCATTATCCTTACCGAACCCCGCATTTTGTGGTCATCATTCAAAAAAAACCGTTCTCTTTTAATTCTTATCTGACACCGTAAATATTGGGCTTGATTTCCGCTCTTCATTGTGTATATTAAAGACACAAGCCGCAAGGCTGGTAGGCCCTTTACCTAAGGTTTAGGACCGTGGCAGCACCTCAGTCGCCGTTAAGACTGGGGTTTTTTATTTCCATCAAGCTGCTTTCTTTTCTGATTTTGTGAAGGTATTGTTTATCCGCAAGAAAAGCTGTAATAAATTCAAACTCTTTTGGGCATTTTCGCTCTTCCAGAACCACAACATATTGTTCTTCAATAACAATCAAAATCCTTCGTTTCTTTAAACGGCCTCTGCTGTCCTTTCGCGATTGATGCCTTCTTTCGATGTTGCCTTTTGTTGCCGAAAGAACCTCCTTAATCCACAACATGAAACGCGCCCTTTTCTTCGAAAAAGCAATATCATGAATCCCCCTGCCAAATCGGTAATCCGTGCTTTCAGAAAAAGCGTGATCGAATGCAACGGCGCGAAAGATGATTCTATTGCCATGCCAGTCGTAAAGCTCAATGTTTTTGCCATCGGCTGTTTTGACATAGTTTTCAATATAGACACGACGGTATGCTTCAACCAACTCTTCCTCGTTATTAGCGTCGAGGCGCAACAAAGGCCAGATGTGTTCGGTCATATCAACGCCCGCTAAAGTGAAAAATATTAAATTTTTCAACGTTTAACTGAGTGGCGCTTTTCAAAGAAGAAAGCCCTGCCGACTTTGCCAGATCAGCACAGAAATCCAGTTTAATCTGACTTGTTTGACGGCCATTCCATGCATAACCCACAGCGCCTATCAGCAAATCCGCCAGTTGAATTAGTGGAATGTCGCGTGAGTTCACCGGCTCCAGACATGTGATTTTTGCCTTGCCGGTTAAGCGCCGCCGTAAGATATCACGCAAGTTTGTAAAACGGTGCTGCATTTTATTTTGCTGCCAGTCGAGATAGATGTAGTAAACGCCCGCCGGTTTCAACCAATGTACAAGCATCTGATAATAGAGTTTATAGAACCCCAACTCATCATCACCTTTATTGAACTGATCGTGATCAAGTATATTGCGGTCAACGACCAAACAACGAAACGATAAGTCTTGCGAATCGCTAAACAATGTCAACAGCGCCCAATAATAATCACGCCGGTTGGGTGAGAGAGTTTTCCAGCCAAACTCCCGCCATGTTTCGTGTTCCTTCCTAAGCAGATTGATTTTTCGTGTATAATCATTCTTCATGTTACGGGGACAAGACAGGGCACCGATGACCATAAATGAATCGTCCGCATTGGATGTATGCCTGCTTTCATCACAATAAATATTGACATTACATAGAGAAATCATAACCCATTATCCTATACTTTGAGACATAATTATTTCTGTTCGTCGGTATCATTCACACGTTATTTTCAGCTTTTATACCTTGTAACACTTACTTAACAAGCAGCATTTCTTCCATGTGTTTTTCTATTGGTTGCGCACCGGCTTGAAGAAGTGCGGCGTTATCTTCCACAGCGAATGTAAACACCGGCTGTTTTCTTTTCAGTGCGGCATGGACGGTTGTCCAGGTCTTGCCGTTGGGGGCGGCGTAAGGCACCAGAAGCGAATCGGCAAGGGCGGCAACCAGATTATTCCGCTGCACGGCATGCACGGCTGTTGTATGCCGGACATCTTCGGCAAATGCAGAAAGCACCAGTAAACGGCCTTCATCAACCGCCTGCCTTGCCTTTTCGCCTAGGCGCAAGCCTTTCAACCCTCTTGCCGGGCAGAGAATGATCGGCTGCTTGCCACGCAACAAAATATCCAGGCAATCCTTTTCCATCGGCGAGAGAAAACCGCCCACGGCCACCACGCCCGCATCGCGCAAGGCGCGGATGGTATCGAATGTTTTGAGCACTATACTGCCGGAACACTGAATCGAGCAAATCAGGCCCAGTAGACGCCGATGCAAAATGGCCGTTTCACCCAGCGCGTACATTAGCGCGGGCGCACTCGCACCAAGACGGCTTAGCAAAACCGCCGGGTAAGTGTCATCCGACCGGCTAATCGTTTGCACGTCCATATCCCTGTTTGTTTCCTTTATTGGTTATCATCCTGAACATGCCGCAAACTACTTTACACATTAAATCAACATTCTCTTGACTTTATTCCCCACACTGGTAAAATGCGGCCATCAGGGACAAAATTCGGCTTCATGCCGTGTGAGTTCTGGGCAAAGTTCCAAAACTCCTATATCCCTGAACAGTCATTCTTAGCCGCTTTATTGAGCGGCTTTTTTTGTGTGTAATACTCCCCATACGTATATTTCCTGGTATCGTCGATATCACGCACCAGGCGAAACGACGGCCAAAGATATTCCAGATAGCGACTTTCCCCGCGTTCATAAAAGCGTTGCAGGGACCAGAGGAAGTAGTCGGCTGCCTGAAGTCCGGCGATATCCGCAGGCGCGCTGGCCAGCACTTTGATCGAAGCGGCGCTGACAATTCCCCATTTCTCCGTAAAACGCAGGCGGGCAGCTTCCAAAGCAACTCTTAATGCCGCCGTTCGATCCGCCTTTCCACGTTTGGCAAAATGTATTTCATATGCGTCATTTTGATGGAGCCGGTCATGAAATAACTGCCGGCAAAGATAATCGTAAAGTTCATTAATGTTGTACCGGTAGGAAGAATCGATTTCGTTTCTTTGCCGGACATATTCAAGGACCTTTTTCTTATCGCGGACGATGGCAAAAAAGCGCAACTCGTGTTTGCTCAGCAGACGAAACACTTCGCGTCGCACTTCCGGCAGATCATCTTTGGCATGGAAAAAAACCGCCGTTTTCTTTGATTGTGCTTGCATTGAAGGAATATTCTTAAAATAGGGATCTTGCAGAAGCGTTGCCCGTAAGTCTCTGATCTCAGCTCCCAGCGCGTCTGGCTTGGCCACATCTAGAAGTCCGAGCATGAAAAAACGAGAACAGCCCTCCGTCCCGATAATGACCCTCCCTCTGGCGTCAAAGATCGCGCCATCGCCCGCCTCGTCAACATAGTAATGTGTGAGCTTGGAATCCTTCATATCGTCAATGTAAATATCCTTTTTAATGAAATTTCTTCTTGTTTTTTCGACAGCCCTTTTAATTTAACGCACGGCAAACCCATTTGCCACCCGATCACCCCTATTCATCATCCCCGTTTTCATCGTCGGTATTTCCCATGCGGTATTTGAT
>CAZBGE010000003.1:0-69922 GCA_964491435.1 uncultured Smithella sp.
TCTTTGTTGCAATACCGCTTAATTACCGCGCTTAAGCCATGTTTTTCAGCACGATACCCCGCGCCTTGAGTTCCCTGGAGTTAGCCAGAATGCCCTCCGCCGCAACGCGATCCAGAACATAAATCAACTCGCCGCCCTGTTTTGCGTACTGCTGACCATAGGAGATGGGAATTTCAGGCGTGACGTCGCCCAGAAGCGAACGGGTGATTGATTCCGTTTTGCGCGCGCCGTTGGCCGCCAGGACGACGGTTTTGGCCTGATACACCAGTTCCGCGCCCATGCTGATCGCATACTGCGGCGAGTCCGCCTTGGTTTGGAAATGTCCGTCGGCGACGGCATTGGCGATGGTGTTGTCATCAAGCTTGACCAGCAGCACCGAACTGCCTTTGAACGGAATGCCTGATTCGTGGAAAGCCACATGGCCGCGGCCGCCCACGCCGATAATTTGCAGGTCAATGCCGCCCGCCGCCTTGATCTTTTTGACGTAGCCGTCCAGAATTTCCTTCTTGATCCAGGCCAGGTAGTCGGAAGCCGGTTTTGCCTTAATCGCGATGGACTTGCCCGCATCCGCGCCTTTGTATTCCCAATCGTTTTTATTGTCTTTCAATGCCTTGATCAATATTTTCTGGTCGATCAGTGAGCCATAGGGCACGCGTGTTTCGATAAATTTCTTCTGCAGATGGCTGAAAAGCTCCTGAATCATGAAATAGGCGTAGCTTTCCGGATGGATCACCCGCTGCTGCACGTTATCGCCCGGCAGGCCGACATATTCGTCCAGATTGAAGCTGCGAATCCGGCCGGCGTCAAACTGCCCTTCATTGGCCGCCCGGGCAAAATGCTTGTAGAGCCCGGTGGGGGAATTGCCCGTGGCCAGACCCAGAACGGCTTCATCTTTTTCCTTCAGAATTTTAACTGTTTTTTTTATGACAAAGTCCGCTGCGACTTCACTTAACTGCGCAAAATCTTTCGTTACATAAACAGTGATGCCCATGATGTATTATCTCCCTGTTGATTATCCAATTTCATTTTTCACAACGTCAGCAAGCTGCTGGCAGTATTTTGACGTTACGGCGTCGGTCGGACCTTCCACCATGACGCGGCACATGTTCTGCGTGCCGGAATAACGGACCAGCACGCGTCCTTCATCTCCCAATTCGCTTTCCACCTGCTTGATGGCCTCAACCAATTTGGGCACTTGAGCAATATCCGGCTTGCTTTTCACATCCACATTGATGAGTTTCTGCGGAAAAATATCCATCATTTTAGCAAGCTCGGACAGTGGTTTGCCTTCCTTCACCATGGCGGCCACCAGTTGCAGGGCGGCGATGATGCCGTCGCCCGTCGTGTGGTGTTCCAGGAAAATCATGTGACCCGCTTCTTCGCCGCCGATGACGCCGTCAAGCCTTCTCATATCCTCCAGCACGTAACGGTCGCCAACCTTGGAGGCATGGTGCTTGAAACCGTATTTTTTGCAGGCTACGGTCAGGCCGAGGTTGCTCATAATGGTGGTGACCAGCAGGTCATTTTTTAATTTTCCTTCTTTTTTCAAGATATTGGCGCAGATGACCATGATTTGATCTCCCGTGATCTCTCTGCCTTTTTCATCCACGGCGATGAGGCGATCTCCGTCTCCGTCGAAGGCGAGCCCGATGGCCGCGCCACTGTTCACGACTTTTTCGCGAAGAACTTCCGTATGCTGTGAACCGCATTTTTCATTGATGTTGACGCCGTTTGGTGTTTTGTGAATAACTTCTACATTAGCGCCGAGTTCGTTAAAGGTATCCGGAGCCACGCGGTAAGTGGCGCCGTTGGCGGTATCCAGGACAATTTTCATTCCCTCCATCGAAAGGTTGCGGGGAAAGGAATTTTTAGCGAAAACGATGTAGCGCCCGTTGACGCCTTCCGGCCGGAAGGCTTTGCCGATACCTTGTCCCGTCGCCATCAAGTCGGAAAGTTTGTTGTTGAGGATCAGGTCTTCAATCACGTTTTCCTGCTCGTCGGTCAGCTTGTAGCCGTCCCCGCCGAATATTTTCAGGCCGTTGTCCTGAAAAGGGTTGTGGGATGCAGAAATTACCACGCCCGCGTCGGCGCGCATGCTCTGGGTGACAAAAGCGATCGCCGGCGTCGGCATGACGCCGACCAGATGGGAATATCCGCCCATGGAGGTGATGCCCGATTCCAGTGAACTCTCCAGCATATAACCGGAAAGCCGGGTGTCCTTGCCGATAATGACCACCGCGCGGTGCCCTTCTTTTTTAAACAAATGCGCAATTGCGCGTCCCACGTTAAACGCGATTTCCGGCGTCATGGGATGGCGGTTCGCTTCTCCCCGGATCCCGTCGGTTCCAAATAATTTCCCCATTGTTTTCTCCTTATTTTTGTAATTTCCGTTTTACTAATTCAATGATTGTCTAATTTCACTTTTTGCATAAACCCAGCGACGGCAGGGCTTGAGCAGCTTTTTCAGCAAGAGCATTCACAATGCCGTTCAACCAGAAGACGCCTTTTGAGGAAATCTCCGCAGGCAGAGACTGGATGGTTGCTATGTAATTGACCATTTTTTCTCCCGCGGCTTTTCCGAATTCGCCGAGGAAAACTTCGCGGGATTGATCCGTTCCCGTTAAAACCTCCGGCGCTTTTCCGGTAAAGATCCCTTCCAAGAACCCGATTTGCTCATACAGCTCTTGCCTTTGCCGGGCTGATGCTTCCTGACGCTCTTTTCGTGATGGAGCAACTGCTTTTTCCGCCATGGCCTTCAGTCTTTTCAGACGTTCCTTTTTGGCCGCCGCAAGCTGTTCCAGAACACCGGCATACAGGAGCAGACCGAACGGCTGGGTTTCCAGAAACGGCTTTCTGACATGGGTGTACCAGGCTTCCAGCGCCGCCAGATTGGCCAGATAGAGGATGTTATTTTCCACAATCCGGCTGAAATTGGGATAAGCCGCCGGGAGATAGTCTTTCACGCTGCCTACGGACGCCTTCTCCAAGATGAGCTGGTTGTCGCCGGGGTAATCATGCCTCAAGACGGAACCAGCAGCGATGACATTGCCGTATCCCAGGCGCACGGGGCCGATGATTCCTCCCTGGCCACCCAGAAAAATGGGGGGCTGATTGAGCATCACTCCCCGGGGGACATCGCCCAGCAGAGAAGGCGTTGTTTTGTCTGCGTCTGGCGTGAAGTTGAAATGAATGTAGGAGCTTCCCACTTCACTGTGATTTTTGCGGCTCGTGCCGCCGGCCATCAGGCAATCGCAGAAGTTAATCAGGCTGCCCAGTGTTACGAAAGGAAAAAGGACTGTTTGCTTTAATCCGACACAATGGGCGCCGCCTGCTTCTTCCTCCAGGATACATCCTTCCCGGACGTGCGCGCCAAGACCCATATTCGCTTTTTCCAGAAAGACGGAATTGCTGAAGAAGCCGCCTTTTAATTCAACCTTTGAACCGAGTTGACAATTTTCAATGGTCACCGGACCTTCATAGCCCAGCTTGCAGCCTGAGGAAATCACCGTCTTGCCGCCGTAAATCCGGCATCCCGGATAAATGCGCACTCCCTGCTCCGAGATTTGATCTATGCAGACTTCATCGCCAAGCTCAATGGTTGCGGGATTGGAAATATCCACGCCTTTTTCAATCAGTTGCTTTATTTTTTCAAAGGATTTCGATTTAAAATCCATAAACGCCTCCCCAGATCAGCGAGGTGTGACGAGCGAAAAAAACGTCACCGATCGCTTAGCGCCTGTCACCCCTCGCCCTTTCTTTTTGCGATGAGCGAAGAGCTTTTCGCACATCGCCTATTGCCCATCGCCTATCTTACACCACTCCATACGCCAGCATGGCCTTGGCCACTTTGGTGAAGCCGGCAATGTTTGCGCCCATCACATAGTCGCCTTTTTTGCCGTAAGCTTCCGCCGTGTCGTAGCAGTTTTTGTGAATGGTCTTCATAATGATATGCAGGCGTTGATCCACTTCTTCGCGCGTCCAGGAAAGCCTCAGGCTGTTCTGACTCATTTCCAGGCCGGAGGTGGCCACACCGCCGGCATTGGCCGCTTTGCCGGGACCATAGAGAATTTTGTTTTCCTGGTAAATCTTGATGGCATCCGGAGTCGAGGGCATGTTGGCGCCTTCCGCCACGCAGTAGCAGCCGTTTTTCACCAGGGCGGCGGCGTTTTTGCCGTTGATTTCATTTTGCGTCGCGCAGGGCAGGGCGATATCCACTTTGATGCCCTGTTCCCGGATTACATCCCACACATTCTGTCCTTCATAGCAGGCTGTTCCCTTGAATTTATCGGCGTATTCCGCAATGCGGCCGCGTTTGACGTTTTTCAGTTCGAGGACGTAGGTGCATTTCTTTTCGTCAATACCCGCATCATCAATAATGCACGCGGAGGAATCGCAAAGCGAGATGACCTTGCCGCCAAGCTGGGTGACTTTTTCCACCGCATACTGGGCGACATTGCCGGCGCCGCTGATGGCGACGGTTTTGCCTTTGAAATCGAGCTTGCGGGTGGCCAGCATTTCCGCGGCGAAATACGTTGTGCCGTAACCGGTTGCTTCGGGACGGACCAGACTTCCACCGTAGTCCAGGCCCTTGCCGGTCAGTACGCCCGTGTGCTCATTGCGGATTTTCTTGTAATAACCGTAAAGATAACCGATTTCACGTCCGCCCACGCCAATGTCGCCCGCGGGAACATCCACGTCCGCGCCGATGTGACGATACAGTTCACGCATGAACGCCTGGCAGAATCTCATGACTTCGCCATCGGATTTACCTTTGGGATCAAAATCGGCGCCGCCTTTAGCGCCGCCCATGGGCAGGGTGGTCAGCGCGTTTTTTAAAATCTGTTCAAAACCCAGGAATTTAATAATGCCCAGGTTAACCGATGGATGGAAGCGCAGACCGCCCTTGAACGGGCCGATGGCGTTGTTGAACTGGACGCGGAATCCGCGGTTGACCTGGACATTGCCATTGTCATCCACCCAGGGCACGCGAAAGGTCATGGCTCTTTCCGGTTCGACAAGCCGCTCGTAGATATTGGCTTTAACGAATTCCGGATGCTTTTTGACGGTGGGTTCCAGCGTTTCCATGACTTCTTCAACTGCCTGATGAAATTCCGGCTGGTCCGGGTCGGTTTGCTTTACTTTGGCGATAACATCTTTAATGATTGACATGATTTGCTCTCCCTTTTTATTAAAATGTTTTATTAATTTTATGCGGTTGTTCGCATACAATATCTTTCCAGGTTCTAAAAAGTATCAATATTATTTAGTTTTTCATATTCCATCACCGTGGACATGGCCTTGTTGTCCACGTCCAATCCGCTTTCACAGGCGGCGGCGACCGGGTTCAGGCCTCCGATGAGAATCACGCCGATTTTGTTTACATCCACATGAGTCTGGCAAACGGGATGTCCCGAGCCGCCGATCGATAAGGCGCCGTGAATGCCGGCTTTGGCGAAATCGTCCATAATATTTTCAACCAGGGAACGGCTGAGAGCGGGGATCTCGCGGAAGTTGGCCAGAATTTTTCCTTCACCTTCTTTAACAACTTGTCCGACGGAGGTCATTTTCCCGCGAATGAAAATTTCCGACGGATCGAGCGAGGAGCCGGCGTAATGAATCAGCTCGACAAACCTCAGGATTTCTCCCCTGCGCATCTGAAGAATACCGCCGAATTTGGAATCGATGGGAATGCCGTGCTTTAATAACACACCGTTAATGACGATACTGCAAACCGTCGCCAGTCCGACTTTGCCCTGGGGCACGGTAATATCGCCCAGCGCGCCGCCCGCCTGAGCCACCGCCACGCGGGAACTGACGGCCAGTTTTTTGGCGAAGACCGGTTTCATGACTTTCAGCGCCTGGGAAAATTGTTCTTTCGGGAAGAAGGAAACGTTAACCGGAACCAGTCCGCGTTTCTTTTTGATATCAAATGTGGTTTTAAAGGAAAGAACGTCGATGCGGGAAATGGAAAGTCCCATTTTATCTTGTACGCGGGCGTCGGATATTTCGGCGAGTCCCTGTTCTGTAATGATTCGGCCGTCGCGTCTGCCCACCAGTTTGGTCAGGCCCCGTTCATCCATGATTTTTAAATGGTAACGGACCGTCCTTTCACTCAACTGCACGTTTTGTTCCGACATCCGGCGGGCGATCACGCGCGCCCCTGCCGGCTCTGGATTTTCGTGCAATATCTTCAAGATCAGAAGAACTTTTCGTTCAATGTCTTCGGGCTTAAAAAACGCTTTCATCTGTTTCTCTATACGGCAATAGGCAATCGTTTGCCGTATTTCTACTTTTAAACGGTTATTTTGTCAAATAAAAATTTAATTTTTTCTCATGTTTTGATAAATGATTGATTTTATTGAAAATAAATAATGAAGTGATCTTGCCCTGTTGTCGTCATTCCGGCCGGAGGCTAGGGAGAGGCGGCTGATTGCGGCAGATCAATTTTGCTGTGGAAAATTTCCGTGTTCCGGGCGTGCGCAAGCGATAACGGGGTATGAAATCCTATTTGGGTTTTTTGCCGTCGATGCCCAGCTTGGCCATTTTATCGGTAAAAGTATTCCGGTTTATGCCCAAATATGCCGCCGCCGCACTTTTTACGTTACCGGAACGTCTGAGGGCGATTTTGAACAGACCTTTTTCCACCATGGCCATGACTTCCTCGTGAAGCTTGCTTTTACCGTTGCCGGAAGCAGCTAAGACCGTGGCCAGATCGTCTAATTTTGTTTCCAGTATTTCTTCGATGGACGAGTGACATGTTTCTTGAACACAACTTGCCGCTTCTGTCCGGTTTTGCTTGTTATCCATCATGATCATGAAACTCCCGCGCTTGAATCCATTTTGTGAATCCGTTTCCTTGAAAATTTTTAATGTTCCCGGCGATGAATATATTATAATTTTATCAATTTGCTCAGGACAATCGCGATGATGATGATCAGGGCGATCCAGGTAATAACGATCAGGGAGGTCCGTTCAATGGGAGACTCCAAGTATTTTCCAACTTCCGTTTCCACTTTCTCATTTTTCAGTTGATCCGCCAAATAGCGGATCAGGATCGCATGATCCTGCAAGAGATTGGAAAGTATATAAAACCCCTTTGTCGTGTTCAGAAGAAAGTAGGCCTTGTTGCGCATGACAACAACGCCCAGATGCGTAATTTCCGCCCAGGTGAAATGTTTTACGCGGAAAAATTTTTTAATGCTCAAGCCATTTTCGGAAACTGCAACCTCCCGCTCAAATGCTTCCACGGCGATAGCCAGCGTGACGGCGCATAAAACCGCAATCAGAATTTGTTCCCAGGACTGTCCGTTGAAAAAACTCAGCGCCAGCAGCGCAAATAAAAGCGCCGCCGTCATCGTGAAAGGAACCATAAAGGCTTTTTTTGTTTTATAAATCTGCTTCACGCATGCTCTCCGGATGATTCCAATGCTTTTCTGACAAAGTCGCCGCTTTTCCCGCCGCTTTTTTTCAGAAGCAAAATATCGCTGATGATCATTTCCTTATCCACGGCTTTGCACATGTCATAGATGGTCAGCGCGGCGACACTGACCGCCGTCAGCGCTTCCATTTCCACGCCAGTGGGGCCGATTGTCCGAACCACGGATTCAATGATCACTTGCGAATGATCGCCGTCCATGACAAATTCCATGTCAATGCCGGTCAGCTCCAGCGGATGGCATAAGGGAATAAAATGGCCGGTTTTTTTTGCCGCCATAATGCCCGCGATTTTAGCGGTGGTCAGCACGTTGCCCTTGGCTATCCGGCCTTCTTCAATCAAGGCGAGCGTACTGCTTTTCATTTTTACCCGGCCCTGCGCCACGGCTGTGCGGACGGTTTTGTTTTTGTCCGTCACATCCACCATTTGAATGTGGCCTGCATCATCAATGTGAGTAAACTTGTTCATGGCAGCTGCTGACTTTAATCTGTTTAAAATTTAGTTTAATAAATTAAGCAGACCCTAGCATAGCGTCCTTTGCGAGTCAAGAAAGGCGGCAGAAATTTTTATCAATTAAAAAAACTTGATATAAATACATTGATTAGCTAGTACGTTGCCTCATCAATGCCTCCTTGGAGAAGAAAAGTGTTTATAAAAGTATTCAGCATGAGCGTAATCGGTATGGAATCTTATCCTGTGTCGGTAGAGGTGGATATTTCCCAGGGATTACCACAGTTTGCCACGGTCGGTCTGCCGGACGCCTCCGTGAAGGAAAGCCGGGACCGGATTAAGGCGGCCATCAAGAATTCCGGTTACTCTTTTCCACGTGATCATGTCACGGTTAATCTGGCGCCTGCGGATATTCGCAAGGAGGGAACAGGATTTGATTTGCCGATTGCCATTGGCATTCTGGCGGCGGAAGAATTAATCCGGGAATCTGCTCTGGAGCGTTGTTTCTTTATCGGAGAATTGTCTCTGGACGGCAGCATTAAAGGCGTGCGGGGCGTCTTGCCTGCCGCGTTTAAGGCCAGAGAGCTGGGATTTCAATCGATTTTTGTGCCGGAAGAAAATGCGGCGGAAGCGGCGATGGTGGAGGGTATTCATGTCTATGCCGTCGAAACTCTGCCAGATGTTGTTGAGTTTTTGGCGGAAAGGCGGATGATGGCGCCGCTTTCCCTGGATATTGGGGATCTTTTTCAGAAAAATCGTTCCTATGGCATTGATTTTTCTGAAATCAAGGGCCAGCAACAGGCGCTCAGAGCGCTGGAAATTGCGGCGGCCGGCGGCCATAATATTTTGATGATTGGTCCGCCGGGATCCGGCAAGAGCATGCTGGCTAAAAGATTGCCGACAATCCTGCCGGACCTTTCCTTTGAAGAAGCCATTGAAGTCACCAAAGTCTTTTCCGTGGCCGGCCTGCTGAATGCGGGGGAGACGCTGATTGCCGCGCGGCCTTTCCGTGCGCCTCATCATACTATTTCCGACGTCGGCCTGGTGGGCGGTGGTCAGATGCCGCATCCCGGAGAAATCAGCCTTGCTCATTTGGGGGTGCTTTTCCTGGACGAACTGCCGGAATTTAAAAGAAATACGCTGGAAGCGCTTCGTCAGCCGCTGGAAGATGGAACCATTACGATTACGCGCTCGGCTGTGACAGCCGGTTTCCCGGCGAAATTCATGCTGGTGGCGGCGATGAATCCCTGTCCCTGCGGCTATTTTGGCGATCGTGTCCGCCATTGCCGCTGTTCCCCCCAGCAGATCCGCCAATATCAGGC
Organism: uncultured Smithella sp.; assembly: GCA_964491435.1. Lineage (GTDB taxonomy): Bacteria > Desulfobacterota > Syntrophia > Syntrophales > Smithellaceae > UBA8904. Next base: position 9,208 of record CAZBGE010000003.1, read on the forward strand.
AAAAATATCCGGTCCTCTGCTGGATCGGATTGATTTGCATATTGAAGTTCCGTCAATCAAGTACCGGACCTTAACGGGAAAAGAGGGAGGAGAATCGTCCGCCGCAGTGAAAAAGCGTGTCGATGGCGCGCGGGATCGGCAGAAGCGGCGTTTGGGAAATTCCGGTGTGGCAGTCAACGCCCGCATGACGGAAAAACAGATCCGATCCTTTTGCGTCATTGATGAGGAATCGCATCAATTGATGGAAATGGCCATTGAAAAACTGGGGCTTTCCGCTCGCGCCATGAACCGCATTCTGAAAGTCTCCCGCACGATCGCAGATCTGGACGGTATGGAAAACATTGCATCTTCACACATCGCTGAAGCAATTCAATATCGAAGCCTTGATCGCGGCATCGTTTAGTGTTATGAAAAACTCGCTTAACCAATCTCCCGTTACGGGAAGGTTACCGGAAGATCTTTTATGAAGGGGACTCTATGAAAATCAAAATTATTGAAGCGCTTCCCAAATACCTGAAGCCCAAACCTGATGAAAAAAAATTGGGATTCGGCCAGCATTTCACCGACCACATGTTTTCCATGAAATACAGGGAAGGCGACGGATGGTATGAACCGATCATCGAACCTTATCATTACTTGCAGCTTGATCCGACCGCCATGTGTCTTCATTACGGCCAGGAAATATTTGAAGGCTTGAAAGCCTACCGCGGGAAAAACGACGAGATTTATCTTTTCCGTCCGATGGAGAACATCAGAAGAATGAATGTCTCAGCCGAAAGGCTGTGCATGGCGCCCATTGACGAAACAGTGTTTTTCGACGCCCTGAAAAAATTTGTTTTACTGGAGAAGGACTGGGTTCCCCGTGAGCCTGGTTCATCCCTTTACATCCGGCCGACCATGATCGCCACGGAGGCCGCTCTTGGCGTGCATCCGTCGAGGGAATACCTTTTCTTTGTCATTGCCGGACCGGTGGGCGCGTATTACGCGCATGGTTTCGGGCCTACGAAAATATTTGTGACCGAAGACTATGTGCGGGCGGCGCCGGGCGGCACGGGAAACATTAAATCGGCGGGTAATTACGCCATGAGCCTTTACGCCAGCCGTATCGCCAGCGATATGGGCTATACGCAGGTGCTCTGGCTGGACGCGCGGGAAAATAAGTATGTGGAAGAAGTGGGCACCAGCAATATCTTTTTTGTCATCGGAGATCAATTGATTACGCCGCCGCTTGGAGGGACTATCCTGCCGGGTGTCACGCGTGATTCCGTGATTAAGCTGGCGACTCATCTGGGGGTGGATGTTGATGAAAGACGGTTGGCCATAACGGAAGTGATTGAGGCCATCGAAAAGGGAACGCTGAAGGAGGCTTTTGCCTCGGGAACAGCCGCCGTCATTTCGCCGGTGGGACAAATTTATTATCATAAGAAAGAATATCTGATCAATCAGGGAAAGACAGGGGAGCTTGCCGGTAAATTGTATAATGAAATCATTCAGATTCAGTATGGCGTCAAGGAGGATCCCTTTGGCTGGCGCATACAGCTTGCTTAGGGGCGGCCTATGACGGTCAAGGCCGGTGCAGATTTTTCCCCCTGGATACAAGCACTTGAATTTGTATTCCACAATGTTGTGGAAAAGCCTGTTGATAACTTTGTTCATAAGGCCGGTAAGTCCGCCCTGACTAGGGTTTTAGACCGGATTGCTTAAGGTTTGGGCAATTATATATATCAATAATATCAATATGTTATTTATATTGCCTGTAATCATGGTCACTTATGGCTCCTTTTATTGCCGGGATGTCCACGATGCAAAAAAAGTATTTCTCCCGATCAATTTTTTTTATAAAAATGGTTAAAAAAAAATTTAGTAAAAATGCATTATTGCTCAACGCAAAGACGTTTGCGGTTTTTGCGGCCATCCTTTTCGTGATGGTTTTGGCTTCCGCTTCCGGAGCTGCGGAACCGCCCGCCATTGACGAAACCATCAACCGGTTGCAGCGGATTTATGAGCAGACGCGTGATTTTCAGGCGAATTTTGTCCAGGAAACCACTGTCAAATCGATCCGGAAAACGGATGTGGAAGCAGGAGTTGTCTATTTTAAAAATCCAAAACAGATGCTCTGGGATTATAAGAAGCCGCAGGCCAAGAAACTCATCATTAATTCACGAAAAGCCTGGCTTTATCTGCCCCAGGAAAAAACTGCCTATCTTCAGGAATCTGAGCAGATTTTTAAATCCGAGGCCTTAATCAAATTTTTGTCCGGGCTGGGAAAACTCAAGGATGACTTTACCATCAAGTATGCTATCCCCCATGCCTTCGACAAGGGCGGAAATTATCTGCTGCTGTTATATCCGAGGGAAAAAGGCGCCTCCTATCAGTACCTGCAAATGACGGTTGCCAAAAGCGATTTTCATATTCTGCGCGTCAGTTTTGATGATATGATGGGCAATTCCACAGTCCTGAAATTTTCCGGCATTAAAATGAACGCCGGATTGCCATCGAAATTATTTCAGTTCCAGCTGCCGCCGGATGTCAGTATCTTTAAAATGCCGTAATCTTTTGCATGGCCGGCAGGCAGCTGTTCCAGCGGTGAGCGTCAGGGGAGCTTGCTGAAGACAGAATGACGTTGCCTGGCCGCTGGCCTACCTAATCCACCGGCATTTTCTTATAGAAGGCAAGAGAGATTCCCGCCACGATAAACATGCAGATGCTGTAAAGGGCCGCCGTCACAAACATGGAGCTGTAAAAGTCGCCCATGACATCCTGCATCAAAAGAGCAATCGCCATTGAGAGAGAGGTATTCCTGATCAGGCCCTGGTAGGTCATTGCCCGGTTTTGGCTGTTGCCCGATCCGCTCAATTTCGAACCGGCGATGCCCAGCATCAGGGCGCTGCAAGCCAGCAAAAACGACGCCAGGGCGGCCATGCCGTACCGTTGAATTTCTTTAAACGTTTCCAGGTTGCTGATCACGCCCGCGCAAACCAGAAACAGGAGGGCCGCCAGTCCCAGCGCGGTAAATACTTTTCTGGTTTTTTGCGCAAAGTCCGGCCATTTGGCCCGCACCGTCATGCCGATGAGCAGGGGAATAACGACCAGCACGACAATAGTCATGACAATCAGTACCGCGGGAATTTCGACGTCCGGAACGTTGGAACAGTAAAAATTCAGCAGCAGCGGCGTGAAAACCAGGGAAAGAATGGTCGATATGGCCGTAAGAGAGATAGAAAGGGCCAGATCTCCTCTGGTCAACTGGGTAAACAGGTTGGACATGACTCCACCGGGCGAGGCCATGACCAGCACGATCCCGATAAAAACAAAAGGCATGGCGTCATAAAAACCCATCAGCCGTCCGATGAAAACGGCGGCCAGCGGCAGGAGACCGTACTGGAGAAAAAGACCAGCAACGATACTCAAAGGCTTTGTGAAAACTGCGACAAAATCCTTGACCGTGAGCGTCAGTCCCATGCCCATCAGCACAAAGAACAGCATCAGGACGATGCAAATTTTAAAGATCCTGTCAAACGGAAGCTGATGGGGGCGTTCGATAAAACGGGCAAAGGACAAGCGCCGGCCGTCAATGTTTGCTTTGACCGTCTCGATCTTAAAAGCCATCTTGTCCTGTAGCATCTTTTCCAGACCGGCATACCGCGGATCGGCGCCTGCCTGCGGCGTAGCCAGGATAAATATTTCCCCGGAGTGTTTCCTGACCAGGAAAACACTGACGCCGCCGGAAGTCTTATCGCCTTTCTGAGGCTTGAGCAAACGGAGGTGGCCTTCGAATTCGAGGGGCTGAGCCTTTGTCCAATCCAGTTTCGCCGTTTCCTCTTTCATCCTGAGAAGCAGATTGCCGTCGCCTTTGCCCTGAACGGCATCGGAGATCGCCTGGTAATTTTTCTCTCCCTCGGAGACGTCAACCGCTGCCCGCACGGAAGAGGCATGGAACAACAGCAGGAAAAAGAGAATAAAAAGAAAAGAAACCCGCAACCCCGTGTGTTTGATACTGTCTGTTTGAATCATAAGAATCCCTCTCTATTGGACTGTTAATAGATGACCGGATGTCTTGAGCAAGGCGGCAATGCCGGCGCGGTCCGCCTCCGTAACCTGGGGAAGCGGGCTGCGCACCTTTGCCGTGATCGGATGCCCGAGCTGGCGCAGGGTTTCCTTGAAAACCGCCTGCCTCGGTTTCTTTCCGATCATGGTCGGAAAAGGCAGACGGGTGATCGCCTTGAAACCCTTCGTCTGAAGGGTTGCGGACATGCCGAAACTGTTCATCAGTCCGATATGCCCGAAGATAGCATTCTCGTATCGCCTGGCGGTTGCCTTGTCGCCCGCCATCCAGGCGTTGTAGCAGTCAATGACCAGACGCGGCGCAACGGAGGGAATGGAACACATGGTTCCCGAACCGCCGGATTCCAGAGCGGCCAGAAGAAGCTGGCAGGTGCCGCTGAAAAAGGAAAAATCTTTTCCGGCCAGAGATTTCAAATGACTCCTCAGTTCCGGAACGCACACAGCGCTTTCCTTGGCCCCGGCAATTCCTTCGATCCTGTAGAGCCTGGCCATCTGATCCGTATTGAAAAAATGTCCCGTAATCTGGGGGTAGTGGTAATACAGCACCTTCTTGCCGGTGCGCTGAACGGCTTCCCTGTAGAAGGAATAGACGTCTTCAAATTTCAGAGGGAAATAGGAGGGAAGGGCGGTAAGAAATGCATCTACTGCGGCGGACTCCGCTTTCTTGAAAAAATCTGTCAACTCCGCAAGGCTCATAAACGTGCATCCGGCAATGACGGAAATCCTTTTATTGACCTTTTGAACCACGGTATTGATGATATCGATTTTTTCATCGATCGTGAAATACGGAGATTCTCCGCCGCTTCCCAGAATCAGCAGGCCGTGGCAGCCCTCCCGCACATAATAGTCCACAAGATGTTCCAGCCCGGCGAGATCAAGACTTTCATTTTCTTTTAACGGCGTGGGGACAACGGGATATACGCCATGGAATTGTGATAACCTGACCATGAAGAGTCTCCTTGCTAGATAATTGCGATAATAATGACATTTTATACGACATAGCCGTAATAATATGCAAATATATTTTTATATAGTAAATTCATTGACTATGTACAACAATGTAGTATAATACGCAAGATTATTTATCAAGTATTCATAACGATATCTGATGCATGATGACAGGAGGGTAAGATAGATGGATGAAAATAAGGAAAGCGGAGGGCAGCAGGAACTCGTCGAGATGGTCCAGAAGGCCGGTCTCTGCACTGGTTGCGGGGCTTGTGTCAGTCTTTGCCCTTACCAGGTGTCTTATCAGGACCGGACGGTGGTGCTCCATGCCTGTGACAAAAAAATCGGGCGCTGTTACCTTTTCTGCCCCCGCACTAAGTCGGATCTTGATGCTCTCAGGAAGGCTTTTTTTGCGGAGACCGATTTGACTCCGGAGATCGGCGCCGTGAAAGGTTACTACATAGCGCGCGCCAGGGACGAAGAGGATAGAAAAGACGCCCAGCACGGCGGCGTGGTGACGGCGCTCATCAGCCTTGCCCTTGAGGAGGGACTGATCGATACGGCGGTTGTCGCCGAGGGAAAGGATGAATTTCTGCATCGGGGCGTGGCGGTGAAGGATCCGCAAGATGTCAGGAAAAGAGGCAAAAGCAAGTTTATTGTTTCGCCAACGGTTGCCGAATTCAACCGGGCTGCCAGAACGGACGCCGGAAAGATCGGCGTGGTGGCCACACCCTGCCAGGCTTTAGCTCTGGCCAAGATGCGCATGAAACCATTTCCCGAAAATGAAAGCAACATAGACAAACTGGGATTGGTGGTCGGCCTTTTCTGCGGATGGACCTTATCGTGGCGGCAGTTTTGCGAGCTGCTTTGCAAAAAAACCACTCTGGATGGGATTCAGGGGATGGATATCCCTCCGGGGAAAAGGTCCGTTGAAGTTTACACCAAGGGAGGTGTCATCGTCTTCTCCATGGATGAAATTGCCGCCATCACCAGGGAGGCCTGTCTGTACTGCGCCGATACGACAGCGGAATTCAGTGATATTTCCGTAGGTTCCGCCAGAATTCCCGGCCGCTGGGAGGAGATCAGGAGTTGGAATCAGATTATCGTGAGAACAAAACAAGGTCAGGAACTACTGAATCTGGCCGGGAAAAAGGGTGTGCTCGAATTCAGGGAGGCAACCGGGGAGCTCAAGGAATTGAAGGATGCCGCCGCCGGAAAGAAGCGGGCCGCTTACAGGAAGCTAATTGAAAAAAGCGGAAGCGATGATGATTTGATTTACCTGGATCGCCGGGATGCGGTGGTTTCTGCTTTCATATAACGAGATGGATACGGGAGGTGGCGATGTCACAACTTACAAATAGAAATGAGGGGATGCAGGTATTGCTCATGGGAAACGAAGCCATTGCCCGCGGCGCCCTGGAGGCTGGGGTCAGTGTCGCCAGCGGTTATCCCGGCACTCCTTCTTCCGAGATTATTGAAACCTTGTCGCAGGTTGCCGGGGAGATGGATGTTTATGTGGAGTGGTCGGTGAACGAAAAAGTGGCTATGGAGGTGGCGGCGGCCGCTTCCTTTGCCAAGCTTCGTTCCCTGTGTGTGATGAAACAAAACGGGGTGAATGTGGCTTCGGATTTTCTGCTGCATCTGGCTGGTTCCGGCGTTCGGGGAGGAATGGTCCTGGTGGCCTGCGACGATCCCGGCGCGCTTTCCAGCGTCAACGAAGGAGAATCGCGTCACTTCGCCAGGATGGTGGAGATCCCGCTTCTTGAACCGGGAGATTTCCAGGAGGCCAAGGATATGACCAAATGGGCCTTCGAGCTTTCTGAAAATTTGAAAAGCCTGGTCATGATCCGTTCCGTTACGCGCACGTCCCATGCGAGTGGAAACGTCGTACTGGGCAAGCTTTCCGATACCCCAAAAAAGGCGGAGTTCCGCTTCGATGGTTTCATTCTTGATCCCGATGAAGGGGTCATCATCAGCGCGCCTGTTACTTACAAGCATGAACTGCAGCAGGGAAAAGCCGCCCGCGCCAGGGAGCTTTTCGAGGCAAGTCCCTTCAATACCTATGAGGGACCGGACAAGCCGGAGCTTCTCATGATCACCAGCAGCGCCTGTAATCTTTATAGCCGTGAGGCGATCTGTCTTTTGGGATTGCAAGACAGGGTGGGACTTCTCAAGTTCGGCGCGACCTGGCCGTTGCCGCCCAAACTCTTGAAAAAGCGCCTGGCGGCCACGGACAAGGTGCTGATTGTGGAGGAAGTTATCCCGTTTTTGGAAGATAACGTGAAGATTATTGCCGCTGAAGAGGCCGCGGAAATCGGCTTGAAGACATTTTATGGAAAAAATGATGGAACGATTCCCATGACCGGGGAAATGAATCCTGATATCGTTACGGCGGCTCTCTGTAAAATCATGGGGATTGACTATGCGGCCATGCCCGCCGCATACGAACAGAAGGTGCAGCCTCTGATTTTTACGATGGCGCCCCACCGGGAGCTTACCTTCTGTCCCGGCTGTCCCCACCGGGCTTCTTTCTGGAACATTCACGCCTCCCTGGAAAAAGACGGGCGGAAGGGATTTGTCTGCGGTGATATCGGCTGTTACTCCATGGGGCTTTTGCCTTGCGGTTATAACACAATGAAAACCCTGCATGCCATGGGGGCCGGCATGGGCGTCGCTTCCGGTTTCGGCAAACTGGGCCGGTTCGGCATGGCACAGCCGGTTTTAGCCGTCTGCGGTGATTCCACCTTTTTTCATGCCGTCATGCCCGCCCTGGTGAATGCCGTCCATCATAATGCCAATATCACGCTCGTGGTGCTCGACAACAGCGGTACGGCCATGACTGGTTTCCAGTCCCACCCCGGACTGACCGTCAACGCCATGGGGGAAGCCGTTCCGGCGCTCGATATCGCCAATATCTGCCGGGCCATCGGCGCGAAGGTGACGATCAAGGATCCCTTCGACTTGGAAGACGCCCAGAATACTTTAAACCGCCTGATGGAGGATCAGCAAGGTGTGAAGGTCATGATCATGCGCCAGCTTTGCGGATTGTCGCCTGAGAGGAAAGCCGGGAAACGCTATGAGGTGCGCGTTGATCAGTCTGTTTGCATAGGCGAAGATTGCGGTTGTAACAAATTGTGTACGCGCATCTTCCGCTGTCCGGGTCTGGTGTGGGACAAGAATAATAAAAAAGCGAGGATTGACGAGGTGATCTGCGCGGGATGCGGGGTATGCTCTTCCGTATGTCCGTCGGGTGCGATCAAGAAAGAGGAGGCGGCGTAATCATGGAAAGCATGCAATTGACAAAAGATCCGTTCAATATCATCATTACCGGCGTCGGCGGACAGGGAAACGTCATGGCCTCGCGGATGCTGGCCAATGCGCTGGTCGGTAAAGGCTATCAAATTACCATTGGCGAAACGTTTGGAGCCTCACAGCGCGGCGGTTCCGTCATGAGCCATATCCGTGTTTCGGCAAAGTCCAGTTGGAGTCCCCAAATACCAAGGGGAAGGGCTGATGTGATTGTCGCCCTTGAGCCAATTGACGCCATCAGGGTTCTGATTACCTACGGCAACCCCTGCGTAAAGGTTTTAACCAACATGCGCGCCGTTTATCCCGTGGGCGTGATCGCTGGAGAACTCAATTATCCGTCCCGGGAGGAGATCAAGAAAACTATCCGGGATATATCGTTGCAAACCTGGTTTCTCGATGCGACGGAAAAGGCCGTTGCATTAGGAAATCCCATTTTAGGAAATATGATTATGATGGGGGCTTTAACGGGTTTGGGAGTGCTCCCCGTGGATCGAGGGGACTTTGAAAAAGTCATGGCGCAGAGCATGTCAGGGGGCAAACTGGCGCTCAATATGAAGGCGTTCGATGCGGGGGCGGCCCAGGTGCAAAATGAAAAGGGATAGGATTATTTTTACGAGTTTGTCAGATTTAACCAACTAATTGCCGGGAGGAAGGAATATGAAAAAGCCGAAGAGCCAGCCGATTTTTGATACAAAGGATTTTCCGATCTGTGTGACGCGGATGGGGTTTATGGAAGGATTGGGCGTGGACATGGAGGAATTGAAGCAAAAGCCGATCATCGGCGTCGCCAATTCCCAGACCGACATCAATCCGGGGCACATGCACCTCAAAACGCTTGCCGAGAGGGTCAAAGAAGGGGTGCACGCCGGCGGCGGGATACCGATGGAATTCAATGTTCCCGCCCCCTGCGACGTTCTGACCGAGGGAAATGACGGGATGCGCTTCATCCTGGCTCAGCGTGATTTAATCGCCGATATCATCGAAACCCATTGCCGCAGCATGCTCTATGACGCGCTGGTGATGATCGCCAGCTGCGATAAGATTATTCCCGGCATGATCATGGCCGCGGCGAGGCTCAATCTGCCCACGATCTTCATTACCGGCGGGCCCAGCGCCTTCCAGATCAGATTCAATCCCCAAAGAACAAACAGCATCTCCAATGTGGATTACGATGATCCCACCCGCAAGGCGGAGACGATCACCGTGGCCACCTGCGGTTCGTGTGAGGTGATTGGCACGGCCAATACGATGCAAAGCCTTGTTGAGGCGATAGGCCTCACCATTCCCGGTTCCTCCAACGTGCCGGCCTTTCATTCGAAGAAACTCCTGCATGCCCGGAATGCGGGCAAGCGGATTGTCGCCATGGTGGAGGAAGAATTGACGATCCGGAAAATTGCGGATATGAAGGCGCTGGAGAACGCGCTCATGGTTGATCTCGCTATTGGCGGCTCCACCAATACGGCGCTCCATCTTCCCGCGATTGCGCAAAATCTTGGCCTGGAATTTCCGCTGAGCAAATTCAATGATTTCAATACAAAAATACCCACGCTCTGCAAACTGATGCCCAACGGTCCGCATGGGATGATTGATTTTTATATGGCCGGAGGCGTTCCCGCGGTCATGAAGGTCCTGGCCGGCGATATTCATCAGGATGCCAAAACCGCCCTCGGGTTGACATGGGCTAACCTGATGCCGTTTCTGACCGTGAAGGATTCCAATGTCATTCCGGAGAAAAAGGACGCTTTCCGGACCGAGGGAGGCACGGTGGTTCTTTACGGCAACCTTGCGCCGGAGGGAGCAGTCATCAAGCAGTCGGCCGTTGCGGAAGATATGCAGACATTTACGGGCCGCGCGCATGTGTTCGAGTCGGAACACGACGCTCTTGCGGCTTTGCGGGAGAGAAACATTCAGGAAGACGAGGTGCTGGTCATCCGGAACGAGGGACCGAAGGGCGGACCGGGCATGCCGGAAACCCTGGCCGTGACGATGGGCCTTACCTCTCTGGGCCTCAAGAGAGTCGGCGTGATCACGGACGGCCGGTTTTCGGGCGGAACCGAGGGGCCGTGTCTCGGCCACGTCTCGCCGGAGGCTTACGACGGCGGACCGATTGCGCTGGTGCGGGACGGCGACGAAATCACCATCGACATTCCCGGACGCAAGGTGCGGCTGCATGTCTCCGATGACGAACTGGCCGCGCGGAAGGCCGCCTGGAAGCCGTTCAGGCGGGAACTGCCTGATGGATACATCCGGAGATATGTAAAATACGTAGGTTCGGCCTCGCAAGGAGCAATTTTGTCATAAGAAAGCGCAAACATCTTAACAAAGCGCGAAGAAAATGATACAGCCGAGCCGTCCGGGTATGCTGATATCAAGCATAGACCAGTACAATGATGAAGGAGCAGATGAATTGCCGCCGTCGGAATCCCGCAATCCATGTCTTGAATATACGCCGAAACGATTGATCCAGTCGATAAAACGGGCGTCTGATATTCTCGAATTATTTCTGAAAGAAAAAAAAACGCTGGGCATTACGGAATTTTCGCAGCGGCTTCTTCTTTCCAAAAACACGGTGCAGGGTATCGTCAATACGCTTGTGGAACTGAACTATCTGGAAAGAGAGCCCCAGACGAAAAAATACCGTCTAGGCCCGATGCTCTTCCGCCTGGGGATTGTCTATGCGGAAAATATTGATTTTATCAGCAGTTCCAAGGTGTGGCTGGAACGGCTCTGTTACAAATTTCATCTTCCCGTCAGTGTCGGAATCCTTTCTTACGACAAGGTGATCATTTTGGCCAGAATTGAACCAGGCGCCGGCTTTATGACCTCCTCCAAAACAGGTTCATTTGCTCCCGTGTTTAACTCCAGTCTTGGTAAAATTCTCTGCGCCTTTATGGATCATCAGGCATTGCTGGAAATTGTTCATTCATTGAAATTTGAATCATTTACGGAAAAATCAATTACCTCACCCGAGGTTTTTCTGAAGGAAATCGAACGGGTAAAAAAAGATCAGGTGAGTTTTGACAATGAAGAGGCGTTGCAGGGAATTTCGTGTATCGCGGGACCGATCTTTAATCAGAACGGGGAGGTTCTGGCGGCTTTTTCCGTGACGGGCGAGGCGGAGGTCATATACAAAAACAAGAAGAATATCGTGGATGAGATTAAGTACACGTCTGCGGAAATATCAAAAATATTCGGTTATAAAGCATAACATGATGATGGCTGGTGGTGACGGGTCAAGAAAAAGTTGAAGCGGCTGGTTCAGGTCTCTTTGCCGGAAGCCGGTTTCGCCACAGTCATCCACAGAAAAGTTTCACCGCCAATTTTGCGGTATTGGGCGGATTCTATTGCAAACCCGATGGATGCCAGGTCCCCGGACAGGTGGTCAGGCGTTGTGTGACTGTAGAATAATTGTTCTCCCATGAATTCCTTGTAGCCGTTAAAAACCTCGGCGCCGGTGTATTCCTTCGTGGCGTAAGTAAAGAGGGATTTACCGCCGGGTTTCAGCCAGCGATATACTTTCTGAAAAATATGGCGATGCCTTGTATATTCAATATGAAAGAGGCAATAAATCATGGTCGCCGCATCGAATTGTTCGCCCGGAAATTCCACTTTGCGGATATCGGCGAAGATGGTTTTCATCTTCGGTTGAAAGCGATGGGCCATCTCCAGCATCCTTGATGAAAAATCCACGCCGGTTACCTGCCAGCCCTGATTAATAAAGTGAGCGGGGAAAGGTTCTCCCGCCCCGCAGCCCAGGTCGAGCATTTTCCCCGGTTGTCTGGGCAATTGCTGGGAGAAATCGGCGATCACTTCCGTCATGTCGAACAAATTACGATTTTGCTCGTATGTTTCGGCAAACCGGTTATAAATATTCCGCAGGTCATTTTGCATTATTTGCCTCTTGACGGATCAAAAGGATTTTTCAGATGAAAATCCGGCGTCAGGGCGTCGTCATTGACCTCCTGAATAAAAAGATTTTCGAAACCCAGATCGAGGGCGTAATCCACGATCCGGTGGTATTCCGCGGCGGTGATTCTTCGTTTCAGCTGGGGATGGGATTGAACCCGGGGGACCGGTGTGTATTGCGACATCAGACTGATCGGGATGCTGGTGGATATTTTCATTTTCAAAAGTTTCAGCGCTTGCCGCGAATTTTCCACTGCGCCGGGCAGGACCAGATGGCGGATAATGACGCCCCGTGAAGCAATTCCATGTTCCAAGGTTAAATCATCGCCTACCTGCCGGACCATTTCCCGTATGGAAGCCAGGGCGAAACGGGGATATTCCGGCGCGTCGGAGAAACGCAGAGCATCTTCTGCGAGCCCGTATTTAAAATCCGGCAGGTAAATATCAACCATGCCGTCGAGCATCCGGATAACGCCGGGATTTTCATAGCCGCCGCAGTTATACACCAACGGGACGGTGAGCCCCTGCATGCGGGCCATGCACAGGGCTTCCATCACGAGCGGCGTTTGCGGCGTCGGAGTGACCGGTTCGACGTTATGGCAGCCGCTTGTTTGCAGATCGAGCATAACTTTCGCCAGTTCCAGCACGGTTAAATGACGTCCTTCAACGCTGTGTGAAATCTGATAGTTCTGGCAGTAAATACATCCCAGATTGCAGGAAGAAAGGAAAATCGTACCGGCTCCGCCGGTTCCAGAAAGAGGCGGCTCTTCGCCGGGATGAGATAAAGCGCAGTCCATGACGATATCGGCCGGAAGACGGCAGTAACCAAACTCGCCTTTGGTCCGGTCCACCCGGCAGGCTCGCGGACAAAGCGTGCAGGATTTATAGATGTCCAACATTTCCTGAATAATCATGATCTGCCAAAATGGTGAAAGCTATTTAATGAGTTCGTCCTGTAAAAACTGCTTGACGATGATCGCCGTTAAATACGAGAGCATCAGGACGAGCAACAGCGAAATGAATAAATTATTAATGGATAACCATTTGACTAAAAACACAAAGTAAATATGTAAACAATACAGCGATAGACTTTTATTGGACATGAACAGTACGACGGCATTCTGCTTTAAGTTTGCCCTTATTGCATAAGATAGCACCGCCATGGCAATCAGTACGAGCGACGGCCTGGAATACACGGGAAGCGCAGCCGGACTCAAGCGAAAAAAACCCTCGTTAACATATATCGTCCAATCCAGGGCCATGAAGAGCAGAATGATCAATCCCGCAAGCACTATGTGCAGGGGTTTTATGTTAGCCCTGTCTGATCCGGCGAGCTGCGTCACCAGGATGGCGGCAAATGGATAAGGAAGAAAGTTTAAGGGGTTACAATGTGCGATCAGATAAAATTTTCCAGTGGCCACGGACAGGATGGGAAGCATCGCGACAATGATGGTGGAGATGATAAAGAACGCTATGACATGGAAAATGTGAAGTCTTCTGGCAAAATGGGTCATGACCGTCAGTCCCAGCAACGTGATAAAAAACCAATAGGGCGTCTCGCCTCCGGATAAAATGAAATAAGGGATGTCTTTGAGGGCGCCGGGGAATCCTTTGAAAATTTCCCAGCCGTGAAAGATGAATATTTTGAGCATGATCGTCCAAAACAAGGCAATTTTCCCGATACGTTTAAGATATGCGAACAGGGTGGATTCATCACCCGGTTTCCGTAGAAACAAATAATTGGAGATTAAAAAGAAAATGGGGACGGCCAGCAGCAAAACATAAAAATTGATGAAGTCGGAGATTGTAAATATGTGCTGCGAATAAAGATCTTTATTACAAATCAGCGACGGCGATATTAAGCCCAGGTGCACCAAAACAACGCATACGGAGAAAAACGCTTTTAAATAGTCAATGCCCGTAAGTCTTTCCGTTTGCACCGCAGCTCCTTTTTGCAGCTAAATTCATGCCCCTGGAATGGTAAAAAGTTTTTCCATCCGTTCCTTGCTCACAAATAACGAGCGCTAACCTGCCTGCGCCCTTAAAACTTTTCCACCACGCTTCTGATCCTGCCGCTTTGCGCCAATTCCAGAAAATCCTCGCCGAGCGGCGCGGACAGTTCCACGGCCTTGTTCCAGTTTTGAATTCTCTGTTTTCCGTTGTCGATGTATCTTTTAAAGTCGTCACGGTCGGGAACTTTGCCCGCGGGGAGTCTGTCAATGAAACTTGCCGATGGAAAAACCATCACTACATTGCTTAATGTCTGCGCATCCGGAACGCGCCGTTTAATTTTTTTATCCAGCCAGCCGGGAATAATCCGTTCCTGATGATGGAAAAAAAGCACCAGTTCATCATCTTGCGCGGCAAATTGATGAGAAAGGTGATAATCGATCAAACCGCCATCCCGGTAAATTCCGCGGGGCGCGTTGAAAATGTTTTGCACTCCGGCCACGGCCATCGGGATCGCGCCGGAGGCCATGACGGCGTATTTGAAATTAGCTTCGTTCAGCCGCACATATTTGCCGCGGAATTGCGGTTGAAAGCAAAAAGGCGGCGGCTTGACGCCGCTGTAAAAAACAACTCTTTCGGCGAAATGGCGGAGATTGCCGCGGCTCAATAAATTCAGGAGATAGCAGACGGCCAGAGCACTGGTCTGCAGGGCGAGTGTTTCGGAGGCGATGAGATGCCGCGCGCGGGCCGTGATCACGGATAAACGGTAACGCTTGCTGGCTAGAGCAAAAGGCAGAGCATCGTCTTCGATGTATTGATTCATGATTTCGGTGAATTTCTTCAGAATGGTTTTGGGTGTGTCCTTGCGGGTAAAATTGGCTGTGATATAAGCGAAAAGCAATTTCCGGTAAGCGTCGGCGGCCTGCGGTTGAAGCCAGGCGGCGAAACGCCAGGCGCCGGCGGACGATCCGACTAAATGCGTGATCCGGGAACGTCCCAGAAGGTTCTGCGTCAGAAGCGTTAGATCAAATCCGCTGGACACGAGCCAGCGCGGTCCGACCGCTGCTCCGAAATAAGCGGAAACGGCGTCGAAGTTGAAGCCGCCGTCTTGAATGATTTCGTATGCTTTTTTTCCGGCTTTGATGCGCAATCGGCTCATAGGAGTTACCAGGCCAAAGACCTTGACACACTTTCTTTTGTCTTGTAAATAAAAAAAGCACCGTTGGACACAGACAGGCAAAAGATAGCCTGAGGCATCTGGCGCCAATGGCCATTTTATTTAAAATTGATGCGGCTTTTATCAATAATTGCAGAAATTGCAAGTCATTTTAATATATTCAGATAGAGGGGAATGATGAATATTCAAGAAACAGTAGCAAAAATAGCTCAGGATGCACTGGCGGCGTCACGCCGCCTTTCCCGTATTTCCGCCAGCGAAAAGAATACCGCCCTGTTGCGCATGGCCGATGAACTGGGCAGGCGCCGCGGGATGATTCTGTCGGAAAACAGCACAGATGTGGCGGTGGCCCGTGAGAAAGGGCTTTCCTCCGCCATGATGGACCGGCTGACGGTTAAGGAGTCCACCATCGATGCCATGGCGCAGGGGCTGCGTGAAGTCGCCGCCCTGCCCGATCCGGTAGGAAAGGTGACGTCCATGTGGCGGCGGCCCAACGGCCTTTTAGTCGGCCGGATGCGGATTCCCCTGGGCGTGATTGGCATGATCTACGAGTCACGCCCCAATGTGACGGTGGATGCGTCCGCCCTGTGTCTTAAATCAGGCAACGCCGTCATTCTGCGCGGCGGTTCGGAAGCGATTCGCTCCAATCTGGCCATTGCCTCCGTGTTGCAGGATGTCCTGCGGGAGAGTCCGCTGCCCGACAAGGCTGTTCAGGTCATCCCGTTGACGGAGCGCGAAGCTGTTTCGGCGATGCTGCAGCTTGATGATTACATAGACTTGATTATTCCCCGGGGCGGCGAAGAATTGATTCGCGCCGTGGTCGCCCAGTCCAGGATCCCAGTGATTAAACATTACAAAGGCGTTTGCCATATCTTTGTGGACGCCACGGCCGACAGCGACATGGCGGTGAATATCTGCGCCAACGCCAAAGTGCAGCGTCCCGGTGTCTGTAACGCGCTGGAAACCCTGCTGGTACATGAGGACGTCGCGCCCTCGTTCCTGCCGAAGCTTGCCGGAAAACTGCAAAAGGCGGGCGTTTTGCTCAAAGGTTGCGACCGGACAAGAAAGATTCTGAGCGATATTGATGCCGCAACCGAAGAAGACTGGTACGCGGAATACCTGGACTTGATTCTGTCCGTGAAAGTTGTTGCCTCGATCGACGAAGCCATCGCGCATATTGAAAAATACGGATCTCTGCATACGGAATCCATTATTACAAAGGATTATGCAAACTCGCAGCGGTTCTTGAACGAGGTGAATTCTTCCACGGTGGTGGTGAACGCCTCCACACGCTTCAGCGACGGTTTTGAGCTTGGTTTGGGCGCGGAAATCGGTATCTCGACCACGAAGCTGCATGCTTTCGGGCCGATGGGGCTGGAAGAGCTGACCACGTCCAAGTTTATCATTTACGGCGACGGCCAGGTTCGGGGATGAACTGGGGGCTTTTCGGCGGGACATTTGACCCGATTCATTTTGGACATCTGCGGGCGGCGGAGGAACTGGCCGCGCGCCTGAATCTGGATCGGGTGATTTTTATCCCCGCAGCCCAGCCGCCGCATAAAACCGTCCGTGCGATCACGCCTTTTGAACATCGTTTGCGCATGGTGCAACGGGCCATCGCCGGCAATGAATCCTTTTCTCTTTCGGATGTGGAATTTCAGAGGCGGGGGACATCCTATTCGATCGATACAGTCCGCTGTTTCCTGGATTCCTGTGCTCATGAGACCGCCCTGTATTTTATCACGGGCCAGGACGCGTTTGACGCCATCACAACCTGGCGCGAGTGGGACAAGCTTTTGTCTCTGTGCCATTTTGCGGTGATGACCAGGCCGGGCTATGAAAACAAAGGGCTCAAGAGTATTCTGCCCGCAGACCTGGCTTCCCGGTTCGTTTACGAACAGGCGAGCGACGGTTTCCGGGGACCAACCGGACAGGTGATTTATTTCCGGAGCGTCACTTTTTTGGATATCTCATCTTCCCAGATCCGGGAGAATATCAAGACCGGCCGATCGGTCCGCTATCTTTTGCCGGACGGCGTTAAAAATTATATCGACGAGTATTTTCTGTACAGATAACCATCAAACGCAGACGGGAAGCTGAAAATAATTGAGAATACTGGCTTCCCGCCTGTGCGGGATTGGCGCAGATTGCGGATCTGGCGCAGTTATGCAAAGTTCTCCTCTCCGTTTTCCGGTTCATGTTTCATGATCACGGAAAAACTTATTGAGCCATAATTGAGAAGATGGTGTCGAGTTTTAATTCCCTGAATAATCTCAAAATATCCGGTTGCAGATTGGTTACGGACATGGTTCCGCCGTGAACGGCCAGGTTCTTATAAAACAGCAGTAATTTGCCGATGCCGGAACTGCCGATGTATCCAACGTTCCGGAAATCGATTTCAACCTTTTTCAGCTGGCTCAGCTCGGAGAGTTTCGCCTTTAACAGCTCGGCTCCTTTTTCATCAATATCGCCAATAATCTCAAGGCGTCCCCGGTCGTCTTCCTGCGTTATCTTAAAGTCCATGTCTATATCTCCTTTGCCTCAATTGTTAATTTGCCTGTTCCATTTTGCCGTAAGGGATAATCATCCGCCGTTTCAGGGGGGTCAAATCCGCGTCGCCTCAATCTGTGATAAACCGCCGCCACAGGTCGAATCCTGAAAAAGACCTCATTTCGCGTTTTTTGCTGTCCTCTCTTGAAAAGTAAGCGATCAAATGCCGGCCGTCATCCGTCCATTGCGTCTCTTCCGTCCAATAACGCATGATAAAGATGCCGCGGCCGACAGGTTTTAATAAGTTTTCCCGGCAGGTCGGATCATAAAACGTTTTATAGTCAAAACCGTTGCCCTCATCAATGACTTCCAGAACTGCGTCGTTTCCATAACGCCGGCGGACGACAATCATTTTACGAGGATCTTTCCCGTTGCCGTGACTCCAGGCATTCATCATGGCTTCATCCAGAACCATGCGCAATCTGGTTTGCGGTGAGGGAAAACCACTGCTTTCCCATTCCTCGCTGATCTTGTAAAACAGGTGATTGACGCAAGCATCCAGGTCTTCCAGGTTTTTCGGGCGGACAATGTCTTCATACTCATGGCCCGCATCTTCCAGCTCCAGGCCCATCAGGGTGATGTCGTCATAAAAACTCCTGGGAATCACCACGCTGTCTCCCTCCCTCCCGTTGATGCGGTTGAACAGCCGCGCCATGAGGATGGAAACGGGAAGATGAGGTTCGTTTTGGACAATGGATAAAATCAAGTCTTTCACGTTTTGCGCGCTCAAGACCGGCTTGCCGGACATATGCGGCATGTCCGTGAGCCCGTCCGTGAAAAAAATCAGCTTGTCGCCTTGCTGAAGCTGAATTTCTTCGCTTCTGAAATCCAGACTCCGCTCAATCCCCACGGGAAGGTTTCTGCCCTGGCCGTCGATGGACGGGAGGCAAACGATCTCTTGTTCCCGAATCAGCAGGAAGGGGGGGTGTCCCGCTGAAACATAGCGCATTCTCAGGTTATCATGATTAATCTCGGCGTCCACCGAGGTAAAAAAATTATCATCGCCGAAAAAACGCAGTTCGCAGATTTCGTGATTGAGACGGCTGATGGTCTCTTCCACCGGCAACGACGGCGTGTGGAGCAGAAGGGCGTTATGGATCAGATCGGTGATGATGCTCCGGAGAATGCAGCTGACCTCGTGTCCCGACTGATCCTTCAGGCTGACCGCCGTTTTGTGGATGGCGGGATATTGTTCCGAAAGATTTTTGACGAAAAAATGATCGCCGCCCTCGGCGTAACAGGGCAGGTAGCAGGCGGTAAAAAAGAGGCCTGTATCGCCTGGAAGAAGCGTGTGGCGGTTCGGACGGTAATTGATCATGGACAGGATGTTTTTGGCCAGATCGATATTCATTTCCTGTTTCAGAAACAACTCTTTCAAGTTGTTGTTGGCGGCGGTCAACTCGTAAGTCCTTTCGGCGACCCGCTGTTCCAGTTCGGCATGCGCCCTTTGCAGAGCCTCCCGGGTCCGGCGGCGCTCAGTGATGTCGCGGCTCACCGTGAGAATGCCGACCGGTTCGTTTTGGCGGTTGCGCAACGCGGAAATGCTGCTTTCCAGCCAGACCGTTGAGCCGTCTTTTTTGTATTCCTCAACCTCCAAAACGCGGATGCGGCCGGGATCGGCGGCGCCAGATGCTTCCAGTTTCATCTCTTTGTCGAAAACCTCAAGCAGGACTTCCATGGATGCGGGAGTCATGAAACGGTCCAGGGGAGTTTGCATGGCCTCCTCAACAGTGTATCCGTGGGTTCGCGCAATGGACGGACTGATGTAGGTAAACCGTAAATGCAAATCCGTGACCGTAATGAGCTCTCCGGTATTTTCCGCAATCAGACGGTATTTTTCTTCACTTTGGCGCAGCGCCTCCTCCACCTGCTTTCGCTGAGTGATGTCGGTGTCGCTGCCGCGGTAGCCCAGGAGGTTTCCGTTGATGTCCAGTACGGGCAGGCAATTTGTGGAGAGCCATACGGGACGGCCGTCTTTGGTTAAGGCGGGGTTCTCCAGATTTACGAATGCTTCCTGGCGCTGGAAGCCCTCTAATACAGCTGTTTTGAAAGCCTCTCGTCCGTTTTCGGGATGCAGATCGTAAAAGTGCATCCGGCCCGTCAGTTCGTCCGGATGGTAGCCCAGAACTTTTGTGGAAACCTCGCTGACATAGGTGTAAAGGCCCTGGGCGTTTACTTCCCAGACGATGGTGCCGCTCTGTTTGGCCATCTGGTCGAAGCGCGCCTCGCTTTTCCGCAGCGCTTTCTCCACATGCTTGCGCAGGGTAATATCCCTGGAGACGCCGGACAATCCGGTCAACACGCCTTGAGCATTGCGTATTCCGGTGACGACTGTCTCCATCCAGCGGGTTGAACCTTGCTTGTGATAATATTCCAGCTCAATGGTGACTGACCGGCGGGGATCGCCAAGCCCCTGCCTTTCCATTTCCAGCTCCATTGCCAGCTCCTTCGCCAGGGTTTCGTAAACATGGGACAGCGACGCGGGCGTCAATTGTTGTTCAAGGGGCTGGCGCATTCGTTCCTCCGGAGTAAATCCGAGCACGGTTTGAATGGAGGGGCTGACATATTGTTCCTTCAGATTCATATCCGCTGTCCAGACAATGTCGGATATTCTTTCCGTCAGCAGCCGGAATTTGTTTTCGCTTTCCCGGAGCTCATTCTCCATGCGCTTGCGATCGGAAATGTCAATAAAACTTTCCAGATAGCAGTTCCGTCCCTTGATGGCGAGCGGATGAACGGTTTTCAAAATATCTTTCTGCAATCCTCCGGCGCAGAGGAGGATTCGTTCCGATTGATCGATAATCTGGCCCAGATCTTTTACGGGGCAGCGGCCCCTTTCGGCGGGACAAACCAGCGTATGACAGATCTGTCCGATCATTTTCTCCCTGGAGGATCCGATCATTTCGGCCGCGCGGTTATTGGCATCCACAATGGTTTGCGATGCGGCGTCAATGATCATGATTCCCGTGTCAATTTGGTTGAAAATGGCCTGCAATTTGGATTCGCTGTCCCGCAATTCCTCCTGCGCCCGCTTTTGTCCGGTGATGTCTCTGGAGACGCCGTGAATTCCGGTCAGAACGCCCTGATCGTCGCGCAAGCCGCTGATGGTGGTTTCCATCCAGCGTGTTGATCCATCCTTATGATAATATTCCAGTTCTAGGATGGCCACTCTTCCGGGATCAGCATTTCCCTGTTTTTCAATTTCCATTTCCCGCTCCAGCGCCTTCAGTCCGTAAGCAAGCGAATCCGGGGGAAACTGCTGTTCAATGGATTGCCGCATCCTTTCTTCCTGCGTGAAGCCCAAAATGGTCTGGACGGACGGCGTGACGTAAACCGTCTGCAAATTCATGTCTGCAATCCAGACAATGTCCGACATTTTTTCTGTAATGAGCCGGTATTGCCTCTCACTTTGCCGCAGCGCCTCCTCCATCTGCCGGCGTTTGGTCGTATCCCGGGAGATGCCCAGTATCCCGGCGGGAACGCCCTGCTGGTTCCGAAGCAGCGTAAAAACCGTATCGGCCCAGAAAAAGGAGCCGTCTTTGCGGTAAAATTCCAGCTCCGCCTTGACCGAGATTTCTTCCCGGCTATTTTCCAGCTTTTCCGGAGCGAGATATTGATGGACCAGGCTGATGGCCGTTGCGAGCGATGACGGCGTAAACTGCTTTTCCAGGGGCAGTTTTCTAAGTTCATCCAGGCTGTAACCGCGCGCTTGTTCGACGGACGGAGAGATCCAGGTAATCCGCAGATTCATATCCATGAGCCAGACCGTGTCTTGAATGTGATCCGTGATCAGCCGGAATCGCTTCTCATTTTGCCTGATGATTTCCTCGGTCCGCATGCGTTCGGTGATGTCCCGGCAAACGTGGACGATGCCAAAGGCGGTGCCGTCTTCGTTACGCAGGATATCGCTGTTCACTTCAAAGAATCCTTCCCTGCCGTTTTTCATGATCAGCCGGTATTCCTGCGGACCGATTTTCTGCTTCATCATGCGAGCCGTGTTTTGCAACACCCTTTTCCGGTCCTGGGGAGCGACCAGCATAATCGCGTTTTGGCCTTCAATTTCATCAAGGCTGTAACCGCTGCTTTGCAGGCCGTATTCATTCACGAAGATGATGTTGCCCGCCAGGTCGGTGCGCCCGACCAGATCAGGTATGGCGTTGACCAGCCTGTTATAAATTTCCTCGCTTTTTCTCAGGGCGCTTTGCGCGTCTTTCCGATCCGTAATATTGCGAATGATGATAATGACCTGGTCTTCCAGAAGGGGGATGAATCTGGCTTCATAGAAAATTTCAGTTTCGTGACGCGGCAGATAATATTCAAAACTTGCTGAGGTGTTTGTGTTTTTGACGTCCTCGATGGCTTTCCGGAATTTATCGGCGGCGGGGACCAGAGGAATATCATATATTTTCCCCCCGAGGATGTCCCGGCGGGAAACGGGCAGATCGGAAATATGGCCCGTTTTACAGTCCAGGATTGTCCCGGCCTGGTCGATTCTGAAGAAAATATCGGGAACAGCCTCAAAGATGGCCCTCATTTCCGAATTGGCCTGCAACAGCTCCTGAGAGCTCAATTCCAGTGAACGCTCCAGCATGTTCCGGTCCATGTCCGATTCATGATAGGCGTTGTTGACCATATCGATAAAACCGCGCCATTCATCCGGCGCTTCAAACGAATCTCCGAAGAAACTTTTCAGCTGACGCTTCAGAAGACTGTGCATTTTTCCCGATGTCATGAACCGCTAATCCTCGGCCAGTGTTGTGATGGTCATGGTCTGGTTATGGAGCGTACTGGGATCGTCCGCCGTAAATGGAGAAATTTCTCCATAGGAATAAAATCCCGCAAGTTTCGGAGCGCACCGGAAGACATCGTTGGCGGCTTCCACTTCTTCCTCGATTCTTTGTTTCAGCACAAGCTTGCGGCCGACGCAGCTGATGAGGATGGCCAGTTCGGGAGAGCTTCCCCGGAGCCCCTCGAGGCTTCTGACGGCCGCTCCGCTGGCCCCGTCAATGAGCCGTTCGAAGTTGGCTTTCATGAAACGGGCGTAAGCCCCCTGGGGGACATCACCGGCGAAAGTCATGCTGCTGTCTTCTTCGTTTACGGACAGGATGGTTCTCACGATGCCCTTTTCGCCGCTTCTGGCGCGGATGCTCAAAGGAAAAAGCAGGCCGGCGGCGGGGAGCCCCTTGGCGTATTCACCCAGATACTTCTTGTACAGGCTCAATGCCGTCTGTCCGTCCAATTCATAGAGGATGTTTTCTTTTGACTTGGTAATGATCCGGTCCGGGCCGAAGGGATCCCACCCTCCCATGGAGCCATAGCCGATCTTCAGGTTTTTTCCATATAAGCCCACAATCGCCAGGGTGTTTTTTGACGGAGGATTGTCCCAGAAAACATAGGTTTCCGTAAAATGAGAGCCATTGCCTGCCAGGCCGCCGGTAATGGGCACTCCTGCGGGAAGGGCGCCGGACAGGCCTTTGACCAGTTCGCTTCCGTTGACGCCCAAGCCGTCGGACAGGACGAACACATGGCGCAGGCCTTTATTTTCGATGGATTGCGCCAGCATCCGGCCTGCGTCAAAACTGCCGGAAGTCTTTTTCAGGGCAAGCTCGGCCCCCATGAATTCCGTTTTTTCGAAATGGATCGCCGTGGCGACCAGAGAATCATCCGAAACACGGGTGCCGCATATCTCACCGGCCGTGGAACAGCCGAAAAAATGCGCTCCCGGATACATTTTTTTCACCTCTGCAAAAAAGATTTGATCTTTTAAAATTTCCGTTGCGGCGAAAATAATGACCAGCTGAATTTTCTTTTCCATGGCAGGTCCGTTTTGCAGAGACCAGCCCTTTGCTTTGGTCCATATCCTTTGTTCGATTTTCATTGATAATTCTCCCGGTTGGCCGATGATTCTTCCTCACTCCGGCATTGCCTCATGTTTTCTTCCAGAACCCTTCGGATCAGCCGGGTAAATTCGTTCATGATAATGGGTTTTAAGACGTATTCCCGGACGCCGATGACTTTGGCCTGCTCCGGCGAAACAGTGGCGCTGAAACCAGTGCATAAAATAATGGGGAGTTCCGGCCGGATCCGCAGCATGGTTTTAGCCAGGTCCGCTCCGGTCAGATAAGGCATCGTCTGATCGGTGATGACCAGATCATAAGCAAAAGGATCGGCTTGAAAAAGCTGCAGCGCTTCCAGAGAACTGTTCCGGGCCGTCATTTTGTATCCGAGGCGGGACAGGGACTTGGACATCATCTCCACCATGAAATCCTGATCGTCAATCAGGAGAATCCGTTCCGTGCCTCCGACGGCGGGAACAACCTTCGCCTCCTGAAGTTGCGCGCTCTGTTGCGCCAGCATGGGCAAATAAATAAAAAAGACGGTTCCTTTGCCGACTGTGCTTTCCAGACAAATATGCCCTCCGTAGCTTTTCACAATGCCATGGACGACGGCCAGGCCCATGCCCGTTCCTTCTCCTGTTTTTTTCGTCGTGAAGAAAGGATCGAATATTTGGCTCTGAATTTTTTCATTGATGCCGTGCCCGTCGTCAGCCACTTGAAGTTCCAGGTAGTCGCCCGCGTTTAAATGCTCACGCAGAGATGGATGTTCCTCAGAGATCGCCATTTGCTTGAGCCCGATGGTTAACGTGCCGCCTTTCTCGCTCATGGCGTGCGCGGCATTGGTGCATAAATTCAGCAATACTTGATGCACCTGAGTCGCATCCGCCAGAATGAATGCGTCATGGACCTGGATGTTTTGCCTGATGAAGATGGTGGAAGGCAGCATGGCGCGCAGCAGCTTGATGATTTCCTTAATCACGGGGGCGATCATTAAAGGCTTCCTGGCTGTCGCGTCGCGGCGGCTGAAAGCCAGAATCTGCGCAACCAGATTTTTGGCCCGGTCGCTGGCGCGGAAGATCTCGTCGATACATTCGCCCGCAGGGCTTTCCGCCGGCAATTCTTCCAGGGCCATGCCCGCATAACCGATGATGGCGCCTAAAATATTGTTGAAATCATGGGCGATTCCTCCGGCCAGGGTTCCAATGGCTTCCATCTTCTGGGCCTGGATCAATTGCGCTTCCATTTTCTTGCGCTCGGTGATGTCGTTAAATAAAATGGCGAATTGTCCCTTTTGCGGACAAAACGCATGAATCTGATAATGGCGCTCCGATTCTTTGACATAATTTTCAAAAGAAAGGGGTTCCCCGGTTAAGGCGACCTTTCCATAGATGGCGATGTTGCCGGTTTCCGAAGGAGGCAAGACCTGCCGGCAGCATTTGCCGATGACTTGCGCGGCCTTCAGATTGGTTATGGTCTCGAATGCCGGATTGATATCCAGAAAACGGTAGTCAACGGGATCGCCGTGATGATCGCAAATGATTTCATGAAGCGCAAAGCCTTCCAGCATTTCCGTAAACAGGGAGCGATACTTCTGCTCGCTTTCCCGCAACTTGTCTTCGGCTTGTTTGTATCCGGTGATGTCATAGCTGATGCCGATCATATGCAAGGGAGCGCCGTTGGCGTCTCTGGTTACTTTGCCGTAAGAACGGATGTGTTTCAGGGTTCCGTCAGGATGGATGACCCGGAAAGCGGTATGATAGTTTTTGTCGCCCCTCAGCGCTTGCTGAATTTCAGCTTCGTTCGAGGCAGCGTCATCCGGGTGGAGACTGTTTCGCCAGGCCTCCTGCATGTCAACAATATTTTCCTTGTTCATGCCGTGGAGTTCATACATCCGGTCATTCCACACCACATGATTATTCCGCAGATCTTTGTCCCACACGCCCAGATTCGCCGCTTTGGTGGCCAGATCAAGTCTTTCCAATAAATTTTTCTTTGCTTCCGCCTCCTTTTTGCGCTCGGTGATGTTGCGGGCGATAAATAAGACGCCGGCCGGTTTTCCGTTTTCCTGAAATAATTGCGAAAGAATATCCAGGATGACTCTCTGGCCTTTTGCGTCAACGATTTCCCATTCATAGGCGGAAATGCCGGCATAGCCGTCCATCCTCCTTTGCATCATGGCTTGCTGCATCTCCAGAAGTTCCGGGGGGGTAAAGGCGGTGATGCTCATTCCGGTGGGGTCAACATCTCCCAGCAAGTCCCGGACCGCTTTGTTGACGTAAGTGATCTTCCAGCTGAAATCAGAAGTAATAATAAGATCTTGTATCGTTTCCGTAATCAGGCGGTAGTTTTCCCAGCTTTTGTGCCATTCCCGTTCGATGCGTTTGAGCGCATTGCGCACCCTGGCTTCGGTCAATTCTCTGTTAATGGCCGGGAGCAGACGGTGCAGATTTTCCTTCCGGATGTAATCGCGCGCTCCCAGACGCATGCATTCCACGGCCGCTTCTTCATCAATGACGCCGGAGACAATGATCAGGGGAATATCCAGATCCTCTTCCGTTAACAGATTGATCGCGTCATGCACATTGAATCCGGGCAGATTGTAGTCGCACAAAATGACATCCCACTGTTTTCCGTCAAGCGCCTTGCGCATGGTTTTGGCCGTTTCGACCCGTAAAAAGTCGGGATCGTAACCGCCCTTTTTCAGGGCGCGCGCAATGAGCGAAACATCATCTTTATTATCTTCGATAATCAGAACCCGCAGGGGTGTCAGCATGGCATGCTCCTCTTTGACGTTAAGTGATTAATCCAAAAGATCTCAAATAGTCCAATAATTTTGATTTATTCACCGGTTTTACCAGATATGCGTCGCAGAGGGATTTAAAAGCGCCGATGACGTTTTTGGGATCGCCCAGGGCCGTTGTCATAATGATTTTCACGCCGGCGCTGGAATTGATTCCCATTTCTTCCTCCAGAGAGCGTATTTTTTTGAGCGCTTCCATGCCGTCCACCTCCGGCATCATTACATCCAGGCATATGAGCTGATAGGGTTTTCCTTCTTCGAGGGCAAGGGCGAAAGCATCTATGGCTTCCTTTCCGTTGACGGCGATGTGGCATTCGCCGTATGCGGATAAAATGGTCTGCAGCAACAACCGGCTGGTGAAATCATCCTCTACAATCAGTATTTTCATCATGATGCCTCCCTTTCTTATGATATTGTTTTAGCCAGGGTGATTTTTCTATTACTCTTTTATACATTTCCAATTGTTTTTCAAGCTGTGGAAAAAGCCCTGCGGCTTTCGCGAGCGCTTTTTTTCCGCCCGCTTCTTCCATCCGCTCCGCCGCCTTCCGCAGGGAAGCCGCTCCGGCGTTTGCCGCGGCTCCCTTGATGGCATGGGCTTGCCTTTTTACCCCGGTGATATCGTTTTTTTCAAGATAAGTTCTCAGCGTGCAGAACTGCGCGGGCATGTCCTTCAAAAATGCGTCAATGATGACGCCCGCCAGCCGCCCGTCATTCATCAACCGCTCAATCATGTCCTGTTCGTCAAAAATAATCCGCCGGGCGTCCGGAACTTTATTCGGCAAGCCGGGGCGGAACCGGTCTGCATTTTTTTCTTCAGCTCCCTTTGCCTGATTCAGCCACCGGGAGAGGGTTTTGGTCAGCGTTTGCAGTTGCAGGGGTTTGGCCAGGTAATCGTTCATCCCCGCCTCCAGATATCCTCGCCGGCCGTTGACCGGCGCGCGAGCCGTGACGGCGATGATGGGGATGTCCGGATTCAGGGCGCCTGTTTCCCGCCTGCGGATGAGACGAGTGAGATCGCAGCCGTCCATTTCGGGCATTTGGCAATCCATCAGCACCGCATCATACTGAATTGTCCGCAGCGCGTCAATCGCCGTGACGCCGTCGGACGCAATATCGGCCAGGCAGCCGAGTTTTTTCAGTAAAGCCAGCATGACGGTTTGACTGGTTGCGTTGTCTTCGACTACCAGAATTTTTCTTTCCGTTATATGCGCATGTGGCGCGGCGGCGCCTTGTTCCGCGGCGGTTTTGCCGCTGTTTCCCCGGCGCATGGCCGCGGCGATGGCGTCATGAAGACACGCGCGCCGGATCGGTTTGGTGCAGTATCCGTCGAAGCCGGTTTGCGCGAAGCGTGATGCGTCGCTCCCTTTGCCCAGAACAGCCATCGCAATCAGGCGGGTTTGGCTGAGCGTCTGGTCTTCCCTGATCCGGCGGCACAGGGTTTCCTCATCCATGTCCGGCATCCCCGCATCCAGAAGAGCAATCTGAAAAGGGTCCTTGTCCCGCAGCGCCTTGCGCAGGGCGGCCAGGGCGGAAGCCCCGTCCGGGACGGAAACAGCGCGGCATTGCCATTTTTGCAGCAGTGCGGCCGCCGCCATCCGGCTGTCGGCGTGCTCATCGGCCACCAGAACTTTGATGCCGCTCAGATCCGCCGGCTCGTCCGTTGCCGTGTCCGTCTCCCGGGGCTGATTTTCAAAAACGGCGGTAAACCAGAAAGAGGAACCTTCGCCGATTTCACTTTCACAGCCGGCCCGGCCGTTCATTAATTCCGCCAGCCGCCGGGTAATGGCCAGGCCAAGTCCCGATCCCCCGTATTTGCGCGTGGTGGAACTGTCCACCTGTACAAAAGGCGAAAAAAGAGCGCCTTGCCGATCCCGTGGAATGCCGATTCCCGTATCGGATACCGTAAAACGCAGTGTCACGGAAGGCGCGTTTTCACAGATTTTGGAGACCCTGATCATGACCCGGCCTTTTGGCGTGAATTTTACGGCATTGCCGGTCAGGTTGAGCAGGGCCTGACGCAGGCGTCCGGGATCGCCCCTGAGCTGCGCCGGCACGTCTGGTTCCATAAAAGCCGTGATTTCCAAATCTTTATTCTGGGCGCAGACGGCGGTCATTTCGGCGATATCCTCCAGGGTGTTTTGCAGATTGAAGTTCAACTTTTCCAGAGCCATTTTTTGCGCGTCCATTTTGGACAGGTCAAGAATATCATTAAGCAGGCCCAGCAGGGAAATGCCGCACTGCTGGATAATTTCGGCGAACCGCCTCTGTTCGCCGGTCAGTCTGGTATCCAGAAGCAGGTCTCCCATGCCGATAATGCCGTTCATGGGCGTGCGGATTTCATGGCTCATATTGGCGAGAAATTCGCTTTTTGCGGCGTTGGCGGCTTCGGCGGCGATTTTCGCTTTCTGCAAATCATGCCGGGCCTGCGTCAGTTCGGTTATGTCGCGGGCCACAAACATCACGCCGGCCGGCTTCCCGTCTTCGGTGAGCAGCTGCGACCGCGCATCCATAATCAATGGCCGGCCGTTGATGTCCGGCAGGCGCCATTCAAACGGCAGAACTTCGCTGAAACCATCCCGTCTTTTTTGCATCATTTCCATCTGCGAGGGGTGCATCGCGGCGGGTGTGAAGTCGGTCAGCTTTCGCCCGATCGGTTCTGCACCGCCCAGTAGTGCTCGCGCCGCTTTATTGACATATCTGATCTCAAAATCCAGATTGGTGATCAAAATCAGATCCGGGGTGGTTTCGGCGATCAGGCGGTATTTTTCCCAGCTTCTTCCCCATTCCAGCTCCACCTGCCTGAGAGCATGCCTGATTTTGGCTTCCGCCAGCTCCCTTTCAATGGCCGGCTTCAGCCCTGCCTCGTCATCCTTCAGGATGTAATCACGGGCGCCCTGACGCATGCATTCCACAATTGTTTCCCGGCTGGCCTTTCCGTCGATGATGAGCAGGGGAATATCGAGATGTTTTTCCTTGAGCAATTTGAGGATGGCCAATACGTTCGCGGCGGGCAGGTCCTTGCACAAAATAATGTCCCAGGAATTGTTTCCGAGGGCGTCGCCCAGGGCTTCGGGAGTATTTACCCGCAAGCAACCGGGACGGTATCCTCCGTCCGCCAGCAGATTCAAGAGCGGTGGAAGGCCTTTTGCCGCCCCGGCCGCAATCAGGACGCGCGGAATATTTTCCATCTTTTCTCCACCCGTATCATTCCGCAAGCAGCTCTTTGACCGCCGCGAGAATTTCACTGTGTGTAAACGGTTTGACCAATGTTTTCTGTGCTCCCAGGTTTCCGGCCAATTCCAAATAATACTCTCCGGAATTGAGCTGGCCGCCGCCGGAGATGGCGATAATCCTTGTCGCCGGATATTTCTTGTGGAATTCCATAATGGTTTCAATTCCTTCCTTTTCGGGCATGACCAGGTCCGTGACGATGAGATCGAATGGACCTTCTTCCTGACGCCGGACAGCCTCTTTGCCGTTTTCAGCGACGGACACGTCAAATCCGTTGGCGGTAAAGAGCTTCCGCAGCATGGCTCTGATAGCGTCGTCGTCGTCAATGACCAAAATGCGTTTCATGGCGTTATCCTTTCCGTTATGATTCCCTGCATTGCCGCAGCACTTTGTCGGGAATGTTTTCCAGAGGTTGTATTGTTTTCACCGCTCCCAGTTTGACGGCCTCCTGCGGCATGCCGTAAACGACGCAGGTAGCCTCATCCTGTGCAATAGTGTAAGCGCCGGATTCTTTCATTTCCAGCATGCCTTTGGCTCCGTCATCGCCCATGCCGGTCATGATGACGCCGACGGCATTTGGCCCGGCGTAACGGGCGGCGGAGCGGAACAAAACGTCCACGGAGGGACGATGCCGGGAGATCAGGGGGCCGGATTTGATCTCCACGTAATAGCGGGCGCCGCTGCGCTTGAGCAGCATGTGATAGTTGCCGGGAGCAATCAGCGCCCGTCCCGTAATGACGGTGTCGTCATCCGAGGCCTCCTTCACGGAGACGCGGCAAATCGAATCAAGTCTGGCGGCGAACGACTTGGTGAAGTTTTCGGGCATGTGTTGCACAATGACGATGCCGGGGGCGTCCAGCGGCATTTTTTCCAGGAAAATGCGGATGGCCTCGGTGCCGCCCGTCGATGCGCCGACCACGATTACTTTTTCCGTTGTTTCTATCATGGCGTTTGTTTTAGGTTTTGGCATCATCGCGTCCGCCGTGAGCTTCGGCTCAATGTGGGGGCGCGCCGAAAGGCGCCGGAGCTTTGCCTGTACCGCCGCCTTGACGGAGTCGCAGATGCGGATTTTCGACTCTTCCAGAAATTGCCGGGAGCCCAGCTTTGGTTTCTGGATGATATCCACCGCCCCGTATTCAAGCGCTTTAAGAGCGGAGCCGGAATTTTCTTCCGTCAGTGATGAGCAGATGACGACCGGAAGAGGATGCTGAGTCATGATTTTCTGCAAAAAAGTAATTCCGTCCATCCGCGGCATTTCCACATCAAGCATAATGACATCGGGCGCTTGTTCCCTCATCCGCTGAGCGGCAATGAGCGGATCCGCTGCTGCCGCCATGACTTCAAGATCCGGATCGGAATTGAAGATTTCCGTCAAGGCTTGCCGTACCACGGCGGAGTCGTCAACGATCAGAATGCGGATTTTCTTTTTTTGCGCCATGAGGATTTCCTTTTGCCGTCTTTTTGGTTTCCGGAACATGAGCGGGGTGGCTCATGCTTATTGCCTCAGCACGACAATTCCTGTTTTCGTATTGAAGCTGATTTTCCGCCCTGCCGTTCCGCCGACGTCGCAGCAGTGAATGGTGAAGCCGTGATCCGCGATGACTTTTTTGGCCGCGATCAAATTTTGCAGTCCGACGGGCTTTATGCCTGCGGACTGCTTTGGCGAGGCGATCATCTTCGCGCCGCCGAAAAGCTGGACTTGTGTTTCCGATGCGGCGATGCCGGAGCGGGAAAACGCTTCGATCATCATGGAAACGGAGCAGTCCACGTACCTGTATGCTTCCGGGCACTTTGCGCAGTCTTCGTTCAAAAGATCCCCGGCGTAATTTTTATAGACATGCCGTTTACAATGCGGCAGGAGCGCATGGCTGATGGCCGCCATCCCCAGTCGCTTGTTGAAGAGCGTCACCGCAATGCACGAACCGAGAATCGTGGTGATGATGGCCGGCCTTTCGATGATGGATATTTCTCCCGGCTTCAGATACAAATGAACGTTCCCTGTTTTATTCATGATCTCGGATCTTCCTGTAGATGGATGACGCGACAAGCTGCAGGGGCAGGTTCATTCCGTTCAGCGTTTCCGAATGGCCCGTAAACAGCAAGCCGCCCGGCGCCAGATGGCGGCAAATCCTGCCCAGAATAGCCTCCTGAGTTTCGCGGTTGAAGTAAATCATGACGTTGCGGCAAAAGACAACATCAATGTTGTTTTGCAGATTATAATATGCGTCCATGAAATTCAAGCGCGCGAAAGTGACGCGGGCGCGCAGTTCCGGGACAATGCGCACCTCGCGGCCGTCCTTGCTTTTCAGGAGATATTTTTTGCGCAACGGCATCGGCACCGGTTCGGCCTTTTCGTGCGGGTAAATGGCCGTTGCCGCCTGACGAAGAACTTTTGTGGAAATATCTGTGGCCAATATGGAAAAGTGAAATAACGGATCGGTCAAGGCGTGTTCGGCCAGAACCATCGCCAGGGTATAAGGCTCTTCGCCCGTGGAACATCCGGCCGACCAGAATTTCATATCGCGGACTCCGCGTCTTGATCCGTCACGCTGCAGGACGGCAAGCAAATGATTGCCAAGAAATTCAAAATGTCCGGATTCACGGAAAAAATCCGTCTTGTTGGTCGTGACGGCGTCAATCATGTGATAAAGTTCTTCTTCGGCGCCCGCCGGGCTGAACACGTAATCGGCGTAGGCGCCAAAAGAAAGGAGACGAAGCAGACGCAGGCGCTTGTGAAGGCGGGTCTGCAGCATCGTCTTTTTGGACAGAGGCATCTTGATGCCGCATTGTTTCTGAATAAACCCGCCAATGCGTAAAAAATCGGAGTCGGTCATGTTGCCGAACGCTATGTCTTGCCCTTTTTCATTCAATTCCATACACTCACTGTGTCATGCGGCTTCGGTTTTTAATGCGTTTGCGGCCGTCATCTCTTCCAGCGAAAAGACCTTATCGATATCCAGAATGATGACAAACGAATCATCGCGTTTCCCCATGCCCAGGATAAAGTCCGTGTTCAGTTTTGCGCCGATTCTGGGCGCCGGCTCAATCTGGGATGGTTCCAGTTCAAACACTTCCTGAACGGAATCCACCAGCGCGCCGAGGATGGTTGGTTCGTTGTCAATGGCTATTTCCACGACGATGATGCAGGTGTCGACGGTGCGTTCCTGCGTTAACATATTGAACTTCTGGCGCATATCGACAACCGGCACGACCGCTCCCCGGAGGTTGATGACGCCCTTCATGAATTCCGGCGTCTGCGGCACTTTGGTGATAGCCGTATAGTCCAGTATTTCCCGGACCTTACCCACGTCCAGGGCGAATATTTCCTCGTCCAGTTTAAAAGTCAGATAAGGTCGAATTTCCGTTATTTTGGATATTGCCATGGTCTAGTTCTCCCTTCCGGCCATTTTGGTGACATTCCGATTCAAAATTTCCTCATGAAAAAGGCGTCCGTCTGGAATCCGCGTTTGTCAGTACCTGTCGAATTCCGTATCCAGATGCTCTTCGCTGTCTGTCATGTTCAGGTGAATGCCGGAGCTTTCCTGCTTTGCCGCCTGCGGTGAATGATGCTTCCCCGTCGCCGTGAACAGCCTGGCGTGGCCGGGATGTCCTTTGGGTGCGGGGTTGCCCTTCAATAGCTTTAAGGTTGCGGCCGCGGCGAATTTATGATGGGCGGCCCCTCCGTCGCCTTGATCCGTTTCCTCGATTTTAAAGAAGGCGACGGATTCCTGCAGTTGCTGAGCCTGGCTCGACAGCTCCTCCGCGGTTGAGGATAATTCTTCGGAAGCGGATGCATTTTGTTGAATCACTTGATCGAGTTGTTGAATGGCTTTGTTGATTTGTTCGGCTCCGGCATCCTGTTCTTTGCTGGCGGCGCTGATTTCCTGGACAAGGTCCGCGGTTTTTTGAATGTCCGGCACCATTCTGTCCAGCATTTGGCCTGCCTGTTCGGCAATCAGGACGCTGCTGGCGGACAACTTGTTGATTTCCCCGGCCGCCGTCTGACTGCGCTCCGCAAGTTTGCGGACTTCCGAGGCGACGACGGCGAAACCTTTGCCGTGGTCGCCTGCCCGGGCCGCTTCGATGGCGGCGTTCAGCGCCAGCAGATTGGTTTGGCGCGCGATTTCTTCAATGATGGAAATCTTGCCGGCGATTTCCTTCATGGCTTTTACGGTATCCCCGACGGCCTTGCCGCCCTCCTTGGCGTCCTGCGCCGACTTGATGGCGATTTTTTCAGTCTGCTGGGCGTTATCGGCATTCTGCTTGATGTTGGAAATCATCTGCTCCATGGAGGAGGAAACTTCTTCCGCCGACGCGGCCTGTTCCGTCGCCCCTTGCGACATTTCAACGGAGGATGAACTCAATTGCTCTGAGCCCGACGCCACATTGTTCGCCGCCGATTTGACATCATGAAAAACGTTCCGGAGCCTGGTGACCATGTTCAGCATGCTGACGGCCGCCAGATCTTTTTCGGAATGGGGCTTGATCTCCACGGTTAAATCCCCGTCGGCGATCCGCGCGACCGATTGCGCCGACTGCCGGATGTTTTCGATCATATCACGAAAAGCCTGCGCCAGCATGCCGATTTCATCCTTGGAATTGACATCCACCTGAACGTCAATATCGCCGGTCGCAAGTTTCTTGGACACGGCGACCATTTTATTGACGGGAACGGTAATGCTGCGCGTCACTAAAAAGGCGAGGAGCAGACTTCCCAAGACAACCAGAATGATGACGCCGCCGATGATGTAAGTGACCTTGGCCAGATCTTTCTGGACGTCATCGATATAAATTCCCGAACCGATGATCCATCCCCAGGGTTTATAGAGGGCGATATAGGAGATTTTATCAGAGGGGATGGTTTCTCCCGCTTTCGGCCATTGATATTCCACCATGCCTTCTCCTTTTTCCCTGGCCACATTGACAAATTCCATGAAAAATCTTTTTCCAGTCGGATCTTTCTTATCCGAGACATCCACGCCGTTTAATTCCGGATTGAAGGGATGCATGATCATTCTGGGCGTCAAATCATTAATCCAGAAATATTCATTCTTGTCGTAACGCAGATTTTGTACGTCCCGGAGGGCCAGTTTTTGCGCGTCAGCCAGTTTCATGGCGCCTTTTTTCACGCTTTCGTCGTATTGAGCCACAAGACTGTATGCCACATGTACGACGTGCTTTGTCGCCAGCATTTTTTCCTGGTAAACACGTTCCCGGAATTGCAGAAAAGTCCACGCCAGCACCAATGAAAAGCACAGTAAAATGATGGTTACCTGTAAAATCAGCTTTGTTGATAATTTCAGTCTTGATAGCATATTTTAAGGCTCCTTTATTTTATTTGGCCATGTTGGATCAATATGGCCATTTGCGTTCATCCGGCATTTTCATGTTTCCGCGAATCGGGAGATGCTTCCCGTGTAAAAAAGCGCTTTTTAATGCTGACGGGCTTTCCCGGCGGCCTGTTGCGTCAATTGCGGGATGTCAATGATCAGGGCGACCGTTCCGTCTCCAAGGATGGTGGCGCCTGATAATTCCCTGGTGTGCCGGTAGAATTTGCCCAGATTCTTGATTACCGTCTGATGTTCTCCGATGACCTGATCAACGGCCAGTCCGATCCGGTCGTCTCCCACGCGGTTAATGATGATCTGTTCAATATCCGGCGCTTTTCCGGGGATGGCGAAGCGCTCGCGAAGCGGAATGTAAGGCACCATTTCCCCGCGAATTTGAATCAGGTGACGGCCGTGCGCTTTTTCGATGGCTGCGCGGGTCAGCTCCACGCATTCTTCAATGGCGGCCAGCGGAATGACAAAGAAGGATTCTCCGGTTTTGACAAGCAATCCGTCGATGATCGCCAGCGTCAGCGGAAGTTTGAGGGTGAAGGTCGCGCCCTGTTCCGGCTGGCTGACAATATCGATTGCGCCGCCAAGGGAATCGATGCTTCTTTTCACGACGTCCATGCCGACGCCCCGGCCTGAAACGCTGGTAACGGTTTTGGCGAGCGAAAACCCGGGAGAAAAAATAAGCGCGAGGATTTCCTTTTCTGATAGATTAGCGTCACCGGCGATGATGTTTTTGTCCAATGCTTTACGGCGAACCGCTTCGGCGTCGATGCCCGCTCCGTCATCGGAAATATGGATTAAAACGTGTGAACCGGAATGTTCGGCAATGAGCCGCACCGTGCCGGCCGCCGGTTTTCCCTTGCCGCGCCGGACATCGGGCGCTTCGATGCCATGATCGACGCTGTTGCGAATCAAATGCACCAGCGGATCATTTAGTTTTTCAATAACGGTTTTGTCCAGTTCCGTTTCGCCGCCCTTGGTGACAAGGTTGATTTCCTTGCCCAGTTCCGCCGCAAGATCATGAACCAGTCTTTTAAATTTGCTGAACGTGTTGCCGATGGGCAGCATGCGGATACTCATGGTGTTGTCACGCAATTCGGCAACCAGCCGTTCCACTTCCTCCGCCACCAGCAGAAGGTCCGTATTATGCGCGCCGGATGATATCTGGGACAAACGAGACTGGATGGTGACCATTTCTCCGACCAGATTGACGAGCGCGTCCAGCCTCTGGGCCGGCACGCGGATGGTTGCCGATATGTCCGCGTTGCGACGCATTTCCCGGACTTCCCTGATGTGTTGCTGTTCCGCCAGCGCCGCATGAATCTTATCCGGAGCGACGATTCCCGATTCCACCAGCAGCTCGCCGAATTTTTTATGGCTGCTTAACGCCTGATTAACGTCGTCCTGGCCGAGATAGCCTCTTTCGACGAGGATTTCACCCAGCTTTTTGTATTCAGGGGAGGATTTTTCCCTTCCTTCATCGATTACTTCAATTTTCAACAGGCTTTCATCTTCGACAAAAATGAAAACATCACGGATGGCGTTGATGCTCTGGCTGGTAGTTAAAATAATATCCCAGTAAGTATAACAAGCTTCCGGATCCATTTCGTGGAGGAGGGGAATGTTGTCCGTCTGGGCAATGATGATGCATTCTCCAAGTTCCCGCAGCTCCCGCAGCAGCAGGGATGGTTTGGCGCCGCTGCTGAAGATATTGCTCGCCGGCGCAAAGCGGATCCGGTAAACGATCAGACGGCCGGTGTCGGGAGTTTCTTTCCTCCGATCTTTTCGCGCCGCCGGCGTTTTTTCTTCCGTTACGGGAATAAATTCTTTAAAGGCCGCCGTCTGTGCTTCAATGTTATGGCGATCGATTTCTTCCCTGCCTTCCACCATTTTTCGAATCTGGTCGCAGGCGGTCAGGGTCAGACCGACCAGCGCTTTGTCCGCGACAATTTTTTTGTTTCTCAGCAGGTCATAGACTGTTTCAATATCATGGGTGAATGAGGCGACCTCGTCAAATCCAAACATGGCGCCTGAACCCTTGATCGTATGCATGGAACGGAAGATGCCTGCAATCAGCTCGGCGTCCTCCGGGTTTTTTTCCAGCGCCAGCAGGGAGCTTTCCAATTCCGTCAGCAGTTCAAAAGCCTCTTCTTTAAATGCATCCGCATGCGGGTCCATTATCCCAGCACCTTTCTGACAACCGCCAAGAGCTGATCCGGCTTAAACGGTTTCACAATCCAGCCGGTTGCGCCGGCTTGTTTGCCTTCCTGTTTTTTTTCGATCTGAGATTCCGTCGTCAGCATGACAATGGGGATGAATTTATAAACCGCCTGCGCCCGCACGCCTTTGATCAGACCGATGCCGTCCAGCCTGGGCATGTTCAAATCGGTGATAATCATGTGGATGGCGGTGCCCGTCATCCTGTTTAATGCATCCTGGCCGTCGCACGCCTCCAGAACTTCAAAACCTGCTTGTTTCAGGGTGAAGGAAACCATCTGTCTTACTGATGCGGAATCATCCACCGTCATAATTACTTTGCCCATTTTCTTTTCCTTCTGAAAAGATCTACGTCAGTTTTGCTCCTCCGGAACGAAGGGGCGCTACAACACTATCTTCTCACCCATAAACATGTTTTTCCGGCGTCGAGGCTGCAGCCGCTTTGCCGGGAATATCCGTTGTCATCCATGGCTTGCTGGAAGACTTTTGGCGGCCCTCCGGCCAGTTTCAATGTTTTGCCCGTTTTCATTGCCGTCCGGTGGGCCGCGCAGAGGATCTGTAAAAAAGACAGGTCGATTTCCGTAACGTCTTCCATATCAATATCCAGGCTGCGCACCGTGTCCAGTGCATTCTTCAGGCTGTCTTGCAGCGGCCGGATGTGGTCCAGGGTAAGTTCTCCCTGTAATACCAGTTTTCCCAGGTCATCATCGTTTTTTTGCAGGAAAGTCATTGGAGCGCCTCATTCGTACACATTTTTTCTTTCATCTTAATTAAGACGGATGCGACATCCAGAAAATCGCTGTCGGCGAAAGTGATAAACCTGGGCCGCAAGTGGTGTCCCAGAGAAATGGTTTCCGCGTCCTTATCCTTCAGGATCAAGATAATACTTGTGTCTTCAAGCAGTTTTTGAATGGAAAAAAGACTCTGCAGTCTTGTTTTGCCGACATGTAAAATGACGGCGAGTGACAGTTTATGGCTGGATGTCCGCAGATTTTTTTCAAGCTCTTTCACCGATTTGATATATTTAATGTTTTTTTTCGGCAGCATGTACTGCAACACCCTTTGAAGCCGCTTCCGGGTGTCGCTTTTCATGTCGGAGAGAAAAAAAACGTTCATGGAATCTTTCTCCTCAATTGAAGACCAATACAAATGTTTCATGCCGACAGAGTGCTGCAATAACGACGCCATTTTGTAAGACGAGCTGCATTTGAGTCGTAAGATATTGAATTAGTTGTTATTCACATGTGTTGTGGTGTGTTCGTCTTCCTGCCTGAGGCGCTTTTCCGCGGACTGATTTTCTTGCGCCTTGAGAAATAATTGTTGTTGGGCAAGAAGAAATACCGGTCAGGAGTTGTTTTACTGCAACGAAGGAATTATTCCCGCGATGATGGAATTATGCGGCGCGCGGAACATAAGCATTTGCCGGGATCAAACCGGTTTTCGTGAAGCATAGAAAATGTATTCCATCGTAATAATGCCGCTTTTTTTAATGGCGGGAAATGTTGTTGCTTCTGGCATGGTCAATGCTTTTTCCTGTATAGCTGCAAACAAATACATCAGCCGGGAATTGCATCGTTGAATAAGGAATGGAATCCGATGATTTCTATCGTATGTGATGTCTGTGGTTGTGAGGGAAAAGCGGGAAATCTGTTCGTGCATCATAAATCGGACGCATCTTTATTGTTTTTGCATTTGGGACATGATCCTTACCGTTGCAGAATGCACTATCGCTGCCCATTCTGCGGATCTTTGCTTTCCGTTGATCCGATGGACATGTTGCAGGGCTTTCGCGCCAGGGGAATTCATTGTCCGCGCAAACTCAAGCTTTGCCGGGGATGAAATATGCCGGTTCAATGCAGGCGTTTTGTTCCGGCGGACGAAAAGCCATGACGGGCCGTTACGAAAATTTAATATGATATTTTTTCAGTAGTGAATACAGCCGGGATTGGGAGAGGCCAGAAATGACGCAGGCCTTGTCGATATTATTTCCGGATACTACTTTCAGCTCATGCAAATAGTCTTTCTCGGCGCTGCGGACGGCGGCCTCCCGGACTTCTTGAAGGCTGGCGCGGACGGAACTTTGGGAAGGCGCCTCATTTTTCTGATCTGCCGGCTGCTCAACGTTTCTGCTCAGATTTGATTGCGAGAGTCTGATGCGGATGTGATCGGGCAAGTCGATGGGAAATAAGACGGAACGGTTTTTCGCCATGAGGATGGACTGTTCAACGGCGCTGAAGAGCTCCCGGACATTGCCGGGCCAGTCATAGGCCTTGAGCGCCTGCAAAAAGTCGGAAGACGGATTCATCATTTTTGTGCCGTGGCGTTCGAAATTAATGCCGATTTTATAGGTGACCAGCTCCTCGATATCATCCATGCGCTCTCTTAAGGGTTTCAGTTGAATGACGAAAGAACGGATGCGGAACAGAAGATCTTCGCGGAATTCGCCTGCCGCAACCATTTTGTCGAGATCGCGGTTTGTCGCCGCGACAAGGCGAAAATCACTGGATAATTCATGTTTACTGCCCAGCGGCCGGAAACGATGCTCCTGCAGTACGCGCAGAAATGACTTCTGCACGGAATAGGGAAGCTCTCCAACTTCGTCGAGGAAAAGCGTGCCGCCGTCCGCCTGTTCGATCAAGCCTTCCCGCATCCGGTCTGCGCTGGTAAACGCTCCTTTCTCATGTCCGAACAGGATGCCTTCCACCAGTGTTTCCGTCAGGATGGTGCAATCCACAATGACAAAATTCCTGTGGGCGCGTGATGAATTCTGATGAATCGCCCAGGCGAACAGTTCTTTTCCCGTGCCTGTCTCTCCGGTGATCAGCACATTGGCATCGGATGGGGCGACCTGGCCCACCTGTCCCAGGCTATTTTTGATTCCCTGGCTTTTGCCGATAATCCCGTTCCTTTTCAGGGCTAACCGCTCTTCCGGCATTGTGGAGGCTTCCTTATATTGCAGGATTCTGAGCAGCGGCAAAACCATCAGATTAATGGTGGACGGCTTCTCAATATAATCCCAGGCGCCGTTCTTAATTGCCAGTTCTGCGCCTTTGTGGTCGCCCAGGCCGGTGATGATAATAACCTCGCCGGAAGGCAATGCTTTTCTAATCGGAGGCAGGGCGTCAAGGCCGTTTCCGTCAGGCAGATGGACATCGAGATAGGCGACATCATAGGGTGAAGCCGATATCATTTTCATGCTTTCGTCTATCGTCTGCGCGCAATCCACCTCATGCCCCATGGATTTGATTTTGCGGGACAGCATCTTGCACATGCCTTGATCATCATCAATGATCAGAATCCTTGCCATCTGGTTTAAATCCTCCGCCTGGTTCCTGATTTCATAATCAAAACTGACTATTATGAAAAAATATTTACACGCATGTTCCCGGAGAGTCAAGTCAATATCCTTGTTAATTCAGTGTCCTGCAATGCTGGAATATTTCCTCGAAGATTGGAAAAATCAATATGAAGAAGAAAAATAATAGACGGCGGTACGGCTCAGGAACAGTCCGTCCTGTATATATTGATGCAATATCATTATATTTTTTTATTTTCTGCCATTTGTGACGGTTATGGCATTTAAAATGCTTAAGTCCATCCTGGTTATGGCATTTGCCGTCAATCAGTTGCGGCGGTTTGATATCAGTTGGCTGTCCGCAGCCTTTTTTACAGTCAGCAAAGGGTAAAAGATGATGATTTCCAATATCCTGAAACGGTTTCATTTAAGCGGCGCGCGATTGATCATCGGCGAATTGGAGCCTAATATTCGCATTCTGGAAACAATTGTTTCTTCGACGGAAAAAGAATTTCTGGCCATCGGCGAAAAAATACAGGAGTTTCATCAACGGGCAAACGATCTTTCCTGTATGGCGTCGCAAATCGCGGGAAAAATTTCCGGCCGGGAGATGAAGGATGTTTATGAAAAATTCAGCGGAATATCAACCATTACCGGCAGTCTTTCCGGAGGCATGTTCGAAGAAAAAAATACGATTCGCGTGATTTTAGAGCATTTTGACGCGCTCCGGAAACCGCTTGAGGATTTTGAAAAAGTTGTCCGTAATTTGAATGTGTTATGTAATTTTATCAAAATTGAGATCGCCCGTCTCGGGCTGGATGATACATCGTTTCACAAACTCTCGGAAGATGTCGGACGGCTTGCCAATGTTATCGGCCGGATCATCAAATCTCTGGCCGATCAGGCCGGCTCGGCTGTTTTTTCTCTGAAGGATGATATCGCCTTGATTGAAAAAAGTGATGAGCGGCAGAAAGTTCAGGCCACGCTGATTTCGAAAAAAATCAACGCCAACCTGTCGGCAATCTCGGAGAAGAATATCGTGTCGTCCAAAACGATTTCCGGCATTTCTCAGACGTGGGATCGTATATCACAAAATGTCGGCGAAGTGGTTCAGTCTCTGCAATTTCATGATATCACCCGTCAACGCGTGGACCATGCCCGCGAAGCGCTGGAAGGCCTGCCGCAAAAACTGGATGTCTGGGAAAGGGAAAAAAAGACGCTGCCTTTCCTGAGAATATTAAATCATCAGGCAGCGCCAGCCAGAGGCGCAACTTCAGGCGTTTACCGGCGAACGGATTTGATCGCCGATCTGTTTGATTTGCAGGCGGCGCAGATCTCGAGCGCCGAGCAAGGTCTGATGGAGGCGATGGAAAGAATTTTACAAAGCCTCCGTTTGGTTATGAAAGATGCCGTGGAGATTTCCAGGAATATTCTGCTGGTTACCGGCCACAATGGCGGCGGGAAAGATACGTTTCTTGCTCAGGTGGAAAAAGATGTCAACGTTCTTGCCGGCTACGCGGACGAAGTGGCGCGCATCAAACAGGATTTGACGGCGGCCATGTCCGCTTTGTCCAAAACGGCGATGGGCATGTCTGCTTTTGTGAAAGATATGGAAAAAATCGGCATTGAAATGCAGCGTCTGGCTGTCAACGCCCGCGTCCATGCGGCGCATCTCGGAGAACGTGGGGCTACCCTGGGAGTGCTGGCGGAAGCCATTCATCAACTG
The DNA here is from genome assembly GCA_964491435.1 of uncultured Smithella sp. Taxonomy (GTDB): domain Bacteria; phylum Desulfobacterota; class Syntrophia; order Syntrophales; family Smithellaceae; genus UBA8904. The sequence continues at coordinate 51,558 of CAZBGE010000003.1, forward strand.
TCGATGGAAACATCATCGATGGTGCAAAGCATCATGTCCTCGCTGCAGGAGGTTGCGGAGAACGCCGGGCGGCTGTCCGGCATGGCGGACGCCGAAGGCGGCGGGCAGTTAACGCGAATCCGCGCAGATTTTGTCACGATACTGGCTCCCCTGAAGAAAATGGAATCGGAGCTTGCCGCCCTGTTGCCGCGCATGGAACAATCCGGCGTATTGCTGGCGAACGATATCGGAGATCTTGTGGACGGTGTGCATGTTCATGAAAAAATAAGTTCAGGGCTTGTGCAAGTCGTAAACTATCTGCGCGCGACAGTTCATGGAGTAAGGGCGGCCGGAGAAAAAAGAACGGAAGGGCGGAAGGACGGTTATCTCGAAGAGGTATCCGGAAAATATACGATGCACAGCGAAAGGGCCACGCATATGGCTTCCACGGGAGGACAGGCGCAAAAGCCGGGAGCAGCGGCAGACGTCGCGCAACCGGAGAAAATTTCACCCGCAACTCAAGCAGCCGGAAATGACGGCGGCGATCTGGGGGATAATGTTGAGCTGTTTTAAAAAATCAGTCCTGCGACGGCAGAAATTCCTTTGGATTTTCCTGGTAAATCGCAATACAAGCATCGACGACTTGGGGATCGTAAAGGATGCCGCGATGAATGGTGATTTCTTCCATGGCGGCTTCAATGCCCAGTGCGGGGCGGTAAGGGCGATGCGCGGACATGGCTTCAATCACGTCGGCGACAGCGACAATCCGTGCTTCCAGAATAATGTCGTCCCCTTTCAATCCCTGCGGATAGCCGGAGCCGTCTAATCGTTCATGATGCTGCAGGATAATCTGCTCAATGGGATAGGGGAACTCAATAGGTTTGATGATATCATGGGCATTTTGAGAGTGGGTTTTGACCATCTCCAGTTCCAGACGGCTTAAACGTCCGGGTTTGGTCAGAATTTCGGAGGGGACGGACATTTTGCCGATATCATGAAGCTGCCCGGCGATCCGGATGGTTTCCACCTGGTGTTCGGGCAAGGCCATTTTCTGCGCGATAATGCAGGCGATGCGGGCGACCTGTTGCTCATGGCCTGCTGTGTAGGGGTCCCGGCTTTCCACAATTTTGGACATGGCCAGCACGGTTCCTTCCAGAATGAGCCTCGTCTTTTCGAAACTGGCTTTGAGCTCCTCCGCCCTTTGACTTAAATGCAGCGTTTTGATGCGTACTTTTTCTTCCAGACTTTTATTGAGTTCGAGCAATTCCGCATTCTGCTTTCTGACCAGTTCATTGAGCAGCCGGTTTTCGATCATCAGTTCCGCCTTGGCCAGTAACTGGTTTATCGCGTAAATTAACTCGCTTTTTTGCCAGGGCTTGGTGATATACAGATGAATGCCGCCGTTGTTGATGGCGTCGATGATCGCATCCGTGTCAGTGTAACCGGTTAAAAGCACGCGCAGGGCGTTCGGGCAGATTTTCCGGGCCTGTGTGAAAAACTGAACGCCCGTCATGCCCGGCATCATCTGATCGGAGATAATCAGGGAAAAAATAGGGGATTCCTTTAAAATTTTAAGCCCTTCTTCAGCGGAATGCGCCGTGTGCAAGTCATATCCTTCATCTTCCAGCATCATGGTCATGATATCCAGAATGGCTTCTTCGTCATCGATCAGCAAAAGGGAATGCCTGTATTTTAATTTATTGAATGGTAATGAATTCATATATTTATTTTCACATAGCCCCTTGTTGTTTTTTGCCTGCTATTTTTGAACTTTATCCTTTTGGTAAATAGGAAAAAACCTTAGCAGAATACGCCAGAGAAAAAAAGCATAAAATGGGCTGACGAAACCCCTTGCCCCGGCAACATTGATTGATGAAGCGGCAGGGCGCTGCCGGGGGCCGGCTTATGCCGTTTACTTCCTGCCGGGAAGTCTGTCTGGACGGTTTTTCTGTTCAGCGAGAATGTTTTTTAAAAAACAACCGGTTGCGGATTGTTCGTGGCCCGCTATGTCCTCAACCGTCCCCGCAGCAACGATCCGGCCTCCGCCCGGGCCGCCTTCGGGACCCAGGTCAATCACATGATCCGCGTTCTTGATGACGTCCAGATTATGCTCGATGATCACCATGGTGTTGCCCATGTCCACCAGCCGCATCAGTACGTCGAGCAGTCTCTGGATATCGGCAAAGTGCAGGCCGATCGTGGGTTCGTCCAGAATATAAAGAGTATTGCTGTTCGTTTTTTTGCCCAGTTCCCGCGCCAGTTTGATGCGCTGCGCCTCGCCGCCGGACAGGGTTGTGGCCGGCTGTCCCAGGCGGATGTACCCTAGTCCCACGTCAGCCAGTAATTGCAGATGCGCTTTGAGGGACGGGATATTGGAAAAGAAGTCCAGCGCCTGCGAGACGGTCATGTCCAGCACGTCGGCGATGCTTTTGTCCTTGTATTTGATGTCCAGCGTATCTGAGTTAAAGCGCTTGCCCCGGCAGACATCGCAGGTGACATAGACATCCGGCAGGAAGTGCATTTCAATTTTGAGCAACCCGTTGCCTTCGCAGGCTTCACATCTTCCGCCTTTGACGTTGAAGCTGAAGCGCCCCGGCTGGAAGCCGCGCATGCGCGCTTCCGGAAGACCGGTGAAAAGATCGCGTATGTAGGAAAAGATGCCGGTATAAGTGACGGGATTGGACCGGGGCGTCCGTCCGATCGGCTGCTGATTGATCATGATGACCCGATCGATGCCTCCCATGTCTTTGACCCGTTTGATTTTTCCCATGGAGCCGCTCTGTCCGGTCAAACGCCGCGCCATGACTTTGTAAAGCGTTTCAATCACCATAGTGCTTTTACCAGAACCGGATACGCCCGTGACCGCCGTCAAAACGCCCGTCGGAATCTTGATGTCAATGTTTTGAAGATTGTTTTCCGAAGCGCCTTCCAGAATGATATGGCGTCCTGAGGGGAAGCGCCTTTTGGCGGGAGGGGCGATGGATTTTCTGCCGGACAGATATTGGCCGGTGAGCGACGCTTCGCTTTGCCGCGCCTCAGCGGGCGCGCCCTGAAAAATTACTTCGCCGCCGTGCACGCCCGCGCCCGGCCCCATATCGACAATATGATCGCAGGCCAGCATCATATCCGCGTCATGTTCCACCACCAAAACGGTGTTGCCCATGTCGCGCAGTTTTTTCAGCGTGTCAATCAGCCGCAGATTGTCTCTTTGGTGAAGGCCGATGGTCGGCTCGTCGAGCACATACAAAACACCCATCAGGCCGGAGCCGATTTGCGTGGCCAGCCGGATGCGCTGGGACTCGCCGCCGGAAAGCGTGGCAGTGGAACGCGCCAGGCTTAAATAATCCAGGCCGACGTTGAGGAGAAAGGAAAGTCTGCTTTTGATTTCCTTGAGGACGCGTTCGGTGATCAACGCCTCCTGCGCGGAAATGGTCAGGCTTTCAAAAAACTGGAAGCATGCGCGGATGGGCATCAGGCAGAGATCGTAAATATTCTTGCCGCCCACCGTTACGGCCAGGGTTTCCTTTTTCAGCCGCGCGCCCTGGCAGGCTTCGCAGGGCCGCAAGTCGATAAAACGGGCCAGGTCGTTGCGCACCGCCGTGGAGGTTGTTTCTTTCCAGCGGCGTTCCAGTTGTTTGATAACTCCTTCAAACGGGCGTTCAGCGAAATAGCGCGTGTTGTCCCGGTCGTAATGAAACTTGACGGCTTCCGTTCCGGATCCGTAAAGCAGCGCATGGCGGATTCTTTCCGGCAGTTGATGAAACGGCAGATCCAGATCGAATTGATAGTGCGAGGACAGAGAATCAAGAAAGCTGGCATAGTAGGGCGAGTTGCGGTTTGCCCAGGGCGCGATCGCGCCTTCACGCAATGACAGGCTCACATCCGGCGTCACCAGATCCTCGGCGAAGTGCATGCGCGATCCCAGGCCGTTGCATTGCGGACAAGCGCCGTAGGGCGTATTGAAAGAAAACATGCGGGGGGCAAGCGACGGCATGCTGACGCCGCAGTCGGGGCAGGCGTATTTTTCCGAATAAAGGGTTTCAGAGCCTTCCGTGGTGACGATCCGGACCAGACCGTCACTTTTGGCCATGGCGATTTCCAGGGAGTCCCGCAGCCTTTTGCGGATTCCGTTTTTGAGGATCAGGCGGTCGACAATCAAGTCAATGTGATGGCGTTTGGTTTTTGCCAGGACAATGTCTTCGGACAGGTCGCGGATTTCACCGTCAATGCGGACGCGGGCGAATCCTTCCTTTTGCAGTTTTTTCAGTTCTTTGGCGAACTCGCCTTTTTTTCCGCGCACCAGCGGCGCCAAAACACTGAAACGCGCGCCTTCGGGCAAGCTGAGAATGTTTTGCAGAATAACGTCAATGGTTTGCGATTGAATTTCCCGTCCGCATTCAGGGCAGTGGCAGACGCCGATGCCGGCGAACAGCAGACGGAAGTAATCGTATATTTCAGTCACCGTTCCCACGGTGGAACGCGGGTTATGGCTGGCCGCGCGCTGTTCGATGGCGATGGCGGGCGAAAGGCCTTCGATGGATTCCACGTCCGGTTTGTCCATCTGGCCGATAAACTGGCGCGCATAGGTCGAGAGGGATTCGACATAGCGGCGCTGGCCCTCGGCGTAAATGGTGTCGAATGCCAGGGATGACTTGCCCGAACCGGAAACGCCGGTGATGACTACCAGCTTGTCGCGGGGAATATCCAGACTGACCTTTTTCAGATTATGCTGGGACGCGCCCTTGATTCTTATGGAATCCATCGGATGCTTGACTGTTTCCTAAAGCCGGATGTCAATGAAGGATTTTTTACGGAGGCCTTCAATCCATTCATCATATTTTTTAGAGACTTTTTCGTCTTCAATTTTTGCTTTAATTTCATTGCGCACCATGGGCAGGGGTTTAAATCCTTCTCCCCGCTTATCGACAACGGCGATAATGTGGAATCCCATATCTGATTCAATGACCTCGCTTAGCTGGCCCGGAGAAAGGGCAAAAGCGGCCTGCTCCACCTGCGGCAGGATCACGCCTCTTTCCACAAAGCCGATATCTCCGCCCTGGGCCGCGGCCGGTTCTTTGGAATATTGCGCCGCCAGCATTTCAAACGGCTCGCCTTGAAGAATGCGTTCCCGCAACTGCCTGGCCTGCTGTCTGACACTTTCCCGCATCATGGTTCCCGCCTCTTTGGAGGCCGGCAGTAAGATCTGGCGGATATGGACCGCTTCCTTTCCCTCATAATCCTGGCGGTGTTTGTTGTAATACTCGCCGATTTCTTCGTCGGTGACCAGAATTTTGGACTGCACTTCTCTCCTGAGCAGCCTCATGCGCAGCATCTGCGCGGTGATCTCCTTTTTGACGTTGTCCAGAGAGCTTCCTTCCTCAACCAATTTTTTTAAGTAGTTTTCCATGGATACGTTGTTTTTGGCCAGCATGTTTCTAAGCACGTCCATCACTTCCTCGTCTTTGATGGAGGCGACGCCCAAGCCCGCCTTTTTTGCTTCATGTTCAATCAGGATCTGATCGATCAGCCGTTGCAGGAAAGCGGCTTTGTTCTGCTTCAAAACAGCTTCCTTGTCGTTGCCGTGATAGGTGGCCTCAATTCTTTTGGCATATGGTTCAAACGCCCGGTTGAGTTCGCTGAGCGTGATGATGTCGTCATTGACCACGGCGACGATTCTGTCCGTCACTTCGGCGGTAACCATTCCATTCATCAATAAAATTGCTAAGATGATCGTGACGCCTGTTTTCAAAACCTTCACGGTATGTCCCCCTGCTTCATTTATTTTTGAGTCATCCGCCGGAGAATGTGCGTTCTTTTCTGACAGCGGCCCTGAGCTTCAATTCTTCCAGCCAGGCGGCAAACGCCGCGTCTTCCTTTTGCGCCCGGAGACCGGCCATAATATCTTTCCGGCAATCGGCAAAAGACCTTGTTCCGGCCGGATGGATTTCGGTCACCTTAAAAATGTGCCATCCATAGGCGCTTCTGACAATCGGGCTTATTTTGCCCGCCGGCAGCTTAAAAAGCGTTTTGTCCAGCGGTTCCGGGAGGGTCCGCCGCGCAATCAAGCCCAGGTTGCCTCCGCGGGACGCTTCCGGTCCCAGGGATTCCCGGGCCGCGACGGCGGAAAAATCCTCGCCCTGATCCAGGCGGGTCTTAATTTCCCCGGCTTTATGCGGGTCCCGCACAACAATTTGCAGTGCCCGGATACGCATTTCCGTCCGGCAAGCGCCGGGATGGGCGTGAAAATAATTCTCCGCTTCTTTTTCCGAAACACTGATCCGCGCATTGACGTCTGCGGCCACCAGCTTGTCCATCAGCATCTCTTTTTTGAGTTCTTCACGCCATGATTCATATCGCACATTTTGCGCGCGGAGCAAATCAAAAAAATTGTCGCCGTAGTCTTTGCGCATATTCATTAATTTTCCGTCCAGCTCCGTTTGGCTGACGGAGAGGTTCAGCTCTCGGGCGCGCTGGAGGACAATTTTTTCCGTGATCATGGATTCCAGAATTTCCTCTTCCAGAAGACGCTGTTTTTTCAGTGAATCCGGAAAGAACTGGGGAGAAAGAATGCCTTTTTGGGCGTTCAAACGCTCACGATATTCATCCAGATAGATTTTTTCACCATTAACCGTGGCGACGGTTTTCCGGCTGCGGAATTTTTCATTATCGCAGGATGCCGTCAGGCACAGGGCGCCCAGCAAGGCCAGAGGCATTAACCATTTGATTTGTTTTATTAATTTATTTGATCCGGACGGCGGTATGTTTTTCATGGCGCTGTATATCGTGATAATGATTATTGGGCAAGCATCTTTAAAAGATGCTCGGCCTGATCCAGAATTTCCGGCGCGGTCGCCGCAGCGGCGGGCAAAAACAGCCGGAAATCGGGCGTGAAGCGTAAGCCCTTGATTTTCTTTCGGGAGATGGCGATAATTTTGCCCGGATCAATCGGCGATGTTTCCCGGAAAAACAGATAAAAGTATTTGCCGTCGTATCCCATTTTTTTTGCTTTCAGCGGCGTTAAATAATTGCGGATGCCAATCACGCGCAAAAGATTATCCGCCGTCTGGGGCGGAGGGCCATAGCAGTCTGCCAGTTCGTTGCGAATCTCCTGGAGGTCTTCGGGAGTCGCCGCCAGGGAAATCCTTTTATAGAGCATCAGACGTTGGTGAACGTCCTGCACATAATCTTCGGGGAGAAAGGCGGAAATGCCCATTTGAATTTCCGGGGGCGCTTCTTCGACCGGCGCCGCGTTTCCCTGGATTTCCCGGACTGTTTTTTCCATCAGTTCGGTATAAAGCTCGTAGCCGACGGCGGAGATATGCCCCGCCTGCGAAAGGCCCAGCAGATTGCCGCCCCCGCGGATTTCCAGATCGTTGTAAGCGATGCGGAACCCGGAGCCAGGTTCGGAAAATTCCTTGATGGACTGAAGCCTTCTTAAGGCGTCGCGCGACAGGAGAGCGCCCTTCGGCAAGAGCAGATAGGCGCAGGCTTCCTGATTGCCCCGGCCCACGCGGCCCCGGATCTGGTAAAGCTGCGCCAGGCCGAAACGATCGGCGCGGTTGATGATGATGGTGTTGGCCGACGGAATATCCAGTCCCGAGCCGATAATTGTTGTGCAAACCAGCACGTCCATTTCCCGGCGGATAAACTGCGACATGGCTTTCTCGATCTCCGCCGGTTTCATCTGTCCGTGGACAACTCCGACTCTGGCCTGCGGCGCCAGCCGCTGCACCAGGCGGGCGATGGAATAAATGGAGCGCACCCGGTCGTGGACAAAAAACACCTGTCCGGCGCGCGCCAGTTCGCTTTCCACCGCAGACTTGATGGTGTCTTCATCGAATTCGAGAACATAGGTTTTAATCGGCTGGCGTTCTTCCGGCGGCGTATTGATAATGGACAGATCGCGGATGCCGACCAGCGAAAGATGCAGTGTGCGCGGAATCGGGGTGGCCGAGAGGGTCAGCACATCGACGAGGGCCCGCATCTTTTTCAATTTTTCTTTGTGCGACACGCCGAAGCGCTGCTCTTCATCGATAATCACCAGCCCCAGATCTTTGAATTCCACATCCTTCTGGAGCAGCCGGTGCGTGCCGACGACGATGTCCACTTTCCCCAGGCGCAGATCCGCCAGTGTCTTTTTGATGTCGGCGGAGCTTTTAAAGCGGTTGAGCGCTTCCACGCGAACGGGAAAATCGCCCAGACGCTGCGAGAAAGTCGCATGATGCTGTTCGGCCAGAATGGTGGTGGGCGCCAGGAGCGCCGCCTGCCTGCCGTCCATCACCGCCCGGAACGCCGCCCGGAGCGCGACTTCTGTTTTGCCGAACCCGGCGTCTCCGCAGATCAGCCGGTCCATCGGTTTGGCGTCATCCATGTCGGCGTGGATGTCTTCAATGGCTTTGAGCTGATCGGGTGTTTCTTCAAAAGCAAAGGTTGAACAGAACTCTTCATAGACGCGATCGGGAGGCGCAAAGGATTTTCGCTCCATCGCCTCGCGCGTGGCGTAAATCGCCACCAGTTCCTCGGCCACGTCGCGGACGGACTTTTTGACCCTTTCCTTGACCGCGTTCCAGGACGTTCCGCCCATTTTGTCGATTTTCGGCGCGCAACCGTCCGGTCCGAGATAGCGCTGAATCTTTTCCAGGGAATTGACCGGCAGATAAAGTTTGTCGGCGTCAAGATATTCAATGAGGAGAAAATCATTTTCGATTGCGCCCACGGTTATTTTTTGCAGGCCCCGGTAAACCCCGATGCCGAAATCCGTGTGCACGACAAAATCCCCCTCTGTCAAATCACCGAAAGATTTCAGGAAATAACCTTCACGTGGCGGACGTAGGCGGCGGCGCGTCTTTTTGACAAAAATGTCCTCCTCGCTGAAAAACGCCAGGCCCATCGTTTCGAAGACAAAACCGCCGGACAGTTTTCCTTCCTGTAACAGAAGCGAGGCGGCGTCATCCGGATGATCGATAGTTTGCAGAAGATGGTTGTCCGCAGGGAGAATTTGCGCCGGCAGATCATAGCCCGCCAGCAGATGTTTCATCCTGGCGGCGTCTTCCGGAGTGGGCGAGATCAGGAAGACTTGCATGCCTTGAGCCAGCCAGTGTTTGATTCCATCCGCGGTCTTGCGCAGCAGCGCCTCTTCCTTGACTTCGCCGGCTGCGGTTTCGGCGGTCACCTTGTTCCGGGCGGCGGCCAGGGTGACACAGGGAGCTGGCGTGGATCCGCCGTCCAGCGTCAGGCCGGAAAACCGGATCTGCTGAAAGGCCGCCAGACGGGCGTGCAGCGCTTCTTCGTCCAGATAAACGCCGGCGTTTTCCAGATAAAACTTTCCGCCCGCTTTCGCCTTATAGAGCAGCTTATCGATATTGGCGGCGGCGTTTTGCGCGGCCTGATTGATCGCCGGGGGATCGTTAAAGACAAACAGGGAGTTTTGCGGCAGGTAATCAAAAAGGCTTGAAAGTTTTTGACGGAGAGCTCCGTCCGCAACATCATAATCTTCATAAAACAGGGGAAGAAAGATCGGGTTGACAGAAGTTGCGGACTGCTGCCGCAGTGTTTCGACAAGCCGGCTGCGCAGATCGCGCGGCAGATCCAGATCGTCGGCCCGGCGTTTGACATTACGGACGGCGATTTGCAATCTTGCCTCGTCGATCAGAATTTCACCGGCCGGACCGAGAACGAAAGCATCCACGGCAAGTCCTGAGCGCTGCGATAAGCAATCAAAGCGGCGCATGGATTCAACCTCGTCGCCAGCCATTTCCAGACGCAGCGGTTTTAGCTCCGTGGGCGGGAAAATATCCAGAATGTTGCCGCGGAGGCTGAATTCGCCAGGGTTTTCCACAAGCGAAACCCGCTGATAGCCGCCGGCCAGAAGTCTGGCGGGAAATTCCTCCATCAGGAGAATATCCCCCGTCGAGATAATTTTCAGGTATTGATTAAATTCGGCAAACGGCATGATTTTCTGACGGCAGGCCGAAAGGCAGGTGACGATAATTTTGCGGCTGTCCACCTGCAGCCGGGTCAGCACATTCAGCCGGGCCAGTTCTTCCTCCCGCTGGAGGGCGAACATGTCGATGGAAAGAAAATCCAGCGGCGGGTAGTGCAGGATTGCATCTTCATCCAGAAAGAGCGTCAGATCGCTGACAAACAAGGCTGCTTCTTTGGGTGTCGGGCAAATAACCGTGAGAGGCGCGGCCAGCCGGTCAAACAAAAGCGCCGCCGTAAGCGGACGGGACGCGCCTGCCAGCCCGTGCACGTCGATGACCGGTGTCTTTTTTTCAATTAAATCCAGAAGGTATTTGACGGGCAGGGCTTCTTGCCGGATTTTTTTATCAATAATTTTTCTCAAGGGGCGCCATCCAAATGAATAAAACAGCCGGATTATGAAATCGCCAGCATTTTATCGAGAGCCTTTTTGGCGGCCAGGCTCACCTCTTGAGAAACGGTGATCACCGGCTGCATGGCCGTTAGCGATTGTTCGATATTATCCAGCGTGATTTTTTTCATGTCCGCGCAGAAAAGGGCGGGGGAGGCAAGAATAAAGGTTTTCTCCGGATGGTGTTTTTTCAGCCGGGCCAGGATGCCTTCTTCGGTGCCGATAATGATTTCCTTTACGTTCGATTCACGGATGAACTGAAGGATCGCCGAGGTGCTGCCGACAAAATCGGCCAGCGCCAGCACTTCGGAACGGCATTCCGGGTGCGCGGCAAACAGCGCCCGCGGGTATTCCCGCTTGCGCGCCGCGACATCCTCAGCGGTCAGCGCCTGATGGATCGGACAGCAGCCTTCCCACGCGATGATTTCTTTGCCGGTGACGGAGGAGACATGTCTTGCCAGATTGCCGTCGGGCAGCATGACGACTTTCCGTTCCGGAGGCAATGATTGAATGATTTTCAGCGCATTGGATGAGGTGCAGCAGATGTCGCAGGCGGCTTTCACTTCCGCGGTGGAATTGATGTAGGTGACAAAAAGAGCCTCCGGTTGTTCCTGTCTCATTTTTTTGACCGCGTCCGGGCTGGCCATGTCGGCCAGTGGACAGCCGGCGTCCAGCCGGGGCAGCAGGACGGTTTTTTGAGGCGAGAGCACGGCCGCGCTTTGCGCCATGAAGTGCACGCCCGCAAAGACGATGACCTGCGCCTCGGATTTCGCCGCCGCCTGGGCCAGCGCCAGCGAGTCGCCAAGCACGTCGGCGATTTCCTGAATTTCGGGTCTGACGTAGTAATGAGCCAGTAAAATCCCCTGTTTGCCGGACAGCATGTGCCGGATTTTTTTCTGCTGGAAATTCATAAACCGTATCCTTCCATAATTTGCAGTCTTCCTAGCGCAAATATTTATTTAGTTCAAGAGGGAAAGGGCCGCCGTTTGATGCGCCATGAAGGAAATGCTTCCATTGTCGGCAATTTCATCCGGTTCAATAAAAAGCCCCTTTTTGAAGGAACAAAAAGGGGCTTTTGTTTAAGTTGAACGCCTGCTTAAAGTTGGAAAATTAGAGAATTTCAATCGCCGTGGCCAGGGATACGCCACCGCCGCCGCAGATGGTGGCCAGACCGAGGGTCTTGCCGCGTTTTTTCATGGCATGAATCAGCGTGACCATGATGCGGCTGCCGGTGGAGCCGACCGGGTGTCCCAGACCGATGCCCGATCCGTTGACATTGGTGATTTCGCGCTTCAATCCCAGCTCTTTTTCGCAGCCGAGGTACTGACCGGCAAATGCCTCATTAAGTTCAATCAGCTCAAAAGCATCCATCGAAAGCCCCGGATCTCTCTTGAACAGATCCTTGACGGCCGGAACCGGGCTCAAGCCCATCACGGAAGGATGGCAGGCACCATATCCGGCGGACCTGATTCTGGCAATCGGCTTCAAACCAAGTTCTTTGGCTTTTTCCGCCGACATGATGATCATGGCGGATGCGCCGTCGTTCAGTCCCGAAGCGTTGCCTGCCGTGACTTTGCCGGTTTTGGGGATGAAGGCCGGCGGCAGGGCCTGCAGCTGCTCCATGGTCATACCGGGACGGAAGTGTTCGTCTTTGTCGAAAACCAGGGGCGGTTTGCCTTTTTTCTGGGGAATTTCCACCGGGACGATTTCGTCTTTGAAATCACCTTCTTTGGTGGCGCGCTCGACATTGTTATGGCTGCGCAGGGCCACTTCATCCATTTCCTCGCGGCTGATGTTCAAAAGCTGGGCAATCATTTCCGCGGTGTGACCCATGATATAAGGCTTGCCCTTCAGGCTTTCAAAAGGCTGGCCGGATTTGAGGGGACCGTCGTCGGACAGGGGGATGACGTGCGAGCCGCAATGCAGGCCGCGGATCATTGAATCGATGAAAACATTGTCCTGAAGGCGGCAGCCCCAGCGAGCGTCAAAATTGACATAGGGCGTGTTGGACATGCTCTCCACGCCGCCGGCCAGAATCACGTCGGCCATTCCGGCTTTGATCATGGCCACACCGCTGACGACGGCCTCCATGCCGGAAATGCACACGCGGTTCATCGTCACGGCGGGTACGCTGTCCGGAATGCCGGCCAGCAGAGCGCCTACGCGGGCGGTGTTCAGGGTATTGCAGGATTCCAGACAGCAGCCGAATCTGACATCATTAATAATGGCCGGATCGATGCCGGCGCGCTTCACGGCCTCTTTCATAACGACCGCGGCAAGCTTTGCGCCGATGACGCTCTTTAACGATCCTCCAAATGTTCCGATAGCCGTTCTGCATGCTGAAACAATAACTACATCTTTCATAAAATCTCCTTTCATTATCTAAATCTTAATCGGAGAAACATGGTTCTCCGGCATTAAGTCAAATCATCTGCGGATTTTCCGTTTCCGCCTTACGGCGCAGTTCTCCATACAAAACATACGGGTGTATGTCAATTACAGAATGCTGATAGTTTCCGATTGAACCGTGGACCTGAACTTGCTATAAGCGCGAAGTCCCGCGCGTCCAAATAATCATGGAAAGACGCCTGGTTTCATCCAGGCCATTGAAAAACAAAAAATGCCGGGACAAGGGAATCCGATGAAACTTCTCCATACTTCCGACTGGCATATTGGCCGCGCTCTTTACGGGCGCAAGCGCTATGAGGAATTTGACGCTTTCCTGAACTGGCTGGCGGACCTGATTGAGCGGGAGGATATTGATGTCCTTCTGGTGGCGGGTGATGTGTTTGACGGCAGTACGCCCAGCAACCGCGCGCAGGAGCTTTATTACCGGTTTTTATGCCGGGTGGCGGCTTCTTCAAACCGCCATATTGTTGTCACCGCCGGGAATCACGATTCGCCGTCATTTTTAAATGCTCCGAAGGAACTCTTGAAATTTCTCAATATCCATGTTGTCGGTTATGCGACTGAGCAGCCGGAAGAGGAAGTCATTGTTCTTGCCGGCGCCGACGGCGATCCCTGTTTGATTGTATGCGCGATTCCGTATCTTCGGGACCGCGATATCCGCACCGCCGAGGCCGGGGAAAGCATCGAAGACAAGGAAAGAAAAATCCTTGAAGGGATTAAAGAACATTACTGTCAGGTATGCGAAGCGGCCCTGCAAAAGCGGACGACGCTTGAAAAAACCATTCCGATTGTTGCGATGGGCCATTTGTTTGCCGCGGGCGGCCAAACGGTAGAAGGCGACGGCACACGCGAGCTTTACATCGGGTCGCTTGCTCAGGTTCGAAAAGACGTTTTTCCGGACGATATTGATTACGTGGCGCTTGGGCATTTGCATGTTCCTCAGCGTGTTGGCGGCTCGGATGTTGTCCGCTATTCGGGTTCGCCTTTACCGATTGGTTTTGGCGAGGCAAGCCAGGAGAAGGATGTTATTCTGGTGGAATTTTTGGATCGGCAACCGGAAGTTACAAGTGTTGTCGTTCCCCGGTTTCAGGAACTCAAAACATTGCGCGGCGACTGGCCGACGCTGGCCCGGACTCTCGATGAGTTGAAATTGCAGAAATGCAGAGCCTGGCTGGAAATAATCTACGAAGGCGATGAAGTTGCCGCCAGCCTTCAGGAGCGATTGACGGAAGCGACCACGGGAACTGGCCTGGAAATTCTGCGCACCAAGAACAACCGCATTGTCGAAAAAGCGCTGCGTTCGAAAGAAGCGGAAGAAACACTCGACGATTTGGATGCCACGGATGTCTTTATGCGCTGTCTAGATGCGCATAATGTTCCGGAAGAGCAGCGGGCGGGGTTGCTCGATACGTATCGGGAAGTGCTGGCGGCGCTGAACGAGGCCGATCCGCTGGCTGATTAGGAGATATATGAGGATCCTGGGCGTTCGCTTTCAAAATCTCAATTCGCTTGCCGGAGAATGGCAAATCGATTTGACTCATCCCGATTATACATCCAACGGTATCTTTGCGATTACCGGCCCCACCGGATCGGGAAAGACGACGATTCTGGACGCCATCAGTCTCGGGCTGTATGGCCGGACGCCGCGTCTGGACAAGGTGACCAAAACCACCAATGAGATCATGTCGCGACAGGCCGGTGGTTGCTTTGCCGAAGTGACGTTTGAGACGCAACGGGGCCGCTTCCGCTGCCACTGGAGCCAGCATCGGTCCAGAAAAAAACCGGATGGGGAATTGCAACCCGCAAAGCATGAAATCGCGGACGTCCAGACCGGCGAAATTCTGGAAAATAAATTGAATGCGGTGGCCGGAGTTGTCGAGAATGTCACGGGAATGGATTTTGACCGCTTCACCCGGTCAATGCTGCTTGCTCAGGGAGGCTTTGCGGCATTTCTTTCGGCATCCCCCGATAAGCGCGCGCCGATTCTGGAGCAGATCACCGGAACGGAAATTTACAGCAACATTTCGATCAAAGTCCACGAGCGCAGCCGTGAAGAATCGGAAAAACTCGATTTGTTGCAGGCCGAACTCCAGGGAGTAAAGATTTTAACGGACGAGGAAGAAACGCGGATTCAAACCGGTCTTCAGGAAAAACAATCCCGTGAAAACGGCATGACGGAGATGTTGAATGGTTTGAGGCGGGCGCTGGCCTGGATGGAAGGCATAGCCTTGCTTGAGAAGGAACTTGCCGTTCTGGAGAGCAAGGCGCAGGAATGGGAGCGCCGCCATCTTGCATTTGAGCCCGAAGCGATTAAACTGGATAAAGCCCGCCGGTCGTTTTTGCTGGAAGGAGCTTACAAGGAAGTTGCCGCATTTCGCCGCCATCAGGAAACGGATGCGGACGCTTTGGAAAAGACAAAGGCGCTTTTGCCGGATAAAGAAAAAGGAATGGCGGATGCCGGAGCAGCAAGAGATCAGGCGGCGCAACTTCTTCAGGAGAGTAAGACCAGACAGGCGGCGGAAGCTGAGACGCTTAAAAAAGTGCGCGAACTCGATGCCCGTCTGGCTGAGAAGAAAAAGCAGATCGATGAGGCGGACAAGGCGCTGGCCGGTATGGGCAGGCAGGTGAAAAGTTTTCAAGATGGCATCGGGAAAACCAATCTGGCTTTGAAGCAATCGCAGGAAGATCTGGAAACCGTTTGTGTTTATCTGACAGGGCATGCTGCGGACGAGGCGCTGACCGTTCATCTTTCCGGCATTATGAAATCCTTTGCAGCGCTTGGCGACACTGAATTCAAGTATGGAAAGATCGGCAAGGATTTAACAGCCGTTGCCGGAAAAAAAGAAAAAGCCACCGCCGCCTTGAAGAAAATCAAGGTTGATCATGAAAAAAGCCGCGCAGACTTCGAAAAGAAACAAACGGTGTTGGCAGCGCTGGCAAACGATGTTCAAGTCATTCTCAAAGGCCGCGAACCCGCCCGGTGGCGAAGCGATCTTGATGCCCTCCGGGAACGAAGCAGGCTGTTGCTTCAAGTCAGTGAACGTCTTGCTCAAATCGACGCCCACCGGAAAACTCTGGAGGGTCTGAGCAGTGAACTCAAAACATTTCAGACCGAACGCGAACGGATGCTGACTGATGTCAAAGAAGCTGCTCTGCGGAAGGCAGCTCTCGAAAAAGACGCAGAAAATATGGAAACGCAGGTTGCGTTGCTTGCCCGCATCCGGGCGCTGGAAGAGGAAAGAAAGTGTCTGGAGGATGGCAAGCCCTGCCCGTTGTGCGGATCGACCGATCACCCATTTGCCCGGGGGAATGTTCCGGAACTAAACCAGGCCGAGGCGGCGCTGAAAAAATTAAAGGCGGAATTCAAAAAAGCATCCAGTCAACATGCAAAACTGGAAACCGATCTTGCCAAAAAGGATGCGGAAATCGGACACGTCGAAAAGAATATCGCTGAAAAGCAATCGACAATGAAAGTCGATGAAGAGCAATGCGCCCAATGCTTGCGTGCTTTGAACCTGCCTGTTGGAAGTGAAGAGAGCGCCGTATGCGTCAAAGACGCACTGTCCGTTGTTCAGTCTTGCATTGATGAAGCCTCCGCAATCGTTCTGTCCGCTGAGGAGAAGAGCATTCAGGAACAATCAACCCGGACGGAGCTGGAGAAATTACAGGTAAAGGTTGAGGCGACAGGCAATGCGCTTCGCGATGCCGGGTATCAACTGGAGACGGCTGAAAATGAACTTCGGAGGCTTACACACGAACGCGATGCGGCAGGCGAGGAAGTTGAGCAGGCTCGTTTGACGGCGCTGAATGACATTGCGCCTTTCGGTATTGCGGAAGTGCCGCCGGATGCAACCGCGGTCATCAAAGAATTGACCGGGCGCAAGCAGATCTGGGAAACCAGACAAAAAGAAAAATCCGGGCATGAGAAGAAAATCGGTGAACTGAACGCATCGCTTGGCAAAGATACGGCTCTGCTGGAAAGTCTGGAAAAAGAAATGGCCGCAAGGTGCGCTGCACGCAGCACTCTGGCGTCTGAGGATGGCGCGCAGTTTGCTTTCCGCCGTGAGCTGTTTGGCGACAAAAACCCGGATGCGGAAGAAAAGCGTTTGTCCAAGGAGGTTTTGCAGGCGGAAGAGGCGCTGGAAAAAAAGCGCGAAGTCCTGGGGCATTTGGAAAAGGAAATCGGCGCGCTCAAAGAAAGGCTGAATGTCTTAAAAGGCAATATGGAGCGTCGCGCCGCGGAAATATTAAGGTCGGAACGGACTCTTGCCGATAGCCTCCGGAAATCCGGATTGGAAGACGAAGCGGATTTTCTTTCTGCCCGCTTGCCCGCGGACCAGCGTGAGGCGCTTGAAGCTATGGAAAAGTTGCTGTCCGAAGAAAAAGTTCAACTCGACGCCCGAAAAAAAGATAAGTCTGAAGCGCTGGTGTTGCAGCGGACAATGAATCTGACCGATCAGTCTGGCGAGGCTCTGAAAGAAAGCATCGGGGAATACGAATTGAAATTAAAGCAGGTCCGGCTGGAGATCGGGGCCGACACAAAAAGCCTTGCGGACAATCGTCTGCAAAAGGAAAAGCGGCAGGGCCGCCTTCATGAGATCGAAGCCCAGAAAAAAGAATGTCTGCGCTGGCAAATGCTGCGGGAACTGATCGGTTCCGCCGACGGCAAGAAATTCCGTAATTTTGCGCAGGGCCTGACGTTTGAAATGATGACGGCGCACGCCAACCGTCAGCTTCAGAAGATGACGGATCGCTATCTGCTGGTGCGGGATGCTTGCGAACCGCTGGAACTCAATGTCATAGATAATTATCAGGCGGGAGAGGTGCGTTCCACCAAAAACCTTTCGGGCGGCGAAAGCTTTATTGTCAGCCTGGCGCTGGCTTTAGGCCTTTCGCAAATGGCAAGCCGCAATGTCCGGGTGGATTCACTTTTTCTGGATGAAGGATTCGGCACGCTGGATGACGATGCTCTGGAAACGGCGCTTGATACATTGTCCGAATTGCAGCAGGACGGCAAACTCATCGGCGTCATCTCCCATGTGTCCGCGCTTAAAGAACGCATCGGCACGCAGATTTCAGTGATTCCGGAAACCAGCGGCCGCAGCACGCTTTCCGGTCCGGGCTGTCATCGCCGGTGATTGGATTTGAGAAGCCGGGATCGCTCTGGCCGGTTCAAAGATGGACAATTTTTACACGATCCCATTGATCGTGAAAATATTTGGCAACCAGACGACGGTGGCACCGTGCGGGCTTGTCCTCGCTGCACAGCAGGCACGCTTCATGAAGGAATTCAGGGCTGATGGTTTTTTCAACCTCTCTTTGGGAAAGCAAAGCCAGAAAGTTTTTTTCGTAAGTCTCCCAGTTTCCTTTATTCTTTTTGAAATCGTCAAGGATTTGCTGTGTGGGCGCCAACACGGGCTGGTGGACGTAATCTATTTGGCCGATCGTTCGGAGAAAATAACGAAGGTCATCGCGCTTGGCAAAACCCGCCAGTTGGGAAACATTGTTAAGCCGTATGTCGATGACACGCTTGACCCCTGCCCGCATCAAGCGCGTAAAAAACTCCTCAGCCGTCTTCTTCGTGAAACCAATGGTAAATATCTTC
>CAZBGE010000004.1:0-51460 GCA_964491435.1 uncultured Smithella sp.
GAAACGTTATTTTTCGGCGGATTGTTTCCGCAATTGGTCTCCTAAAATTTGCTGGATGCCGGAAAAAGACTTGAAGTTAGAAGCGCCTTCGACAGTTTTCACGGCAATGTCCTGCACTTTCTGATAAGCGGCCTCCAGTTGTTGCGAAAGGATGGTTATTCTTTCATTCTGTTCTTTGACGGTTTTTTCGAGAGATTCGGAACGGGCTTTAAAGACATTATGTTCGCCTTCAAATTGTTTTTTGAGCAGGTCTTCTTTGTTTTTTGCTTCCAGCAGGATTCTTTCCGCCGAGTCTTTAACAGCTTTATTAACGGCAACTTCCAGTTCTTTCGGGAATGCCGCGGCTCTTTTGCGTAGCTCAATCAATTCATCTTCTTTTTCAGCAATTGACTGTTCCCTTGATTTTAGCTCTTTTTCCACCACTTCTTTCTTCGATTTTATTTCCATATCCAGTTTGTTGTTTTCATATGCAGCTTTATCTTTAAGCTGTTGCTGTTCCTTTTTGAAAGCATAATCGAATTCTTCCTTCTCTCTGATCTGCCTTTTCTTCTCGACGGCATCTCTTTCTTTTGTTGCGGCTTCGTGTTCATCTTTCTCTTTTTCCCATGCCTCATGCGTAGCTTCCATTTCCTGACTTAATGCCTCTTTTTTTCGTTCCATTTCGGCC
Source organism: uncultured Smithella sp. (assembly GCA_964491435.1). Taxonomy (GTDB): domain Bacteria; phylum Desulfobacterota; class Syntrophia; order Syntrophales; family Smithellaceae; genus UBA8904. The sequence continues at coordinate 668 of CAZBGE010000004.1, forward strand.
AGAAAATCGTCCCGCTTCATATTTTGCGCCTCAATTAATGCAGCGAGCGACATGGCAGATTTTTCAATTTCGTATAATTCCTGCAGCTCTTTTTCTTTGGCGGATATTGCATTTTGCAGAGCGTTCAGTCTGATCACCTGAGCTTCCAGCGTATCGGAAATCTGTGTCAGTGTCTTACCTATATCAATTTTGACGCTACCCAATTCACGGACGACTCCTTCCGCCGTAAGCGATTCGGCAATTTTTACCGTTTCGGCAATCTTTTTTTCCTCCAGCTTCTTTTCCGGCTTCATGGCGCTTTCCTGTCTTTCCTGCATTACTTTCAGAAGCTCGTTATACGCACTAAGCATTTCTTCTTTAGTGTTTTTCGTCGAAAGCTTCTTTGTTTCTTTTTTTATTTCCATGGTTTATTCCTTTCTTGATTCGATAATAACTTCCGCGCCTGAACGTAACGAAATATCATGAATAAATCAACCAGACTTTTTTTAGAACCAGCAAGGCAAATGGAGATGAATGGGCGCAACAGGTATTTCCCGCTTGACTTGTAATCAATTATTGATTACATTAAAATCATGTTTAGAGTGTCGATTAAAAACAGAATTCTTAAAGATGTTGGCAAGATGCCTATGGCCATACAAGAAAACTTGACGGCATTGGTGGAAGATTTAAGAGACAAAGGGCCGGTTCAACCGGATTGGCCTAATTACAGCAAGATCGGTAAAAACAAGTATCATTGCCATTTGGCGCATAAATGGGTCGCGTGTTGGCGTTCTGAACATAAATCGTTGATTATAGAGGTGTATTATGCAGGCAGTCGTGAAAACGCCCCGTATTGAGATCAGCATCAGGGGTGCGGCGATTCCGCCGAAGTTGATCGATGTTTTAAGGGAAGAATATGGAAACAAACTAAGTCTTGTTGAGGACCAAGACGAAAAGTTTATCGATGTTTTTGAAACAAAGTGGTTCAAGAGCATGAAAAGCAAAATGACGCCCGGCGTCTATATCCGTATTTGCCGCAAAAAAAAGGGACTGACGCAACGTCAATTAGGTGAGGCGCTTGGTGGCATTCCAGCGCAAAATATTTCCGGGATGGAACGCGGAACCAGAGCGATCAGCCTGGCAATGGCCCAAAAATTATCAGCATTCTTCCAGACCGGTGTTGAGAAATTTATTGCCGGAACTACAGAGGGGGCGGCATGATCGGGAAAGGCGACAAAGACATTATTGCACCGTTTGACATGGCCGGAAAATCACAGGTGGTGACTGGCACGGCATCATTGTCTATGCTTTGCTGTTTGCGTGGAGACTGGTGTTCGCTATAATAAGTCAAAGGCAGAGTGAATCCATTATCCTTAATGGGTTTAGAATGATAGAAAGTCAGCTTAATTGAATGGCTGAATTCATGAAATACGTAAAGAAAACAATCATATTTAATGGGAAGTTAATAAGTTTACAGCGTCCCTCTGTTTTTCCGGATGAGAACAATAAAAACACTTCGCGACCTGTATAATTTCCCTGGATTCCGTGCACGTGCCATGCTCAAGCCTCACCCGGAAGATAAAGAAGGATATATTGCTACCCTCGAACGCCGCCAAAAAAAACTGTCTGTTCCGGCTGCGGCAAAGTATTGTCAAGTTATCGTGACCGGCGAACTCATATTGTGCGAGACTTGGATGCCGGGGCAACCCATATCTATCTTGAATTTGAGTATCGCCGGGTTGCCTGCCCTCATTGTAACGCCGTGAAGCGTGAAACTCTTTCATTGCTGGCCAAGTCAGCCCGATTCACGCAACGGTTTGGAATTCAGGGGACATAACACTTAATTATCGATCATTTTTTTTGGTCCCGGCTTTTGTTTTTGTAACGCACGTCCGGTAAGCTTTTCAATCTTCTTTACAAAATCATGGTTTCCTGCCGGTCGTCCTGTGCGGGATGAGCGTTTCACTTTGAATATATCGTCGCTGTCCCCGGTTGTTTCAAGTAAGTATTTCCGCCAGTCCTTAATCAAACCATAGACACCGCTGGGGGACGCTGTAAACTTATTAACTTTCTCATTGACAACGAAGTAAAATCAATCTATTGGGAACGTCATGCCAAGAGGAGCGCGTATAGATGCAGTCAATGCCGTCCATCATATCATGGTGCGAGGCATTGAACGCAGGAAGATATTCGATTCTGATGCCGATCGGGATCATTTCCTTCATCGGATGGGCGAGATTCTTCTGGATACCGGAACAACCTGTTTTGCCTGGTCATTGATGCCCAATCATTTTCATCTGCTTTGCCGCACGGGAAACATACCGATTTCAACCGTGATGAGGCGACTGTTGACCGGATATGCCAACTGGTTTAACCGGAGCCGACGTCGGCACGGCCATCTTTTTCAGAATCGATTCAAATCCATTTTGTGCCAGGAGGATGCCTATCTTCTGGAACTGGTTCGCTACATTCATCTTAATCCGCTGCGTGCCGGTTTGGTTCAGGGATTGGACGGTTTGGACAGCTATCCGTATTCCGGCCACGGCGCCCTGATGGAAAGAGATCATCATCCCTGGCAGGAAACGGAAGGGATTCTGGGGCTTTTTGGAAAGAGCCGGGATTTGGCGCGTCAGTCCTATCGACTGTTTGTGAAGCAGGGACTCGAACAGGGCAGACGGCATGATCTGGCAGGCGGGGGCTTAATCCGTAGCGCAGGCGGCTGGGAGGGGCTGAAGCAGAAAAGGGAGGAAGGGACTTACCAGCGAAGTGATGAAAGAATACTGGGTGACAGCGATTTTGTCAGTCAGGTGTTGTCAAAGGCGGAAGAAGCAATCAAGAAAAGTCATTTGCTACGATCCAGCGGCATGGACTTAGAGCAGGTTGCATTGCGCGTTTCGGAATTAATGGGGGTCAAACCCGAAGATGTCCGTGCAGCCGGGAAGCAGCAACACATCGTGAACGCCCGAAGCCTGTTTTGCTATTGGGCTGTTCGGGAGCTTGGAGAGACGATGGCCAGTTTGTCCCGCAATTTTGGCTTATCCATTCCGGCTATCAGTAAATCGGTTGTCCGGGGCCGGCAGATTGCCGAGGCCAACGGGTTCAAACTGATTGATAGTTAGCTTATTTGAATGCCAGAGTTAATGAAATACCTATATAAAACAAGTACATTGAATGGTAAGTTAATAAGTAAACAGCGTCCCCTTAGGTTCTGATTTTTAAGTTTACTTGCAGATATTTTTTGAATGCTTCAAAATCCTTGGACATTTTGATGGCGCCGCCTTCCCGGCGGGCCAGATCTTTCATGCTCTCCGGCGGCTCTGGGTCAATTCCCAGAAGATTCTTGATTTCATCCGGGAATTTGGCCGGGTGGGCGGTTTCCAGGCAAATAGCCAGCTTATCGTCGCCGGTTTTCTGAAAATACGCTTCCAGTCCCTTCCATCCCACAGCGCCGTGCTGTTCCAGTATGACACGGTAACGCTCGTAAACGCTCTTAATGGTTTGGCGGGTTTGTTCGTCGGTGACGCTGATGGAGAAAATGCGGCGGCGCATTTCCTCAAGATCGGGATAGCGATAGACATGGCCCGCGCGATCCACGGAACCGCCGTATAATTCAAAGAAACGCGCCAGATTGCTGGGATGTCCGACATTCATGGCGTTGGAAATGCAGGCCCGCGAGGGCGACACCTTCCGGTATTGGCCTGTCTCCAGAAAGACCGGAAATTCGTCATTTTCGTTGGTGGGCATGATCAGTTTGGACACCGGCAATCCCATCCGGCGGGCGTATTCGCAGCCCAGGGCGTCGCCGAAATTTCCGGAGGGGACGGAAACCACCACTTCCTCGCCGGCTCCCGCCAGTTGGGCATAGGCGTAAATATAATAAACAATCTGAGGCAAAATGCGGCCGAAATTAATGGAATTGGCCGAAGACAAATTAAAATGGGCCAAATCGGCGTCGGCGAAGGCTTCTTTGACCAGGTTCTGGCAGTCGTCGAATTTGCCATCCACGCACATGGCCTGAACGTTGCCACCAATGGTGTCGAGTTGCTTCTTCTGCATCAGGCTCACTTCACCCGCAGGATACAAAATGGTCACATCAATGCCCGCAACGCCTTTATAAGCTTCTCCCACAGCGCTTCCTGTGTCGCCGGATGTCGCCACCAGGATATTGAGCCTTTCTCCCTCAGGCCGGCAGTAGCTCATGAGCCTCGCCATCATCCGGGCGGCAAAATCCTTAAAGGACGCGGTTGGCCCCTGATCCAGGCGTAAAATAAACGCATGCGGGTAAACAGCCTCCAGCGGCACAGGGTAGTTATAAGCGTCCCTGACAATGGCTTCGAGAATATCTACTGGAAATTCTCCGGAAAGAAAGGATTTGGCGACAAGCAGCGCGGCCTGCCAGTAGGGTTTGTCCCGAAGCGCCATCATATCATTCATGGAAAGCTGCGGAATGATATCGGGAACAAACAAACCTTCGTCCGGCGCCTGTCCTTTAAGGAGCGCTTCCTTAAAAGACACGTTTCCGGTAAAAGGTGTAATTCCCGCAATATTATTTACATGACGATTCGTACTGTAATATCTGATGGCCATCCTGTGCATCCCTTTTCAATGTGCTTTCCTATAAGCTGATTGGCGCAAATAAATCAATCAAAAAACGACAATCGGAAATACGGGGAACAATCACTCCCGTTGCCGAATACCTGTTGGAAAATACCGGTTTCTATGTTAAAAATCGCAAATGTTCCAGTGAGAAAAACTGATATTTATTTCAAGGTTGAGGGAAAAAATGGCAGAAAAAAAACCCATCCGTTTGACGGAAACAGTCCAGAGCGCGGGTTGAGCCTGTAAGATCGGTCCGGGGGACCTGTCTGACATTCTCTGTGATTTGCCGCTCATTTCCGATCCTCATTTACTGACCGGATATGAACATGCGGAAGACGCGGGCGTGTATAAAATTTCCGACGACCTCGCGCTGGTGCAGACGGTGGACTTCTTCACTCCGACTGTGGATGATCCCTATACTTTCGGCCAGATTGCCGCAACCAATGCGCTCAATGATGTTTATGCCATGGGCGGTAAGCCCATCACCGCCATGAATATTGTTTGCTTTCCGATCAAGACGATGGATAAATCCGTTCTGCGGGACGTGCTGCGCGGGGGTCTGGATAAAATGCGTGAAGCGGGCGTTCTGTTAATGGGCGGGCACAGCGTGGAAGACAATGAAATCAAATACGGCCTGTCTGTGACCGGCACGATTCATCCGGATCGTATCCTGTTTAATCGCGGCGCGCAACCGGGCGATTGTCTGGTTTTAACCAAGCCGCTGGGCACGGGCATTGTCAGCACGGCGCTCAAGGCCAATGCCGTTTCTGACGCGCTTCTGCGGAAGGCCATCGCCTGCATGACCCGGCTCAACAAGCAGGCTTCCGAACTGATGCTTGCCGCGGGAGATATTCATTCCTGCACGGATATTACCGGCTTCGGTTTTCTGGGGCATGCCTGCGAAACCATTGAAGGCAGCGACGTTGGTCTGCGGATTTTTTCAAAGGCGATACCAATCCTGGAAGGTGTCCGCGATCTGGCCGAAACGGGGCTGATGCCCGGCGGCCTTTACCGCAACCGCAATTTCCGCATCGCGCAGGTCGAAAAGGCTCCGGCCTGTCCGGACTGGATTTTTGATGTTTGTTTCGATCCGCAGACGGCGGGCGGCTTGTTTTTCAGCCTGCCGGCGGCAAAAGCGCAGGCGCTTGTGGAAACGATGCGGCAGGCAGGCATGGCGGATGCGGCCATTGTGGGAGATGTGTCAAGCGAACATCCGGGTAAAATTTTCATGGAGTAATGATATTTGGACCGGTTGCCCTATAAAAACGAAACCCAGCGGAATTTGAAAAAACTGCTGGAACTTACGCAGCCTGACGATACGCTGCTTCTTTTGATGCACGGCAGCCCGGACCCGGATGCCATTGCCTCGGCCATGGCGCTGCGGGAAATTCTTCGCCGGGGAAAGGGTCTTTCTCACTGCACATTTGCGTCAACAGAACCTTTCCGGCGTCAGCAAAACAGAGAACTGGCCCGGGCAATGCGTCTCAATATCCGGCAGTTGAATCAGGTGAACGTAAGCTCTTTCCGGCTGGTCGCGCTGGTGGACGCGCAGCCTTCCTTCTTCCGCGATCCCTCCGTGGCGATCACGGCTAACCTTGTCTTTGATCATCATCCCCGTTGCGGCGACTGGACGTCCGACCTGGAAGACATCCGTCCCCAGTATGGCGCGCTTTCCACGGTCCTGACGGAATATCTGCTTTGCGCCCGCACGCGCATTCCCCGCAATCTGCATACGGCGCTGCTTTACGGCATCAAGACGGACACGGACAATTTCGACCGCGACACGATCACGGAAGACATCCGGGCCTATACGTATCACTCCCGACGCGCCAATATGCGGCTGATCCGGCGCATGGAACTCAACCAGACGCCCATCAGTTATCTAAAATCCTTTGATCATGCCTTTCATGCCATGAAACACTACCGCGGCCGGCGCGTCGGTTTTCTGGGGCATGTGGAAAGTCCGGACGTTTGCGTGCAGGTCGCGGATTTCTACCTGCATCTGATCGGCACGTCTTACGTGGTCGTCGCGGGAATCGTCAACGATAAGCTGATTATCATTTTCCGGGGTGACGGCTACCGTCAGGACTGCGGCAAGCTGGCACAAAGCGTCTGCGGCCTGTTCGGCCAGGGCGGCGGTCATCGCAGCGCCGCCCGGATGGAAATCCCTCTGGACGTTTTAAAAACAGCATTAAAAGGTGATTTATCCCAGCAAAGAGTTGATCATTTTCTGAATGAATGCCTGAAGAAAAACCATCCGGCCAAACAGGGCCAGGCCGTGACGAAAACGGAGAACAATGCCATATGAGAGAGATCGGATTTCAAAAAGAGACGGCCACCGGACGCTACCTCAACCCCTTTGATGGTTTTGCGCCGAAAGACATGCCCATCGAAGAACGTTACGACGAAACCACCGGCGTGGCCAGCCGTATCCTGCCTTACCGGGTGCGGCCCGCGCAAAAACCAGACACAAACGCCTATCTTGAGAAATCGCCGGAATCCATCTGTCCGTTTTGCCCAGAGCTTTTTGACAAGCTGACGCCGAAATTTACGCCGGAGATTATTGAGGAAGGCAAATTCAAAAAGGGTAAAGCCTGTCTGTTTCCCAACGCCTTTCCCTATGACGCCACCAACACGGTGGCCATTTTTTCATCACGACACTTCATTCCACTGGATCAGTTGACGCCGGATGAAATGCGCGACGGCTTTGCCGTCTGCCGCGATTATTTTTACCGGATCGCGGAACTGCACAAGGAATATCAATTCTGTTCGATCAACTGGAACTACATGCCGCCCGCGGGAGGCGGCCTGATTCATCCTCACCTGCAGACGATCGTCAGCGCAAAACCGACCAATTTTATGCGGAGACTGCTGGCCAGCGCGCAAAACTACATGGCGGCCTCGGACGGCGGCAATTTATGGAGGAATCTCCTGCTCATGGAGAAGGAAACCGGCGAGCGCTTTATCGCCTCCACCGGCGTTATTTCCTGGCTGGCCGCCTTTTCGCCCAAAGGCATGGCTGGAGAAGTTGATTTTTACTTCAAGGAAAAAACTTCTTTCTTCGATTTGACCGAAACCAACTTTGAGGAAATGCTGCGGGGCCTGTCCCGCGTCTTCCTTCACCTGCATGTCAACAATTTCATGAGTTTTAATCTGTCACTCTACGCAACCATGACACCGGAGAAGAATTTCTGGGTGCAGGGAAAAATCGTGCCGCGCTTTGAAGTCAATCCCCTGGGCACCAGCGATTTGAACTACTTTGAAAAACTGCACGATGAAATCATCTGCCCCATCGCTCCGGAACAGTTGTGCCGGGAATTGCAGGAATATTTTAAAACAACATAATTCTTGATACGAAGCTGAAAGTGTAAGATCTTGGAATTACCACTTTAATAAAGAGCAATTCGCGGATAGGTCTTGTCTTGTGCCTTGCACACAAAAGGCTGGGAACACTCATGCCACCTCAACCAAAGAGATTACCGGGCGTTGAAAACATCATGGATTACCTGGGCCAGTTTCTCCATGGTATAGGGTTTTTGAATGAAAGCATTGACACCCTGCTCCATGGCAAAAACCACTCTTTCATCCTGTTTGAAACCAGACGCCATGATCACCTTGACCCGGCTGTCGATCTTCTTCATTTCCAGATAAACCTGTTCTCCCGATTTTTTAGGCATGACCAGATCCAGCAGGACCCCCTTGATTTCCGCATGCCGCTGTTCGAAGATCCGCAAAGCCTGCTCGCCGTCGGAGGCGGTGATAATCTCGTAACCGCATTTTTTCAAAATAGCATCAGCCGTATGCCTCATGACTTCTTCATCATCCACGACAAGGATCATTCCCTTGCCTTGAGGAATTTCAAAATACTTCTCCTTTGCTTCCACCGGCGCCTGGCCATGAAAAACGGGAATATACACATCAAAAGTCGACCCCTGGCCGGCTTCGGAGTAAATGTTGATGAATCCGTCGTGCTGATGGACAATGTTATAAACCATCGAGAGACCGAGGCCCGTTCCTTTTCCCTTTTCCTTGGTGGTAAAAAACGGAACGAATACTTTGGATACAGTCTGTGCATTCATGCCAACCCCCGTATCCTGAACGCAGATCCGCCAGTAGTCGATTGGTTTCGCTTCGGGACGGATGCCGCAGAATGCTGCGTCGGCCTCGATTTTTTCCAGGCTGACAGTCAAAACGCCTCCTTTCAACTCTCCTTCGGCGCGCATGATTGTCATGGCGTGGCTGGCATTGACGCAGAGATTCAGGAGCACCTGTTCCATCTGTGTCGCATCGGCATAAGCCAGGGCGGCTTCCCCGGGAACGGAAATCCGGATATCGATGGATTTGTCAAACGTACTTTCACAGATCTTCCTGACATTCGAAACCGTCATTTTCAAATCGATGGGCGCAAACTGTGTTTCTCTTCTGCGGGACAGGGTCAGAAGCTGCTGCACCATCTCCACGGCCCGTTGCCCTGATTTGTCCATGATATTCAGGCATTTTTTCAGCTTTTCCGGATCGATCCGCTGTTCTTTCCGCATCTCGAATTGCAGGAGGGACAAGGTGCTGACAATTCCTCCCAAAACATTGTTAAAATCGTGGGCCAACCCTCCCGCCAGCGTGCCAATCGTTTCCATTTTTTGGGCCTGAAGGAGCTGCTCTTCCATTCTCAGTTTATCGGTGACATCGCGGATACTGCCTCGCAAAACGGTCAGGCCGCCTTCATCATAAATGGCGATGCAGTTGTCCTCACCGAAGATATGGTATCCGTCCCGGCGGGGAATTTTATGGACGGTCAGGAATTTCACCTGTTTTTGCTCAATATTCCTGGAAATCTCCGCGAAACCGGCTTCGCCAATCAGATCCTTCATGGTCAGTCCCCGCTTCAGATCATCCGGAGAATGGCCCGTCAGCCTGTATCCCGCCTGGTTTAAATAGGTCACCTTCAATCCGGCATCCGCTTCATAAATAATATCAGGCGTATTGTCAGCCAGCGCCCGGTACCTTTCCTCGCTCTCCCTCAGCGCCTTTTCCGCCCGCTTGTGTTCCAGAATCTCCGAATGCAGCGAGTTGCTGTACTGCTGCAGTTTTTCCATAAAGAAGTTGAAATATTTGGTCAACCGTCCCACTTCATCATCGGCTGAAGACGGCATGCGCACGGAGAAATCATCCATGTCGCCCGTTGCAAAATATCCCATGATCTTTCTGATCGGCCTTGTAATGGCGGAACTGATCCAAAGCGTGACAATGAAAACGATTGTGAGGGCCAGCAGGGAAACAAAGATAATCATGTTTCGCAAATGTTTGAGCGGCTCATAAAACTCGTCCGTATAGCCCGAGGAAGCGATAATCCAGTCAAGTTCCGGAATATAGTTTAACATGACGATTTTCTCACGAGGCTTGTCTTCGTTGGCATTTTGCCAGTTATAAACCAGCTTGCCGACCTTCTGCTTGATAATCCGCTCGGCGGATTCCCGCAAATCGGGATCCGCCAGGTCATGGATATTGCCGCGCCGGAAGGGATGGACAATGAGGTTGCCGCGCGAGTCAATGATGTACGAATAGCCAGTTTTACCGAAACGCATGGACAGAACACTGCTCCGTATGTCATTGACGCTGATCAGATGAATAAATTCCGCACGGTAGGAAGACACGGAGATAATCCAGTCCCACGGCTGGAAGTGGGTCATGTAGAGGGCCTTCGGTTTAAACTCGGTTTCGCCGGGATTCTTCCATTCATAAGTCAGATAGCCCTCTTTGCGCTTCATCTGCTCCCGCACAAACTCATGATCGATGAAGCTCTTGCCTTCAACGCCGGGGACGGGATGAACAATGGCGACGCCATCCTTGTTTGTGCAGTAGATATAGCCTGTTTTACCAATGACCTGGCTGAACAGGACATTGCGCGACCGGCTCTTCGCCTCCTCTTCGGTAATCAAACCCTTTTTGTATTGCCGGTAAAAGTTTGCCACAATCATTTCGTTGGTCTCGGCCAATGCCCGCAAGTAATTTTTGATGGAAACATCCGCCGAGGTTTTCACCATGTTCAGCAGCATATCCGTCGAGGAGGTCAGACGGGCCTCGATGTCGGCTTCGAGCATCTTTTGCGTAAAATGATAGATGGAGAAACTGGTTAACGCGATGACGGCGACCAGTGTCACACAGGTGCTCAGCAACAGTTTATATCGCACAGGCAAATCGGCAAAAAAGCGCTTCATAGCTTTATTTCCCCTACAAATAATGAAAGTTACTTAAGGCATTAAGTGATTTCTGTCAAGCAAGGCAACAGGCGGCCATGATCCATCGCCGGCCTGCAAATGATCAGAGAATTTGCAGGGATATTATTCCGATACCGCGCTTGCGCCTATCCCCGCCGACGCCCAGCTCCCGGGGACTGACGGGCTTCGGGATATGGATCAACAGGGATTCCGCATCTTTGACGCCGGAGAATTCCAGACTGACGGTGCTTTTTTGCCCGGAAAGAAAAATAACCCGCTCGGCGTCGCCAATTCTTATCTTTATCGGTTGGCCGATATTGGGACCGAAGGCGAAACCTTCCAAAACAAGCTTAAATCTTTCAGGAAAAAGCCCCTTTAATTTGACAACGGCGGTATCGCTCTTCGTCCAGCGTCCCCAGTCTTCCCGGACAGACAAGCCTCTGGTAATGAATGTCACGGGAAATTCCTTCCTGAAATCCAGAAATACCGGCGGTGGAAAGGGACTTTCCCCTGCGGCGGCGGCAAATGACTTGTCCAGTTCTATTAACTGCTCATTTTCACTAATCGATAAAATCCGGCCCATCCCGTTGTTCCGCACCTCTTTGAGGATGGCATTTCTCCTGTCCAGCGGCAGACGTTTATCCAGCGCCACATAATCGGCATTCAAATCTTTCAGGATCTTAATGGAAAAACCGGAAGGAAAAGTATTCAGAATCGTCATCCTTTCCCCAAAAGTGTCCGGCAGCTCTCCACTGAAGCCATTGACGATTTTTGCCCAATGCAGCGTTGAGCCAACCATGTAAGTCGCTTCCTCAACAGGGTAATCGTCTTGAAAATAGAAAATGGGCAGATAAAGAATTGTCAGGGAACGTTTAAAATTGGACTGAATTTTTAAGATTTCAGCATCAAGCTTTGAATAGGCAAAGGTTTTGTCCGGCTTGACCGGCAAATGATAAGGATACACCTCGACAATATAGAGGGCGCAGAAGATGGCGACAAGGGCATGCAGGATCTTGGTTGATTTGACCTTTGCCGCCAACAGATACACCCCCAGGCTGGAAAGAAGCATCACGCCGAAGTAAATCATTAAAGAAAACCTTTGAGTAGCCCTCATGCCGGCAAGGAAGGGAACTATATCGGCAAGATAGGATAAAGGCAGGCGGAGATTCCATCCGCTGGCGATGAATCCTTTCGCCATAACGTAACCGCCGAGGCACAACATCGCTCCCATCCAGAAAATTCTGGAGGAAGTTAAGCCCGTATCCGGAAATATCATCTTGCGACTCCCGGAAAGGAAAAAAACAACGGCAAGGAGACTCAACAAGAGAGGGATATAGCCAATATAGAGAGTATTTTCCTGCCATATCCAGTAACGGTTTTGTGGAATCAATTCACCAAGCAAGGTCCCTTGCGGGGGATGGAGGTAATCCATCAGGCGGACATTGCCTCCGGAAGCCGCGACAAACTCCATGCGATCGGAAAGGGTGGACGCTTCCTGCATGTCTATGTATGGAATCACAAAAGGAATCAGCGCAACGCCGACGGACAGCAGGATGAAGATATGGCTTTTCCATCTCGGTTTCGCCCAAAACCTCCTGTCCACAACCCAGGCAAAAACAAAGATTGAAATAAATGTGCAAATGACCGCCAGATACCAGCTGACAAGGGCCTGCAAAGTAAAAAAACAGATCAGTCCCAGCGCAGACCTGTTATCTCCGGTTCTTATATAACGCAGGAGATAATAAACAGCGTAGGGAATCCATTGAAAAGACAGAATCTGAAGATGGCTGATATGATGAACACGGAAGAACAGGAATCCCCAGAAGATACCGGACCAGCATCCCGCAAGCCGGGAGCCGGTGATATGGAAAATGAGTTTATAAGCGCCGAGAGACGACAGCAAATAAGCCAGAAAAATGAGCATATTGTATCCAAACCACGGACTTTCCGAGAAGGGACGAAAAATTGTATTAATCAGGCCGAGGGAAAACATGTGTTCGGAAAGAGCAATGCTGTTTGGCGCCGGATAAAACGCATTGCCATTAAAGATATTCAGCGGATCGGCCGTTATTGATTTTGACACCCACTGAAGCGCCCATGCGTTTAAAGCCGGGTCCCCCGTCTGAATGGAATGGCTTTCCAGACCTGTCCAGGAAAAGAAATTTGAACAAAAAAGAGCGGCCAGCAAAGTATAAGCAAGAATGACCTGCCAGCAGCTTTTATTCCAGTCTGATAATGGTTTACTTTTCACTGCCGCATTGACCTTCTGATCTCCGTATTCCGTCTTTTTCAGTCAGGGGCGATGATCGCCGCCATTCAGAAAAGACGCTGAGGCATGATAGGAACTGCGCACGAGCGGACCGGATTCCACGTGCCGGAATCCCTTTTGATACGCGGCAGCCTTGAACCCGGCAAATTCATCCGGATGGTAATATCTGGCCACCGGCCAGTGCCCCCGCGTCGGCTGCTGGTATTGCCCAATGGTCAGGCGCGCGCAGGAAACGGACGCCAGATCATCCATCAGGCGCAGGATATCCTCTTTTTCTTCGCCGAAACCCACCATGAAACCGCTCTTGGAAACAACCGGGCCTGACGCCACGCGGGATAACAGTTCAAGCGAGCGCCGGTAATCGCCCTGCGGCCGCAGACGGGAAAACAGGGGTTCCACCACTTCCATGTTGTGGTTGATCACGTCGGGGCCCGCGTCGATCACCCTGGCCAGCGCATCGGCATTCCCCCGGAAATCGGGAATCAGCACTTCGATTCTGCAATCCGGCCCGGCCCGGCGCAGCCCGGCAATACAATCGGCAAAGACTTGCGCCCCTCCGTCGGGCAGATCGTCGCGCGTCACGGATGTAATGACCGTGTAATGCAGATTCATTTGCCGGACGGCGGCAATCAAATGGTCAACTTCGTTTTTATCAACCTGATTGGGATCGCCGTGCGCAACATTGCAATACAGGCAGTTGCGTGTGCAGATATTGCCGAGAATCAGAAAAGTGGCCGTACCGCTCTGGAAGCACTCCGCCATATTGGGGCATGCTGCTTCCTGGCAGACGGTATGCAATTGGAGACCGGAAAGCGTTTTGCGGATTTGACGGCAGCCGTCAGAATGCGCCGGACGAACTTTCAGCCAATCAGGCTTGCGCGGAATCCGGGATTTCGCATCCATGCTACGATCTTTTCCAGCAGACGTCCGGTTTGCGGGCTGCCAGAACCTCGTCGAGGCGGCTCACCGGCGTGGACAGCGGCGCATTTTTCACGCCCTGCGGATTATCTTTGGCCTCCCGGGCGATGGCAATCATCGCATCGCAAAAGGTGTCAAGCGTTTCTCTGCTTTCCGTTTCGGTCGGTTCAATCATGATGGCTTCATGGACGATGAGCGGAAAATAAATGGTCGGCGGATGATAGCCGAAATCGATCAGCCGCTTGGCGATATCGCTGGTATGCACGCCGTTTTCCGCCACCTGGCGGTTTCCGGAGAAAACGCATTCATGCATGCAGGTGCGGTCGAACGGCAGCTCAAAATAAGGCTTTAATTTTTCTTTAATGTAGTTGGCGTTGAGAACGGCCATTTCCGTGGCGCGTGTCAAACCCGCTGCGCCCAGCGAACGGATGTACGTGTAGGCTTTGACGATGACGTTAAAGTTTCCGTAAAAGGCGCGCACACGGCCGATCGAATCGGGAAAATTCTCCGACCAAACATACGCCGAATCTTTTTTGACGATGCGGGGTACGGGCAGATAATCCACCAGTCCGGCGCTCACCCCCACCGGGCCGCTTCCGGGACCGCCGCCGCCGTGCGGCGTGGAAAAGGTTTTATGCAAATTAAGCTGAATCACGTCAAATCCCAGATCGCCGGGCCTCGTCTTGCCCAGAAAGGCGTTGGCATTTGCGCCGTCGCCATACAGCAGGCCGCCCTTCCCGTGGACAATGGCCGCCACTTTTTCGATGTTTCGTTCAAACAGACCCAGCGTGTTGGGATTGGTCAGCATCAGGGCGGCCACATCTTCCGTCATCAGGGATTCCAGGTGCGCAAGATCGACGCCTCCTTCCGCGTTGGAGCGCAGCGTGACGGTTTCAAAGCCGCACAGCGCGCCGGAGGCGGGATTAGTGCCGTGGGCGGCGTCGGGAATCAAAATCAGGTGACGCTTTTGCCCCTTCTTTTCAAAATACTTCTTGATCATCATGACGCCGGTCAGTTCGCCGTGCGCGCCCGCCGCCGGTTGCAGCGTGAACTCCGCCATGCCGAAAATGCCGCACAAAAGCCTCTGCATGTCGAACAGCAGTTCCAGGCTGCCCTGGGCGAAGTCATCCGGAACGTCCGGATGCAGCCCTGTAAATCCCGGCAGAACCGCCGCGTTTTCGTTGAGCTTGGGGTTGTATTTCATGGTGCAGGAACCCAGCGGATAGAAACCCAGATCCACGCCGAAGTTTCGTCGCGACAAATTGGTATAGTGGCGCACCAGATCGATTTCCGCAACTTCCGGCAGGTCCAGATCGTCGCGCAAATACTTCTTTCCGATGACGTCATCGATATTAACCGCCGGCACATCGCTTGCGGAAACATCCGCTGCGCTCCGTCCGGATTTGCTGATTTCAAAAATCAATTCCATGAATGAACTCCCTCAAAATATCTTGCGTGGTCTCAGTCTCGCTTCTCAGATAATCGAAATGTTCACCATATGTAGTGCGTAGCTTCAGCTGCGCTTGAAACGGGCGTGAAGCCCCGAACCATATTCTATTATTTTGCGGACCTGAAGGTCCGAACTACATAAACACCACTGACACCGTTCATCATCATGGACCATCAGGAAGCTTTCAGAATCTCCGCCACGCGATCCAGATCGTTTTTGGAAAGCATTTCCGTCGCGCAGAAAAGCAGCGTGTTCCCGAGTTCCGGATAATCTTTCTGCAAATCGTATGCGCCGGTCATGCCCGCGTTTTGCAGCTTTTCGTTCACCTTCCCGGCATCGGGACAGCGCAGGGCAAACTCGTTGTACACCGGCGCGGCAAACACATCCTGCCAGCCCGCAAGTTGCAAAAGTTTGTTTTTCAGATACTGCGCCTTGTAAACATTTAACGCCGCCAGTTTGCGCAGATTCTTTCCCAGCGCGGCCAGATAAATCCCCGCAGCCAGCGCGCAGAGCGCTTCATTGGAGCAGATATTGGACGTCGCCTTTTCGCGGCGGATATGCTGTTCGCGGGTTTGCAGCGTCAGGACAAAGCCGCGCTTGCCGTTTTTATCCACCGTCGCACCCGCCAGCCTGCCCGGAATGCGGCGGAGATATTTTTCACGCGCGGCGAAAATCCCGAGGTAGGGTCCGCCGTAGTTGAGCGAATTGCCGAAGCTCTGCCCTTCGCCTGCGACAAAATCCGCGCCGCAGGCGCCGGCGGGCTTCAGAATGCCCAGAGACGTGCCGTCGGTAAACCCGGCAATCAGCAGCGCACCGCTTTGATGAACCGCATCCCCAACCGGCGCGATATCTTCGATGCAGCCGAAGAAATTGGGGCTCTGCACAACAACCGCCGCCACATCGGCGTCCAGCGCGGATGTCAGCGCGGCCAGATCCACCTGGCCTGTGAGGACGCAGGGAACTTCCGTTACCGTATAGCCGTTGGCCCACGAATACGTCCGCAGAACCTGCCGGTACTGGGGATGAACCGACCGGGCGACAACAATTCTGGTACGGTTGGACATCTTGGCGCACAGCACCGCCGCCTCTGCCACGGCCGAAGCCCCGTCATACATGGAGGCGTTGGCCGCCTCCATTCCGGTCAGGCGGGCAATCATGGTCTGGTATTCGTAGATCGCCTGCAAAATGCCCTGGCTGATTTCCGCCTGGTAGGGAGTATATGCGGTGTAGAATTCGGCGCGGGAGGCCAGATGACCGACAACCGCCGGAATGTAGTGAGCATAAGCGCCCGCGCCGGTCAGCGTCACGCGCGGCGTCCGGTTTTTCGCGCCAAGCGCCTGCATCAGTCCGAGCGCTTCCTGCTCGGACAAAGCCTCCGGCATGTCGGGCATTTGCTTTAAACGGAATTTTTGCGGAATGTCGGCAAACAGTTCTTCAATGCTGTTCACGCCAACCGCCGCCTGCATCTGGCTGATATCTTCCGGTGTGTGCGGACAGTAATCCATTTTTGTCTAATGTTTTTCCTCCTGAATCAGTGCATCATAAGCTTCGGCAGAAAGCAGGGTTTTCAGTTCGTCTGCCTGGCCGATTTTCAGCTTGGCGATCCAGCCCTCGCCGAAAGCATCGCGGTTCAGCAGCTCCGGCGTATCCTCCAGGGCTTTGTTGACGTCCATGACTTCGCCGCCGACCGGCGCGTAAACGTCGGACACGGATTTGACGGATTCAACCACCGCCACCGGTTCACCCTGCGCAACTTTCTTGCCTATGGCCGGCAATTCCACAAACACAATGTCCGTCAGCATTTCCTGGGCGTAATCAGTGATGCCGACCAGGGCCGTGCCGTCGCCGTTGTCTTTGACCCATTCATGGTCTTTGGAATACAGTCTATCCGTTGGATTTGGTTTGGACATAATCAATCTCCTCGGTAATTTATTTTTGTCTTTTGTAAAAAGGGAGTTTAACAATCTTTGCCGGACTGACGGTATCGCGGATGACAATATTGATTTCCGTATCCGGCAAGGCAAACTCGATATCGACAAACGCCAGACCGACGGCTTTGTTTAATGTCGGAGAAAATGTGCCGGATGTGACCGTGCCGATTGTCTTGCCGTTTTTCATAACCGGATATTCATGGCGCGCAATGCCGCGCCCGGTCATTTCAAAACCGACCAGCTTCTTTTTGAGACCGGCATCCTTCATGGCCGCAAGCGCCGCCTTGCCGGCGAAATCCTTGTTCCAGTCCACCAGCCAGCTGTAGGGTACTTCCAGCGGGCAGACCTCCCCGGTAATATCCTGGCCGTTAAGCATCATGCCGGATTCCAGGCGCAGTGTGTCGCGCGCGCCCAGCCCCGCCGGTTTCATGCCCAGCGGAGCGCCCGCCTCCATCAGCGCGTCCCAGATCAAACCGATTTTTTCCGCGGCGGCGTATACTTCAAAACCGTCTTCCCCCGTGTAGCCGCTGCGCGAAATAATGGCGTCCATACCGGCCACCTGCGCTTCGGCAAAATGGTAGAAACGGATTCCTTTTAAATCGGCGGGGGTCAGTTTCTGAAGAATTTCCTCGGAACGCGGCCCCTGCAAATCCAGTTTGCCGGTTTTGTCGCTCACATCCGTGATGCGGCAGTCGAATTTATTCTGAGCGAGAATGTCCTGAACCCGCAGAAAATCCGGTTCGCGCGTGGAAGCGTTGGTCACCAGCAGATAGAAATCTTCCGCCATTTTATAGACGGTCAGATCGTCGATGATACAGCCGCGGTCGTTGAGCAGCGCGGAAAGTTTGACCTGGCCCGTCTTCTGCCCGGAGAGCTCCCGGGTCAGGGCCAGTTGCAGCAGATCCAGCGCCTGCGGTCCCCTGACTTCGATTTCGCCCATGTGGCAGATGTCAAAAAGCGTCGCTTTATCCCGGGTCGTCTTATGCTCATCGATGACGTTGGTATATTGCACCGGCATGGCCCAGCCGCCGAAATCAATGATTTTCGCTTTCAGGGCAACATGTTTTTCGTACAAGGGTGTTTTTTTCATGAATGACCCATACTCCTCGATAACTGTTTATTTAAAAAGTTTATTAATCAAAGATTGTTTGTCTTTCGGATAATAGAGATTGCCTTCATAATCCACAATGAGTTTGCCGTCAAGATGATCGATTTCATGCTGGACAACCCGGGCGGTCCAATCCAGGTAACGCTTGCTGATTTTTTCACCTTTTTCATTCAGGGCGCGGACCTTGATTTCCGGGAAGCGGCTGACTTCGATTTGAATATCCGGACAGGACAGGCACCCTTCCGCCGCCGTTACTTTATCACCGCGCGACTGCGTGATGCGCGGATTAATCAGCACGTCGTAATCATCCGGCGTCATTTTTTTCTTCCGGTCATCGCCGGTCTTATTACGGAAAATAATCATCCTTTTGTTGATGCCGATCTGCGGACCGGCCAGCCCCGAGGCGTCATCGCGGCAGACAAAGGAATCAATCAGCGCTTTAACTTCCGCTTTTTCCTCTTTGTCCAGCGGTGTTTTTAACTCCACCGATTTTTTCCGCAGAACGGACGTGTCCTCTTTATTAATTCCATCATCATTCCAAAGACTTAATACTCTTCTGGGGGCCATATCATTCACCGGAGCAAAAAAATTTTCTGGCCTATAACATCTATCAGTGGTTATTTCAAGAAACGAAAACCACCCCTGATATTTGACGGAAGACCGCCGCCGCCAGCTGAATCATTTCTTCGGAGTTTTTTTAAGGTTCATCCAATTGATGCGTGCTTTTTATCTCAATTACCTTGTGTTCTAAAAATTATCAATTGGTATAAGATACCTTGGGACACCGGGGTAAAATGAGAGGAATGAATGCATTTGTTGTGTGCTGTGAACTTTATTTATCTGAATATTCTTCCCATTTAAAGTCTAGATTATTTTCATCTCCCGAACGATAGATATTCATCAGGGCAATCAGCGAACCATCAGCGCAATCGTCATTAAAGTCCTTTCCAATCTTCCTCAATAAAAATATAACTTCGGGATATGAGGCAAACCGAACAGGAATGTTTTTTGGAGGAACAACAGAATCAGGTGTAAATCCATCAGGCAGTTGAGTCCATTCACTTTTGGAAGAATTTAACGCTATCCATTTGCCGCGGATCTTTACGATTACGAATTGATGGCCGTTTATTGTTATTTCTTTGCCCCGTTTAGCCAGCGCCTGATTGTAGTTATCTGACTTGCTGCTGATCGCATAACGGATGTCTTCGGGATCAGCCACCAGATGAAGCGCTTTTATCACCGCGATGAATGACCTGGCGTAATGTGAACAACCAAAAGCCGCTTTTGTTTTGATAATGTCATCCGCAGAAGGCGCGAAAAAGACGTCTGCCGGGCTCGACCGCATAAATTTGGAATGCCAAGCTTTAAGAATTAGTTTTTGCTCAGATGAAAGATTGAATGTGCAGAGAAATCCGAGTTTCAGAGCTTCCAGTTTATCGAAGATAATATACTTACCTGGTTCGATAGCGTTTGTTTGGACACCAAGTTTCGGATCTGTCATGATTTCTGACACTTTTATTAATTGGGATAGTCTATCCTTGTTGCCATATGAATCAAGAATGGGCCTTACGACATTGAACGCATACTCATTGACTGTTGGAGTTACTTCAATAAGAGAACCAACACCTCCAGAATAAACGGGTGAGGAAATCAAACAGAAGATGGAAATCATGATTAAGGTCGTAAATTGATTTATAAAGCTTTTAAACATGCTTATTTACCCTATCCATGAATATTATGAAATATTTTGTCACCCAACAGCGAAGCTGAGGGCAAGCGCAGCTCCGCTGTTGGGACGGAAACGGCTATCAATTTCGTCCTTTCGTCTCCGCCCCATCGACGAATTCACCGGGAGTGGCCCGGCAGGGGCACGATCCAGTGCAATGTCTGGTTGGGCAATGCTCTTCATTCATATCTATCTGTCCTCTGTCAAGCGCTGACCCCTTTGTTTCTTCCTGCTCCAGAAGCCGCAGTTTCTGAGGAGTTCGCTATGGCACTGCTTCATTTCCAGTAGGCCCTGTGAGGCGCGAGCAGTTCGTCTTCAAGTTCCGGAACGGGGCCTACTACCCTGATGGGCTTCTGCCCTGCCGTGAAGACTTTGCGACACGGCAGGTTCATCGTGGGGTTTCTCTTGTCGGCGCCGGTCAGTTCCTTAGCTGTAATTTCCTCAACGCCATAGACCACGTTTCCGATGTTGGCCCAATAGATGTTTCCGGCACACATGGCACATGGTTCGACATTCGTCACAAGGGTACACTTCCACAAATAGTCGGTGTCGTATTTAACAAATGCCTGCCGTGCGATCACTGTTTCGGCATGGTCCATCAAACTCACGTTTCCCTGTTTCATCAGCACCGTCTCGCCATCCGGCGCCACAAGCACTGCGCCAAAGGGCGGGTGATCAGATTTCACTGCTTCCTTGGCGGCTTCATTGGCAGTCCTCAGATGTTTGAGGACCTGCTGGTGATTGAGGGGAAACCCCTCCAGATCCGAAGAGGGTTTCCGGTTCCAGGAGCCGTTACCAACGCAGGCGCCCAGGGTCAAAAGCAGGAATGCAAGCGAAACTATCATTTTGATATTCTTCATTTCAATTCTCTCCTTTCGGTTCTTATTTCAAGGCGGCGCGTGGATCTAACCGCCTACACCAATTGACATTTGTCATCTTCTCCTATGATGCGGCCCAACCGCGAAATCACCGGCGAGAGGAAAGAGCGTCCGGTGGATTGATTGGTTCGGCAATTCGTTCTCTTGGATCCTTTATAGCCCGAAGAATATCTTTAGTGGTAGCTTTGGTTTTTATACCGGGTATTGTAAAGGGCGACCGGGATACTTTTTTGAAGGCAATTGTAAATACTTCACCTCCGCGCCTTGGGATAATCACATCTTCCTCACGGGCGATATTAAGAATCTCGGCAAAACGCTGTCTTGCTTCCGAATAGGTATATACTTTCATAATCTCACTCCATAATTTTAATGCCGATTCTTCTGGCAATCTCTCTCATCTGCCCATCAAGAGCTAATAAGGGGCTACGCTGATTAAGAGCGCATTCTAAAAAACAGGCATCGTACGCATAAATATTTTACTCTAGGGCTATCTTCAATGCCGCGGCAATATGAATGCGTCGAAAATCAACGGGAATATGCGCAATCGAATCCCATGTTAAAATAGCCTCATCGGCCAGTAACGTTCTTCTTTTTACCATTGCCGTCAATGCATTGCCAATTTCAAAGGGCAAAACTTCCGGTGCAACCAGATCATGTCCTTCCGTCAGACTGATTATTAATTTCTTTTCAGGCTCATTGAGAGTTACCGCAATAAAAGTATTTGTATCAGCAATAATTTTCAGGAGTACAACTGTACGCCAACAATTCGATTTTGTAAAGCCGAACGGTTGAACACCGCAGATGCTCTGTACGGTTTCGCCGCACAAGATTTGCATCGCGCGGCAAATTTAAGTCCGCGTAATCTTCTTAACTGTGACTGACTTCGGGGCGAACTGGAATGTGCAAGCGCCGAAAGGAGGCTTAACGCCCACTTGCATGGGGCGCCAGACGACAAACTCGAAGACACCATCTTTCCTGATGACCACGTCGAGTATGGCCTCTGCCTTCTTTGGAACACCTTGAGCAATTTCGGCCTTTTATCGAATCGCCACGCATTCCGCGACCTCCCTGCCATCGGCATTGTTAACGCCGTTTGCGTGCGCTATGCCGCTTTCCTCCAACTTCACCTGGTATTTTGTGGCGCCGGAATGGGTTTTTTGCAGGCCATGACGCGCCTGCACACCAGCGGCATCTCATAGGGTCTTCTTGTAATTACCTTTTTCAAACACAAAAAAGCAGTGCGGAATACACCAAATTATGCTATCAGTACCCGCTGTATTACACTGTATTATCTTCCTATTATTTGCTTTCAAAGAATCATCAGGCGGCAAGAAAAGGTTCGGGCGGTCGTAATACGAACAAGGGGTTCCGTGCGCCCCTTTGGATATCCCGGTTATCAGGCTATGCGCCGAGAAAGCAGGCAATGCCGCCGCCAAAATCAGCAGCCGAATGTGAACCGGAATTAACGATAGGAGAGAAAATGAAGCTATTCATAAGAATCACTGTTTGTGTTGCATGCATATTGTCTTTCGTTGCCGCGGTTCAGGCCGGAGAAATCAAAATCGGCGTGGCCGAGGCCTTGACCGGTCCTGTCGCAAAATATGGCGTACCTATCAAAAACGGATTCATCCTCGCAGCCGAAGAAATCAACGCCGCCGGCGGCATTCATGGAAACAAAATCAAACTCATTGTGGAAGATGAACAGGCAAAAAAAGAAGAAGCGATCAATGTCTTCAAGAAATTTATTTTCCAGGATAAAGTCATCGCCATCTTTGGCCCAACCCTTTCCAATTCGGCTTTTGCCTCCGACCCGTTCGCCAATGCCCGGAAAACCGTCGTCTTCGGCACATCCAATACGGCGGAAGGCATTACCGCCATCGGCCCTTACGTTTTCCGTAATTCCATTGCGGAAGCGGACATTCTGCCGATCGTGATCAAAACGGCGGCAAAAAAACTCAAACTGAAGAAAGTCGCCATGATTTACGGCAATGATGATTCCATGACCAAATCCAGCCATGAAATATTTTTAAGAGCCGTTCATGCGGAAAAATTACAGGTGCTGACCATACAGACTTTCAGCAAGGGAGATATTGATTTTTCCGCTCAGCTCACCAAAATTAAAAGTCTTCATCCCGACGCCATTATCTGTGCGGCCCTGGTGGAAGAAGCATCGAATATCATTCTGCAGGCCAGGAAACTGGGCTTGCCGGTTAAAGTCAAATTTATCGGAGGCAACGGATTTAACACGCCCAAACTGATTGAAATTGCAGGTCCGGCGGCGGAAGGATCGCTCAGCGGCAGTCCATGGTTCCTGGATGACACCGGCAAGAAAAATCAGGCGTTTGTCAAAAGCTATGCCAGAAAGTACGGCATCGCTCCGGATCAATTCGCCGCTCAGGCCTACGATGCGCTTTACATAATGGCGGAAGGGATCAAGGCCATCAAGATAACCGGCAATTTGGCGCAGGACAGAACTGCCTTGCGCAACGCCCTCGCTCAAGTAAAAAGCTTTCAAGGAGTAGGCGGCCCTTTCTCATTCAACCTAAATCGTGACGCAGAACAAAAGGGGCGCGTCTTAACCATTAAAAAAGGCAAATTCGCAATTTTTGCCGAATAGTTTGATTGAGGTGAAAGAGAAAAGTTGTTTTTACAACAATTTGCCAACGCCGTGGTCCTGGGATCGGTTTACGCGCTTTTCGCCCTCGGTTTTACCCTGATTTTTGGTGTTCTGGAAGTCATCAGTCTGGCGCATGGCGCCGTGTTTATGATTGGCGCCTTTGCCGGTCTGACGGTTGTTGCAAAACTTAATGTCAGTCCCGTCACCGCGATTCTGACCGGAATGATGGCCTCAGGTCTGATTGGCTGGTTTATCGACCTGACGGCCATTCGTCCGTTAAGAAGAAGAAAATTTCACCATCTTGCGCCAATGATCGCCACGATTGGGTGCGCTACGATTATCACCAGTATCTTCCAGGGAATTTTCGGCGCCGAGATCTATCGATTCCCCTTCGATTTCATGCCCGCCACATCCTTCAACTTCTGGACGATACAACTGACCTTGCTGCAGATCATTATCGTCAGCGTGGCTCTGATCTTGATGATGATTATCATCTTCCTGCTCAATAGAACAAAGTGGGGCAAGGCCGTGCGCTCTGTTGCGGAAAGCCCCCGCACGGCAGCCCTGCTCGGCATTCCGGTGGAACGCGTTTTTCAGCTTACTGCCTTTTCGGCTGCGGCTTTGGGCGGAGCCGCCGGCGTGCTGACGGGAATCAATTTCAACGCCGTTCACGCTTTTATGGGCGGACCGATCATGCACCGGGGAATCGCCGTGATCATTCTGGGCGGCATGGGAGATATCAGAGGCGCAGTGCTGGGCGGTTTGATTCTGGGGTTTGCCGAGATTATGAGCGTCGCCTATCTGTCTTCCGATTTTCGGGACGCCATCTCCTTCGGCCTGTTGTTTATCATCCTGCTGATCAGACCGGCCGGCATATTCGGCGGCGCTACCGAGCGGAAAGGATGAAGGCGGCATGAACGAATTATTGATGTCCCTCTGGCAAACCTATAACACGCTTTTTTATACTGTGATTGTGCACGGCATGCTGGCGCTTTCGATCTATATCACTCTCGCCTGCGGGCAACTGTCGCTGGGTAACGCCGCTTTTATGGGAATCGGCGCCTACACAGCCGCTCTGTTCACCATGAAGCTGAACGCCCCTTTCGGCCTTTCCCTGCTGGCGGGCGGCATGCTGCCGGCCTTCATAGCCTTGATCATCGGGGCGCCTACGTTACGGCTATCAGGCGTTTATCTGGCCATGGCCACGCTTGGTTTCGGTGAAGTTGTGCGGGTAGCTTTCTTAAATATGAGCATCACCGGCGGTTCATTGGGCCTGAACGGCGTGCCGTCCAAAACAGAGCTCTGGCATCTCATTGCGGTCATGGCGGTATTGATTTATTTTTTCCAGAAACTGAAGAATTCCCGCTTCGGCCGGGCATTGGAGGCCATCCGGGAAGATGAAGTGGCCGCGGCAGTCATGGGTATCCGGACCACCTGGTTCAAAGTATGGGCCTTTGTTATCGGAGCTTTTATCGCCGGCGTGGCCGGCGGCCTGAATGCTCATTTTACATTTTTTCTTTCGCCGCGCGAATATGGTTTCGACTTTGCAGTGGATATTTTAACTTTCGCTATTCTCGGAGGAACCGGAACCTACTGGGGACCGTTGGCCGGCAGCACAATCCTGACCATTCTGCCGGAAATGCTGAGATTTTTGGGACCTTACCGGTTGGCGCTCAACGGCCTGATCCTGGTTCTGGTCGTGATTTACCTGCCCAACGGAATCATCACGGTAAAAAAGAAGGACTGACGGAAAGGCGTAATGTTAAAACTGGAAAATATCATCAAGGATTACGGTGGGATGCGCGTACTGGACTCGCTGTCCCTGCAAATTGGCGAAGGACTGATTTTTGGTCTGATCGGCCCGAATGGGGCCGGCAAAACGACCCTGTTCAATATCATCAGCGGCCTTGCCCGTCCCACGTCAGGCCGGGTTATCTTTAACGGAACAGACATCACGCATTTTTCCTCCCAAGCCATCGCCGCCGCGGGAATGGGCCGGACATTTCAAAATATCAGAATTTTTAAAGAACTCTCCCTTCTGGAAAACGTCCTGACCGGCATGCATCGCCTTTATACCTATTCTCCGGCGGCTATGCTGCTGAATCTTCCGGTGCAGCGGAAGGAAGAAAAGATTATGCGTGAAAAAGCCATGGAGCTCCTGGATCTCTTTCACCTGGCAGATCAGGCGAAGCGCCAGGCGGAAAGCCTTTCCTATGGAAAGCAAAGAAAACTGGAACTGGCCCGCGCCCTGGCCACCTCACCGAAGTTGCTTC
This sequence comes from uncultured Smithella sp., assembly GCA_964491435.1. Lineage (GTDB taxonomy): Bacteria > Desulfobacterota > Syntrophia > Syntrophales > Smithellaceae > UBA8904. Next base: position 26,631 of record CAZBGE010000004.1, read on the forward strand.
TGGTGGATGAACCGGCGGCAGGCATGAATCCCGCGGAAACGGAAGAGTTAATGAGCGAGATCGTACAGATCAACAACCGGGGATATACGATCTGCATGATTGAACACGACATGAAATTCGTGATGGGTTTGTGCCGGCGGATAGCGGTGCTGAATTTCGGAAAATTGATCGCCCTGGGCGCCCCCCAGCAAGTCAAGTGCGATCCTCAGGTCATTGAAGCTTACCTTGGAAAGGACGCCTGTTCATAACGATGATTCTGGAACTCAAAGATATTTTCGTAAACTATAATCACATCCAGGCATTGCAAGGAATATCCCTTCATATCGAAGAAGGAGAGATCGTGGCGCTCATCGGCGCCAACGGCGCGGGCAAAAGCACCGCTTTAAATGCTATTTCCGGTATGCTGAAAATTATCAGCGGAGAAATTATCTATGCTGGACGTCATATCACCGGGCATTCCCCTCATACGATCGTCCGGCGCGGCGTCATCCAGATCCCGGAAGGGCGGGCTATTCTTACTACATTAAAGGTAAGGGAAAATCTTGAAATGGGAGCATTCGCCCAAAAAAGCAGCGGAATGAAAGAAGATCTGGACGCAGTGTTCACCCGCTTTCCCATTCTCCGGACAAAAGCGGAACTCCCGGCGGGAACTCTTTCCGGAGGGGAACAACAAATGCTGGCCATCGGAAGAGCGCTGATGGCCAAACCCAGGCTGCTGCTGATGGATGAGCCATCCATGGGTCTTTCTCCCATCCTGGTCCGTGAGATTTTTCACATTATTGCGGATATCAACAAGCAGGGCGCCAGTATTCTTCTGGTGGAACAAAACGCTCAAATGGCTCTCGAAATCAGCCAGCGGGGATACGTGCTCGAAGCGGGACGCATTGTGCTAGAAGACAGTTCCGCCAATCTGCTGCATAACGAAAAGGTCATCCATGCTTATCTTGGCGGATGAAGGAAATCAAGGACATGGAAATTTACGGGCAACTGCCTGCAACGATTCACCTCCCAGACGCGCGGCTTAATACTTGTGTAATCATCACCATCAAGGCCCGACTTAAAACGGCGCTTGCAAATTTGTTCCATCTTTAGTTAAACAGGCAAGACAAATTGTTCAAGAAATGAAAGATTGGAAATAAGCTGTGATTAATCAGATAGTTACCCGCACAGTGCGAAAACAGTTCGCCTTTGCGCTAAATTTTGAAGACGGCTTGACGCCGGAAATGATGGACTGCGCTGATGAAAAACAGCGCCTCCTGTATCTTCATGTTCCTTTCTGCGAGGAACTCTGCCCCTACTGCTCTTTTCACCGCATCCGCCTTGATGAAGCGCTGGCGCGGAAATATCATGCGGCGCTGCGGCTGGAAATGGCGCTTTACCGGCAGAAAGGCTACCGGTTCTCCGGCATTTACGTCGGCGGCGGCACGCCGACCGTGTTGATCGACGAACTGGCCGAAACCCTGCGTCTGGCCCGTGAGCTGTTTCCCGTCACCTCCCTTTCGGTTGAAACGAATCCGAATCACCTGACGGACGCCAACATCGCCATTCTGAAGCAGGCAGGCGTCAACCGGCTTTCCGTTGGGGTGCAAACTTTCCATGATGATCTTCTGAAAAAAATAGCGAGGTATGACAAGTACGGATCCGGCGAAGAAATTGCGGCGCGCTTGAGGGAAACCCGGGGAAAGTTTGACACGCTCAACGCCGACATGATTTTCAACTTTCCCGAACAGACGGCCGAAATGCTGGAAGCCGATCTGGCGGTTCTGCTGAAACTTCAAATGCCTCAGATCACTTTTTATCCTTTGATGGTTTCAACGCTCACGCAGCATCAAATGAAGGAAAAGCTGGGCGAGGTGAATTTTCATCGGGAAAAGTCCTTTTTTCATCTTATCTTACGGCGGCTGGCGGCGGATTATACATCATCATCCGCCTGGTGCTTTTCGCGCCCAAAAACCGGTCAATCGCTGATTGATGAATATGTCGTGGATTTTGACGAATACGCCGGGCTGGGCAGCGGCGCCATCGGCTATTTGAATGGCGTGTGCTATGCCAATACCTTCGACATCGAACGCTACATCGTCGAGCTGATGAAAGGCAAACTCCCGCTTCAGGCCGCGCGCCGATTCAATGCACCCGACCAGATGCGCTACGACTTTTTAATGAAGCTGTTCAGCACCCGGATGAATGTGGACAATCTGGAAAAAAAATATGCGGGTAAATATTTAAAGACTTTGTGGAAGGAAATGGCCGCTTTTACGGTAGCGGGATCCTTTCGCTATTTTCCCCCCAACCTCTATTTGACGCCGCGCGGACGCTATCTGTGGGTCATCATGATGCGGGAATTTTTTATCGCGGTCAATAATTTCCGCGATTTTTGCCGGAAACAAGCCGGCTTGTTCTGAAGGATCGGATAACGGAGAAGAGAATCATGGATGAGAAAAGAAAAACCCTGCTGAAAAATCTGCCAAAAATTGACGAAGTCATCTTCCTCTTGGAAAAACAGGGCATCTATCAGAAAGCGTCGAGGGAAATCGTTCTCGAAATCTGCCGGGAAACTGTCCAGAAGATGCGGGACCGGATACTCACCGCTCCAGATAAACAACTGTCTTTATTTGCAAATAGTGAAGCGGCCGTTGCCGGAACTGTTGAAGCAGCCATCGAAGCTCTGAGACGTTACAAATTGCGCCGCGTGGTCAACGCGACGGGCGTGATCCTGCACACCAATCTGGGACGCGCGCCTCTCTGTCCCGAAGCCGTAGAACGCATCGCGGACGTGGGACGCGGCTACTCCAACCTGGAATTTGATCTGGACCGGGGAGCGCGCGGCCTGCGTTACGACCACGTCAGCCGCCTGATCTGCGCGCTGACCGGCGCGGAGGATGCCCTGATCGTCAACAACAACGCGGCTGCCGTATTGCTGGTACTCAACACGCTGGCCGAAAACAGAGAGGCCATTGTTTCACGCGGCGAATTGATTGAAATCGGCGGCGAATTCCGCATCCCGGATGTCATGACCAAAAGCAATTCCATTCTGCGCGAAGTGGGCACCACCAACCGCACGCGGCTTGCCGATTACGAAAAGGCCATCGGCCCGCATACCGGCGTGATCCTGAAAGTGCATACCAGCAACTACCGGATTGTCGGATTTACCGAAGAAGCGGAACTGCTACCCCTGGTATCCCTGGGCAAACAGCACAACATTCCCGTTTTCGACGATCTGGGCAGCGGCTGCCTGATGGATCTTGACAAATATGGGCTACAGCACGAACCAACCGTGCGCGAAGTGCTGGCCTCTGATGTTGACGTCGCAACCTTCAGCGGCGACAAACTTCTAGGCGGCCCGCAGGCGGGCATTATCGTCGGGAAAAGGGACATTCTGGCCAAAATCAAGAAAAACCCGCTGAACCGCGCGCTCCGGATTGACAAGTTTACACTGGCCGCCCTGGAGGCGACGTTGATGCACTACCTGACGCCGGAAAACGCCCCCCGGACATTGCGCCCTCTAAAAGCACTGACCGAACCATTAACCGCTGTCAAAAAACGGGCGCGCCGGCTGATTCAAAAGCTGAAACGCGCCAATCTTCCCGGCTTGACCTGTGAGTTAAAAGAAGCAAAGGCCGCCGCCGGCGGCGGCTCGCTGCCGATGCAGGAAATTCCCACGGCGGTCGTCGCCGTAAAGTCGGCAACATTATCAGCCAGCCGGATGGAAGCCAAACTCCGCCAGGCAGCGACGCCAATCATCGTCCGTGTGGATGAAGACGGAATCCTTCTGGATATGCGCACCGTGGACGAAGATGAGTTCGGTTTCGTGGTGGACGGACTGCGGCAGCTGGAGTAACATTTTGCCCATTGAAAACGAATCATCCCAAGACCTGACCTTCACGGTGAATCCCGGCCAGGCGGGTTTGCGTCTGGATGTGTTTCTGGCGCAGGCGGATGAATCGTTTTCCCGCTCTCAGATTAAAAATGCCATTGAAGAAGGAGACGTGCTGGTCAACGGCAAAGAGCCGAAAGTCAGTCAGCATTTAAAAGAGGGCGACGTGGTCGAACTTCACCTGGAGCCGGCGGTTGATGCCGTCGCCGTACCGCAGGACATTCCGTTAAACATTGTTTATGAAGACTCCTCCCTCATCGTGGTGAATAAACCGGCAGGCATGGTGGTCCATCCCGCGCCAGGCAACCCGGACAACACCCTCGTCAATGCGCTGCTTTTTCACTGCCAGGACCTTTCCGGCATCGGCGGCGTGCTGAGACCGGGAATTGTCCATCGTCTGGACAAGGAGACCTCCGGGTTGATCGTTGCCGCCAAGTCCGACGAGGCGCACCGCAAGCTCTCCGCGCAATTCGAAAAGCACGATGTTCATAAAAGATATGTCGCCCTGGTCTGGGGAGACGTCCGGGGCGCCAGCGGAGAAATTGTCTTACCCGTGGGACGCCACCCCGTGGACCGCAAAAAGATGTCCACGAAAAGCAGGCATGGCAAGGACGCCCTCACCTTCTGGAAAGTCCGCGAACGCTTCGGCATGGCAACGCTAATGGATATTGAAATCAAAACGGGGCGCACGCATCAGATCCGCGTCCATCTGTCCGAGCGGGGCTGGCCGGTCATCGGAGATACGGTTTACGGCAGCGCGTCCAGGTTGCAGACCGTCCGGAACGCGGCGCTGAAGACCGGGATCAAAGCGCTTTCCCGACAGGCGCTCCATGCCGCGCAGCTTTCCTTCCTGCATCCACTCAATGGAGAAAGGATGGTCTTTACCGCGCCGCTGCCGGAAGACATGGAAAATCTGCTGGCCCTGTTTCGTGCGGCCGCGCCTGCGCCCCCGGAAAATCCCGCTTTACGAAACTGGAAGGATCAATTAAGGTAACCTCCATGTTTTCACAATCGAACAACAACGGCGTCGAATACCTGCAATCGCCCCTGCTTCAGGAAAGCGATTTTCTGGTTCACGCTTTTTGCACGAGACACGGCGGGGTGTCACAGGGAGATTACCATAGTCTAAATATGAGTTTTCGCGAAGGGGACGAGGAATTTCATGTTCTGCAAAACTGGAACAATCTCTCCGCGGTTTTTCAGATTCCGGTGGAAAAATTTCTGGTCCTCAACCAGATTCACGGCGACGATATTTTCGTCATCGGACCGCATGGCGATTATTTCAGTTCGAGGGAGGCGCTGGATTACGACGCCATCGTGACCAATCGTACGAATCTGGCCATTTGCATTAAGACAGCAGACTGTGCGCCGGTTTTCCTGGTGGACCGCGCAAAAAAAATTATTGCCGCCGTGCACGCGGGCTGGCGCGGGTCGGCTCTCGGCATCACGGCCAAAACCGTCCGCCTGATGAGGAGTCAATATGGATCGCAGCCGTCCGATCTCGCGGCGGCCATCGGCCCGTCCATCGGCCCCTGCTGCTACGAAGTCGATGCCGCCACGGTGGACCAATTTCGCGGCCACGCCGATTGTGAATCTTTCCGGAAGCCCGGAAAAAGAAAAGACCGCTGGATGCTGAATCTGGTCGAAGTCAACCGCGCGCAGCTCCGGGAAGCGGGCCTTTCCGAGCAGGCCATCGACAGCGCCGATCTCTGCACCTCGTGCCGGCAGGACCGTTTCTTTTCGCATCGCGGCTCCGGCGGCGTCACCGGCCGCCAGATTAATTTTTTGATGCTCAAGGAAGATCCGCCGTGCCGCGTTTTCATGATGGATGATCCCGTCAGACAAATCCATTAACCATATTTGCTGCGATCCGGCCAGGTCAAGACACATCAGAGACGTTTGCCAGCCGGGATTGGATTTCCGAAGAAAATATTTCTTTGACCCGCTGCCAGGGCATTGGCTCGATGCGGATATTTGCCGGAAGAGAGAAATTCTTATACCACGGCCCGTAGGAAGGAAGCAGAACCTGCTCCCGCTCGGCTGACAAAACGGCCAGATCGGCCATTTTGACTTCTTCAGGCTCCGGAAAGGCTAGGCCGAAGACATCCGCCACAACTCTGGAAATTCCCGCTTCCACCTTTTTGTATTCAGACATGATTTTTTTCAGAGGGCTGACCATATCCCCAACATAAGCTTCCGCCGCATCATGTAAAAGTCCGTGCAGCTTCAAGGGAGAAGGCAAAAGCCGCGCCACATAAAGAGAATGCTGCGCCACGCTGTATGGAAAAATCGCCGCGCCGTTGAAGCGATTGATGAGGGCAAGTGAATGGACAATGTCCTCGATGCGAATCATTTCCGGCTGGGGGTTAAGCAAATCAAAAGCAATGCCGGAAAAAGTGTGAATGCAAACCGGCTCCCGCCTTGTGCTGAAATTGCCTTGTGGCGCATTGACAAAGTGTGTTTCTTTCATTTGCATCCCTCAACCGGAGACCGGTGGATGAGCTGCCGCGCAACCATCCCTCACCGGCCTTTCTATGGCTGAATCATTGTTTTCCGGCGCTTTTGACCGCGCCTGACCTCAAAATGATTCGCCGGACAACTTCTTTCCTGTAAACCACTTCTCTTCGATTCCTTTTGCTCCGGAAGCGAAAACGCTGACGGCAAATCCCGCTTTTTCCATAAAATCAACAACTTCATTTTCACTCCGGAATCTGTTGGGCGCGCGGGTGATTTTTAATCTGGCGATTTCCGCCCAACGCTTCCAGGGGGTTCTTTTACCAGACGGAATGGTCGCTCTGATGACCAATGTTCCTGCCGGGGAAAGTTTTTCGTATATCCGTTGAAAAACGATTTGCACTTCCTGATCGGAAATTAAATGCAGCATATCCAGCATGAGCACATGATCAACAACTCCGTCAACCTCTGGCAGTTCGGGAGCTCGTCCAACTTCTATCCGACCGCGATTGCCGATGACACGCGAGGCGATCAAAACTCGCTCCTCATCCGGTTCTATGCCGTAAACTTCAGCCCGCGGATAAATTTCCAGAAGCCATGTGGCGGGAACGCCATAGCCGCAGCCGATATCCATGATTCTGCGGGGATTCCGCACATACCTGTCCAACTCTTTAAACATCGGGTCCGTCATCATTTTCATGCGGGCAAAGACGCGCGGATAGGCCGGCAGATGGCGGTAGCGCAAAACCGTCCGGCGCAGATGCTCTTTTGAACCAATCGTAAATTCACCCGCGGGAAATGAAACCGGAGCAAATATCTTTTTCATTAAAACCGGAAGGATAAAGAACACACCGAGCAAAGAATAACTGATGCCTAAAAATGAAACCACTCCGATGCTGCGCAACAGCGCGTGCTTGGCGAAAGCCAGTACGCCGAAACCGATCAACGTGGTAAAGGCCGCCAGAAAGATCGCCAATTTGATGGTATGCATGGCCGGAAGTCTTTCGTCAAAGTTACGCTGGTAATGGCAAATATAATAAACCGCATAATCATCCCCCATGCCCATAATGACCACCCACAGCATAATGCCGGGGATATCCAACGGCTGGCCGATTATTTTCAGCGTGCCCAGGGTGGCGATAAGCGCAAAGACAATCGGCGCCAGCACCGCCAGCGTCAACCGCCAGTCCAGAAAGTATAAAAAAGTGACCAGCGCAAGCCCGATGCTGATGATAACGGCGATTTCCAGAAAAAGATTTTTGAGAACGTCGCTCAATCTCCTGTTGAATAAATCGCCGTCGAATATTCTGGCCAAACCGCTTTGGGAAACCCGGTCATGTAAAGTCTCCGCATGATAATTTTTTCCGGCGGCAAACAGGCTCAGTTGCGTAAAACCCTTGGGGCCTCTGGCGATGCCCAGCATTTCAAAATACTTTTCCGGTATCTCGAATGTCCCCGGGGCATCCTGATGAATGATTCTCCAGAAAGGTTCAAATGCCGTGGGCGCAAAGCCATTTTCGCTGGCCGCCGCGCTCAGGTCGCGCTTCAGCGCCGCCTGGCGCTCTTTACTCCAGAAAGCGCGCCAGGCGGCAAAATTGCTGCGCGCCGTATCCTGAGACGGAAATAAAACGGAAGGAAGAAATACCGGGGCGAGCTTTTCCTGCCGCACATCATTTTCCAGCAGGTTCATCAATTGTTCATTTCTTTTCTGCAATTGAGAAATATCCGGGGCTTCCAGAAGAGCGTAGCATTTGCCGGAAAAATTGCCCCAGACGCTTTGCATTTTCTTATCGGCGTTGATTGTTTCTTTGCTCATGGAATTCATGGCGTTCATATCCACGTTAAAGACCGGTTTGGCGAAAAAAAGCATGATCAGGGCAAAGACAACAGCGGCAATCAATTTCCAATTCGCGGCGGCGGCGATTTTTTTAACCGCGTTGAAAAGCAACGGATTGCTATGTTTGGCCGCCGGCGGCATGGCCGGAAATATTTTCGGAAACACCGAATGAACAAAAAGGAGAGCAAAGGTAACGCCCAGCGCGGCAAAAACGCCGATTTCCGCAAGAATTCTGAAATTACTGACCAGCAACAGCAGAAACGAACCAACGGTTGTTAAAACCGCCAGAAATTCCGCCGTCCAGACCTCCCGCGCCACACGTTCGCCATAGGTGGTATGGGGCTGATCCAGAAAAAGCAGGTACGCGATTCCCAGATCAACCGTAAAGGCCATAATGGCGCCGCCGAAACCTACAGCCAGCATGGACATGGATTTGAACAAAAAAGAACAGACAAACAGCGCAGCCATCGCTCCCACGGCGGATGGCAAAAGCGCCAGCAAACCGATGAGCGGACGGGGAAAGACAAACATCAGCAGAAGCGCTATGCCCAATGTGGTGAAGGTGACGGCCATCTGCACGTCGCGCCTGGCGATGGTTTCGTTATCCAGAGCCGCGCGATAAGCGCCCGCGGACGACAGGATATACGGATGGCCGTCACCGGTCGTTCCCGCCAGTTCCCTGCGGCAATCGTCAAGAAGATTTTCGATTTTGGCGGCTGTGGACGTATCGGTTCCCGAACCTTTGATTCCGGCAATAATCAAAGCGTGCCTGCCGTCTTCGGAAATCAGTTGTCCCCGGTAAAATTGGACTTTACCGGCGGGAAGCAGGGCAGACATCCGCCGTAAAATAACGCCGGAGAAACCCAGCGGATCTTTGGCGATTATTGCACTGCGGCCGATTCCTTCGAGTTGTTCCATATCCCGCCGGTTTTGGGCCATCGCCTCCCTGATTTTGTCCGGTGTTAAAAGTGGCTGGATTTTTTGTTCCAGTTCAGAAGCGCTCAAGAGCGCAGGCAGGTTATTGTTGACATGCGCCATGAGTTCGGGAAAATTGTTTGCGTCATCGCCGATGCCCACCTTGGTGAAAAGGCCGCTTTTGCTGAGTTTATCCGAAAGCTTGGCCGCCTTGTTCACCAGTTCGTCCCGATCAGGATTTGTCTGTTCAAGGTCGATGAATACTTTGTCCTGAATGGGCAGATGTTTAATAACCTGACGCGCACCGGCCAGCACCGGATCGTTTTGCGGCACGGACTCTAAAATATCCGTTTCGATCTTTAAATATTTGGATTCCCAGAAAAAAAGCGCCGCCACAATCACGGCAACGACAAAAACAATGGACCATCTAATCTGATATTGACCTGCTGACATGAAAGCCTTTAGATTCATTCATTTATTAATGCATGACGCTTGTTTTTTAAACCATATTTTACCGGCAGTGGCAAGACAAAAACCAAGTAAGGGAAAATCCCGCCCCTCTTCCGTAATTCAAAACATTCAGAACATTGATGATCCCGGATGGCTGCATTCTTGATGAGTTGATTTCCCTCGCCATCTCGCGTTTTTCAAATTACTCTCTTTTCTGTCTTTATTCCCCGCGCGACACATCTCCATATCATCCAGGTTACTAAAAATGTTGCATGAGATAATTTTCACAGACCTATCATTCCTCATGAAAAATTGTCTTGACAATAGAACATTTGTTCTATTATAATGTAATCCATGGAAACAAAACGCACCGTAAAATCAGTAACGCAGAAGATCGCGGATTTCAGCCGAAACCGGCATCGCATGCCAACTTATGAAGAAATGGTTGATTTACTTGCCGTACGCTCCAAGAGCGTTGTCCATTTCTGGATGAACAAGTTGCTCAAGGAAGGAATTTTGGAAAAGGACAAATCAGGACACCTGACTTTTATAAACCCGGTTGCCGGAGTCCCTCTGGCCGGCGAGGTATCCGCCGGTTTTCCATCCCCGGCGGAAGAAGAACTACGTGATATCATCTCCTTTGACCGCTACCTGATCACAAACCAGAGCAATTCATTCCTGTTGAAGGTTGACGGAGACTCCATGATCGGAGCCGGAATCATGCCTGATGATCTGGTGCTTGTCGAGCATGGCCGGGAACCGAAAAATGGCGATATTGTCATTGCCGAGGTGGATGGAGCTTGGACCATGAAGTATTTCCACAAGAAGAGCAAAGAGGTTTACTTGGAAGCAGCCAATCCCAAATACCCAAGAATTACGCCCATGGAGGAATTGCGCCTTGGCGGCGTGGTCACGGCTGTTGTTCGAAAATATCACTCGTAACTTGATGAGAGGGCCACAAAAATGCAAGCTGAAGCAACTTTTTCCGAAAATAGCATAACAACAAGCGCGGCAAAAAACTTAAAGATCGTCCAAGCTGTTAACCTTATAGAAAAATTTAAGAAATTCATAGAGGAAAGCAACTGGGATGAACAACTTTTGGGATACGAAAAGCACTTGAACCGGTTTTTCTGGTGGATTATTGCCGCATCTATTGTTTTCTTCGCGCCCGTCTGCGTAAATATTTTCACCCGTTAATCAATTGTCGGAATAAAGCGGTTATTAAAAAAAAGGGATGGGGTTTTACCCATCCCTTTCGCACATGTTGTAAGCTGTTATAAACTTATTTCGCCGCCGGAGCTGCTTCTTCAGCCTTCTTTGCCGCATCTTCAGCTTCTTTTGCGGCTTTCTTTGCTTTCTTTGCTTTCTTTGCCGCCTTCTTTTTTGCTCTCGTTTCTTTCGCTGCTTTCTGTTTTTCTTTCAATATGGCTTCATCTTCACTCGACATTGTGGCGCCGCCGGATTTTGCCGCCTCAACCGTTGTGACCGCTTTTTCGGTTTTCGCCGCCGGCTTGTCAGCCGCGATCGCCATGGTGCTTAATGCAAAAACCGCCACTACTGCAAACAATGCTAAACGCTTCATTAAAAAAATCCTCCTTGTTAATAGTGTCCTGATTACCCCTTAAATATTTTCAAGGGACTCCGCCTATAGAAAAGCGCCATGCAAATTACTTCGCAACGGTCGCCAGTATCTCTTTTATTACTTGCTTTGGTCGATTTTTTATTAAAACTTTTTGCGATTCCCTGCTCGGCCGCTCCGGACACAGCTAAATCTCAATCTTGGAAAATATAATCTATTTTGATGGAATCGTCCACTGCTATGTTGATGCTTCTTTCAATCTTGACCGCCCCAAGGGAGGCTTCTACATTTTTTCCCCTGGCTTTCTGAATAGCGATTTTCCAATCATTGTTTCGCTCTAAAGCAACGGACGTGCCAATTTCAAGTCCATGTAGCCAAGGCCTACTTGTTTGTATTAATTTATGAAAATTTTTGCGGCGGCCTGCTCACTTTTTATCAATGGCATAAAAGGGGAATAATTCCCTATTATTGAGGAAAAATGTTTCAATCACTCGGACAGTCAAGGTTTTTTTGCTCTGATCACGTTGGGAACACCTTTTTCGCCAAGATAAAACACCAGGAGCTTGACGGGAATTTTTCCTTTGTTTATACCGTTGTGGCGAAGATTGACAACCTCAATAATCACTTCCCCTTCCCTAAATTCGGCTGTTTTTCCGCCTTCTATTTCCACTCTCATCTGACCGGACAATACATACGCATAAACATTGATGGAATGGCTGTGCCAACCTGTTTCAGAGCCAGGTGCGATCTCCACAGTCATGACGGTTACTACGGGATGGTCCGCATCCCGATAGTCAATAAGTTCGCCATTGCTCATTGTTTCCGTCTGCAGAAGGATATTTCCCTTTACACCTGCGTCATACTCGCCTGCCCCGCCCGGAAAAGGCGTCAACAACAGGAAACCCAGCAACATCCAAACACGGCTCTTCATTAATATCATACATAACCCCTTCATGATTCAGATGTCTTTCTTCTCTCAGCATAAAGTATCGCTTAGCGCGCCTTTGACAATAAAAATGTTTCTCTCTCAAAAGACATCCTGTGTCAATCATGAGATTGCAAGAAAGATAATTGAGCCAATAAAAAATTGGCCTTCCCGCCATTTGGACTGCATCTGGAAAGCTATATTTTATTGACAGATGAAACTATTCTCAATATATTTGGCCTGTGAAAAATAAAAACCTTGTCAGCATACCGGTCGTTCCCGCGGATGATCTACAGCAGGCGTTGCGCATCCGCCGTTTTTTAATGGCGTTTTCAGCTTACGTTATTTGCGGTATTTTATGTTATTTCGCCTTTCTTGCCGGCTTCGTCACCTCGGAAGCCTTTTTTGGATGGCTGACCGCCGCCATCTGTATAAACGTAGTCCTGTACGGATTTTTCCGCTCGGGATTGAATCTGAAAATGGCCGATCCAAGTCTGACGGTAATACAGATGTGCACCGCCATCATCATGGTCATGTATGTCATGTCGTATGCCAATGAGTTACGCGGCGTCCTGTTGCTGATTTACGTCATTATTCTCCTCTTCGGCATCTTCCGCCTCAATACAAGGGGCTTTTTATATGTCAGTATCTTCACCCTGGTGACTTATGGAGGGGTCATCGCTCAACTTCATTTCTTCCGGCCCCGGGGCGTCAATTTTCATATGGAATTTCTGCAATGGGTTGTACTGGCGGGCGTCCTGGCCCTTTTTTCCATCATCGGCGGACATATTTCCGGCCTCAGGGTCATGATTTCCAGAGACCGTTCCACCATCAAACGCCTGACCGATAATATTCATGATGTCATTTTCGTCATGGATATGAATATGAAATATACTTACGTGAGTCCCTCTGTGAAATCTCTGAGGGGATACGAGCCGGAAGAGGTGATAATTCAGGATCCCCTTGATGCGCTGACTCCTTCCTCCCGGGAACTGGCCATGAAAAATTTAGCCGAAGTTCTGGAACTGGAAAAAACAGAACATCAGGAAGACATATCCCGGACACTTCAATTGGAAATCAAACGAAACGACGGGACCACCGTGTGGACGGAAACGAAGTTTACCTTTATCCGGGATAAAAATAATCAGCCGGTGAATATTCTTGGCGCAATGCGTGATATTACCGAACGTAAACAGGCGGAATCACAAAAAGAGGCCGCGCTCGAAGTCATACGCCAGGGTGAGGAAAAATACCGCAACATCCTCGAAAGCATTCAGGAAGGCTATTTTGAAGTTGACCTTGCCGGCAACTTCACCTTTGTCAATGATTCCATGTCCCGGCTCACCGGATGCTCCAAAGAGGAATTAATCGGCATGAATCATAAACAGTTTACAAGCCCGGAAACCGCAAAAGAAGTTTTTCATGCCTTTAATAACGTTTACAAAACAGGGGTGCCTTCCAAAGCGTTCGATTGGCGGATTATCAGAAAAGACGGCGCTGAAGGATTCATTGAAACATCCATCATGCTACAGAGAAATTCATCAGGCAAGCCGACAGGATTCAAGGGAATGATCCGCGACATTACCGAACGCAAGCGGATCGAGCAGCAACTGAACTATATGGCGACACACGACGCCTTAACCGGACTGCCCAACCGCCTGATGTTCAACCAGTTGTTAAATCAGGCCATACGGTCCGCGCTGCGTCACAAACGTCAGTTAGCCGTTTTCTTTATTGATCTGGATCGTTTCAAGATTATCAACGATACACTGGGGCACGAAGCGGGAGATCGGTTGTTGAAGGAGATCGCCAGACGGTTTAGAAGCGCATTGCGCTCGGTTGATGTTGTCGGGCGTCTGGGCGGAGACGAATTCGTTGTCCTGATCGAGGAAGTGGATGATTTGAATCAAGTGGCCATTGTCGCCCATAAGATACTTTCCAACGCCATAAAACCGATGGTTCTCATGGGTGAAGAATGCCGTGTAACCGCCAGCATCGGCATCAGCATATATCCCAAGGATGGGCAGGACGAACAATCCTTGATGAAGAATGCGGATATCGCCATGTATTTTGCGAAAGAAGAGGGCAAGAACAACTTCCAGTTCTACTCCAAGGATATTCAGTCGCAATCCACCGAACGCCTGGGGATAGAAACAAATCTGCGCCTTGCATTGGAGCGCAAGGAATTTTCCCTGCACTACCAAGCCAGGGTTGATTTCAGAACCGGCATGATTACAGGCGTGGAGGCCCTTCTACGCTGGCAAAGTCCGTCTCTTGGTTCAGTCACCCCCACGCAATTCATCCCGATCGCCGAAACAACAGGGTTGATCGTGCCTATCGGCCGGTGGGTGATGAAAACAGCGTGCGCCCAGAATATGGACTGGCAAAGCCAGGGACTTCCTCCCGTCTGTATATCGGTCAATTTATCGCTTCGCCAACTCATGGACGACAGGTTCCTGGAAGACATCAAATCCGCACTGGAGGATTCCGGAATGGCGCCGCATCTTCTGGAATTGGAAATCACGGAAAGTATGGTCATGCATAATCCCGCGCATCTGATTGCGGTGCTGCACAGCATCAAGAAACTGGGCGTGCGGCTTGCCATCGATGATTTCGGCACAGGATACTCTTCTCTCGCCCAGCTAAAAAACTTTCCGGTGGACACCCTCAAGGTGGACAGATCCTTTATCCGCAATCTGCCTCAAGACTCCGAGGACAAAGCGATTACCGAGGCGATCATCGCCATGGGCAGAATCCTTAGCCTCACAGTTGTCGCTGAAGGGGTGGAAACACAGGCGCAGGAGGATTTTTTACGTAATCACATCTGTGATGAAATGCAGGGTTTTTATTTCAGTAAGCCCATCGAACCGGATCAATTTGGCGAACTCCTGCGCAAGCATAACCTCCTTTCCCAACAATCCGCCTGATTGTCATTGTTCACCAAGGAAATTTTTGACAATCCCTGTTGCCAGTCCGGTATCACCGGTGTTGCCACCCGCCATCGGATGGGTCATAATCACGCTGTTGTATGGAAAGGGATGGTAATTCTATATACGCCTCCGGATAAAACCGTCTGCACCGGGTAGAGCGATTTTTCGTAAACTTTCAACATGGCCCGGTTGTTTTCCAGAACATCGGCCTTCAATCCGGCAATGCCTTCTTCCCGGGCGGACCGGATCAAGAGGTTGAAAAGATAGGTTGAAATGCCCCTGCCCTGATACTGCTCATCCACAATGAATGCTGTGTCGGCGAAGGAATCGCCGCGGGATTTGACATAGCGGGCCTCGCCGATAATTTTCTCCACGCCGGATTCTTCAATGATCGCCACAATGGACATGGTGTAGCGGTAATCCACGTTGACATATTCCTGCATTTTTTTATGGGGCATGGTTTTGATCGGGCTGAAGTAGCGATAATAGACCGCCTGATCGGAAAACCGGTAAAACAAACGGCGCATTTCTTCTTCATCGGACGGCTTGATGGCCCGGAAACGGACCGTCAGATTTTCCTTAAATTTATGCGAGCAGGCGATTTTCTCCGGATAGAGATGACCGGAGCCGGCAAAATAAATCTGGTCGGCGTAAATCATCTTTTCTTCCTTGGCCTGCCGGACCAGATCGGCGCGGTCATCGGGATGCGCAATTTCAATGAGCGCCTGCGCCCGTTCCCGGAGCGTCCTGCCCATCAGATAGGCCACGCCGTATTCCGTCACGACAACGTCCATGGATTCACGATTGGTAAACTGGAAAGGATACTTATCCAGAGAGAGCAGAATATTGGATTCTCCCCTGCGGTTGCGGCTGGGCAGGGCAAAAACGTTGCGGCCGTTTCTGGAAAGCGTCGCCCCCCAGAAAAGCTCCTGCACATTGCCGGGACCGGCGGTAACATTTCCCTTTCCGGAGTGCAGGGCGATGTTGCCGGTCAAATCCACTTTCCGCGCCGGGAAAATGGCTACCATATTGTCGTTGAGTCCGATGGTGCGGGGATCCATCACGATATCCTGGGGCTGGAATTCCACAAGCGCATTTAAATCCAGCCAGTTCATCAACTCTTTGGTTCCGATAATATAGGAGGCGCAGGTCTTGCCGCGAAAAACGCCTTTATAGCGGTTGGTCACAGCCCCGCTTTTGATGAGATCCATCAAAGCATCGGTAAAGAAAGGGGAATGCACGCCCAGATTTTTTTTTGTGGACAGGACTTTGGCCAACGCCTCATAAAGCGGCCCGATGCCATAGGAAATACAACTGCCGTCCGGAATGACCGACGCCACGTTCGCGGCAATTTTCAGATAAAGCTCCTGCAGCGGCCAACGGCCCACATAATAAGGCGGCTCGGTCGCCTCGACCAGATAGTTAAAATCATCCATGTTCACCATGGTGTCGCCCATAGTCCGGGGGATCTGGGCGCTGATTTCGCCGACAACGATTTTAGCCATTTCCATGGCTTGCCGCTCCACGGAAGCACCCACCAGATAAGCATAACCGTTTTCATCGGGAGGGGTCACCTGAATGAAGGCCACATCAATATTTATGGCGCCGGTTTTAAAAAGCCAGGCCACGCGCGAGAAGCGGCTGGGAATCAAATCCACTCTCCCCTGACTGATGGCATCGGAGGCCAGCCATCCGGAAAAAAATGTCTTTAAACGGAATTTTCGGGCATACCGCTCATCAATGGCCACTGCATCGCCAAGGCTGACCAGTTGGATCAACTCCAGATCCTGCAGGTTGAACTGAGTGGATTCCATCAGGTGCTTGACCAGCGTCCGGGGCTCGGCCATACCCGTCCCCAGAAAAATACTCATGCCCGGATCAATTTTCGACAAGGCTTCCTCGGGCGCTACGATTTTTTGCTTCCACATATCGGCGCTCTCATTCAAACATTTCTTTATCCCGCCGGTACCAGTAATCGGGGATAATGCGATACATCAATCGGGAGAAAGGTCCGATGTATTCATTTTTTCTTTTATCAAACTGGCAGGCGTGAATAATCATGTCCTTAATCGCGTCTTTATGGCCGCCCTTGTTAAAGATATTATAGGCGCAGGAAAAAAGCGGGCTGTACATATTTTTCTTTTCCAGATACTTATAGACATTGCGAATCGTGTTGGGCCCTTCCGGAGTGCCGTCGATTCTTCCCAGCACCTTCAGATTGGTTTCAATCGGATTGCCGGTATAGAGATCATAGAAATACTTTCCGTAGCGGTAATTCTTGCTGGCCAGGGAAGAAACGGTTACATACATGTCGCCAACGCCGGCCTGCGAGTGAAAAGCCTGAAAACCGCCTCCCAGCAGACGGGTGAGCGACCGGATTTCCACGCCGGAACGGGCAAAGATGGTGCCGGGGATCGAATCACCCAGATCCAGCGAATCCGTCAATCCCTTGATATTGGCCACAATATTTTTCAGCGCGCCGCAGGCTTCCACCCCGATTTTGTCAAAATTATAATAAGCATTGAGCTCTTTGCGGTTGAATATCAGCAAATGATCACGAATAATATTGGCCGTGCGCCGGTTCCCGGCGACAGTTACGCAAACCGGTTTACCCAGAGCAATATCTATATCAAAAAAGGGCCCGCCGATACAGGCGACCTGACACTTCTGCTCCAGATTATACAAATGGTTATGAATAAGTTGTGAAGGAGTAATCAACTCGCTGGTTTTTTCGTCGGCGATCAACCCCTTGATGGGCGAAATCAGGCAGGTATCCCCCGCTTTTTTATCAATGATCGGTTTGAGATAATTGAGCAATTCCGGCAGACGATTCATGGTGACGGCCAGAATAATAAAGTCATTGTTCTCGACAATATGTTCAAGATCATTGGTCGCATAAACCTTCGGCGATAAACGAGGAACCAGATCCATGCCGCCCAGACATTTGGCCAGATCCTCCGTCAAATGAATGGGATTCAGATGGTCACGGTTAATGGCCTTGCAGACATCCGAGTTGTGGTAATAAATAGCAATGCGCTTGTTATCGCGTCCCAGCTTGTAGGCAAACGACGTGCCCAGACGCCCCGGTCCGATAATGGCGACTCTTGTCGTATCTAAATTGGAAACAATCATTCCCGCCTGCTCTTCCGCAAATATTGAACTGATGATACTGCCAGATCCTAATAGCCTTTTCTAAAAAAGTAAAACAAAATTTGCCGGGATACGGCTGTTTTTAGTTGCATTATGGCAGAGGATTGTTTAGAAACCAGAAGAAAACAATACTTCATGGAAAAGAGCAAATATCTTATGCCCCGGGAAAAAGTTCTTCATTATCCAAACGGCGCCGTCAAGGAAAAGAAATATGTGCTGGAAGGAAAAATGGAGCGTGAATATACAACTTTCTTCTCCAACGGCCAGATCATGGCTCAGGTTCATTTTACCCGCGGCGCAAAAAACGGTCCCGCCGTCAGCTATTACGCCAACGGACAGATTCGGGAAAAAGCCCATTTCATCAATGATAAAATGAACGGTCTCTACGTTTCCTATTTCGAAAACGGACACGTGCGGGAAGAGGAAAACTATCAAGATGGAAAACTGCACGGTTCCTACCGCCGCTACTATAAAACAGGCGAGCTGCGGGAAGAAGAAAATTTTCAAAACGGAAAGTTCGAAGGAGAATATGTCTGCTATTATAAAAGCGGACAGATCAAGGAAAAGGGATTCTTTAAAAACGATAAACGCGAAGGCGACTATATTGCTTATTTCAAAAACGGACAGCTCAAAGAAAAGGCGGTTTACAAAAAAGGAAATCTTTGCGGCAAATTTCTGGCCTTTAATGAAAACGGCGACCCGATTGACCCAGGCGCCGTAAGCGAAGACGATTCGTCGCGCACCTGGGATGAAAAAGATGTGGCCAATTTACTGCATGATCTGACTCATTTTGAAACAAAAAAGAAAGAATAACCAAGTAAGCTTCGGAAAGCCATTATGATTAACACCATCCTCATGCCGGTTGACGGATCGGCCAACAGTTTCACCGCAGTTGATTACGGCGCCTATCTTGCGCCAAAACTTGAGGCCTCCCTGACAGGATTGCACGTCATTGACGTCAATCTCCTTCAAGGGCCGATGATGACGGATATGTCCGCCACCGCCGAAATGCCATCCTGTGACGTTTTTTTCGAAGAGATTGAAACATCTCTGCAGGAAAAAGCTGATGACATATTGAAAAATTTTAGAGATCGATGCAAAACGGCAGGCGTTTCCTGTCTTGCCAAAAAAAATATCGGCGCCATCAAATCCGCCATCATTGAAGAAGCCGAAACGTCTGATTTAGTTGTCATGGCAAAAAATGGGAAGCGCTTTCATCTCAAAGAAGGCGGCATGATCGGCTCAGTCACCGAAGTTGTGATTCGCCGTTCAGGAAAGCCAGTTATGGTTATTCCCGAATCCTTTCAAAAAATTAAAAGCATAGGAATGGCTTACGACGGCAGCGCTTCCGCCAGAGAAGCGTTACAACTGACGCTGAATGTTTCCAAGCAGACCAAATGGCCGGTGACCGTCGTGATCATCAGCGCGGATACAGCCAAAGCGGCGGATTTATCGGCACAGGTCAAGTCCATCGCCCAAGAAGGCCTGGCGGGCTGCGAAGTTATCATTTCATCAGGCAAGGAAGCAGATGAAATCCTCAAATTCATCAGGGCGGGTTCGATAGAACTGATGGCCATGGGGGCATACGGCCACAACCGTCTGCGTGAACTGATCCTGGGCAGCACAACCTCCCAAATCATCCAGAAAAGCCCCATTCCCATATTACTGGTCCGTGACCCTTTTAAAATCCGGAAACGCAGCGTCAAACGGTGATTGCTGAATTTCTGCGCGCATCCCGGACAAAAGGCTATGGTTAACGCAAGGTGTTTGCCAACGTGTTGCGATGAAAAATGGAAATAAGTCCGCCTGAGCAAAAGGAGAAAATCATCATGTTCAAAAACATTCTTGTTCCAGTTGACGGATCGGCCAACAGCGCCACCGCAGTCAATTACGGCATTTATATCGCGCCAAAATTCGAGGCATCCCTGACGGGGCTCCACGTCATCGACATATTTCTCATTCAGGGACCGGTAACGACGGACATTTCCGCCGCCGGAATGCCGCCCTGTGACGGTTTTTTTGAAGTCGTCGAAGCATCTTTGGAAGAAAAAGCCGATTTAATATTAAAAAACTTTCAGGAACGCTGCCAAACAGCCGGCGTTGCCTGCTCTGCCCAAAAAAGCATCGGTAAAATCAGCGACAACATCATTGAAGAAGCAGGAAACGCTGATTTGATTTTAATGGCGAAAAAAGGAGAGCATTTTCACTTAAAGGAAGGGGGGCTGCTCGGGTCGGTGGCTGAAGCCGTGATTCGCCATTCAGGAAAACCAGTGATGGTCGTTCCGGAATCCTATTGCGAAATCGAAAGCATGGGACTGGCCTATGACGGCAGCGCCTCTGCAAAAAAAGCATTGGCTTTGTCTTTGAGCATCTCCGAACAGGCCAAATGGCCGATTACCGTTGTGATTGTCAGCGCGGATACGGCAAAAGCGGCGGCTTTATCGGAACAGGTCGAGGACATGGCCCAAAAAGGCTTGGCCGATTGCGAAATCATCATTTCGTCAGGCAAAGAAGCGGATGAAATCCTGAAGTTCATTCGTGAAGGTTCCGTAGAGTTGATGGTTATGGGCGCATACGGCCATAACCGTCTGCGCGAATTGATCCTGGGCAGCACAACCTCCCACATCATTCAGAAAAGCCCGGTTCCGGTGCTTCTGATCCGTTGACGCTTTCTGCATGTCCGCATTGCTCTTGAATTTGAGACACAGAGGCAGGAAAGCGGAAAGATCTTCAGTCTTTCTCCCGGGAAGGCTCTCACCAAGCCTACCCTTTTTTCTCCGTAGCCTTTTTCTGCCGCCGCCAGCCCTCCACTCTCTCTTTGATCGTTTTTTCAAAGCCGGCATCCGCCGGGTGGTACAGGGTTTTTCCCTGAAGTTTTTCCGGCAGGTATTCCTGCGCCACAAAGGCATCCGCAAAATCGTGCGCGTATTTGTAGTCCTTACCGTAAGCCAGTTCCTTCATCAGTTTGGTCGGAGCGTTGCGGATATGCAGGGGAACAGGCAGATAGCCGGTTTTATTGATTAATTCTTTGGTTTGGCCATAGCCGGCATACAGGGAATTGCTCTTCGGCGCCGTGGCCAGATAAACGGCCGCCTGGGCGATGGCCAGCTCTCCCTCCGGCAGTCCGAGAAAATGAAAAGCCTGCTGCGCGGCCATGGTCAGCGTCAGGGCATGGGGATCGGCATTGCCGACATCTTCGGAGGCAAAACGGATCATCCGGCGTAAGATATATAGCGGGTCTTCCCCGGCAATCAGCATGCGTCCCAGCCAGTAAAGAGTTGCGTCGGGGTCGCTGCCGCGCATGCTTTTATGAAACGCCGAAATCAGATTGTAATGTTCTTCGCCGTCCTTGTCATACAGGAGAGCCTTTTTCAGCAGGGCTTCCTCGGCCGATTTTGCGGTGATGACTCTTTCTTCCGCGGGCAGTGACTGAACCATAGAGACAACTGCCTCCAGGTTGTTCAGAGCCGTCCGCGCATCGCCGCCGGAAAGGAGGACAACATAACGGAGTGCTTCATCATCAACTTTAACGGCCAGCTTTCCCAACCCCAGATGTTGATCGGTCAGAGCGCGCTTCAGGATGGTTATCAAATCTTCTTCGGTAAATTGCTTGAGCAGCAACACACGGGTGCGTGACAGCAGCGGAGCGATAACTTCAAAAGAAGGGTTTTCCGTCGTCGCGCCAATCAAAGTGATGAGACCGCTTTCCACATGCGGCAGAAATGCATCCTGCTGGGCCTTGTTGAAGCGATGGATTTCATCGACAAAAAGAATGGTTTTCTGCTTTTTGGCTTCCCAGAGGTCTTTCGCGTCGTCAATGACCGAGCGGATTTCCTTCACGCCGGAAAGGACGGCGGAAAAACTGACAAAGGTCGTTTTGGTTTCGTTGGCCAGAATGCGGGCGAGCGTTGTTTTGCCTGAGCCGGGCGGCCCCCAGAAAATCATCGAGAAAATCCTGTCTTCCGCAATGGCGCGCCGCAGCAACGTTCCTTCGCCAACCAGGTGCGGCTGGCCGATGTAATCGGCAAGTTTTCGCGGCCTCATTCTTTCAGCCAGCGGGGCGGCATCCAGAGCATCTTCCGCTGTTCCCACGCTGAATAAATCCAGGTTCTTCATCTTTGCCTCTTCGCCCTTTCAATGATTTCCATTAAACTGGTCACCTTATCTTTCGGTTGCACGCCAGCGAAACATGCCCATTGGTCAGGTGTCATTTGCTCCCTCAGCACGGCCGCAACATCAAAAGCCGCCTGCCAGCAGGCCATAATGCGCGCGCAGGGCAGGTCACCCGCCTCACGCAGACAGTAGGCAAAGGTCATTTCATCGCCCAGTTTCGGGCAGCGGGTTAATTTGGAGTCGTGTTCCGTTTTCATTGCGCCTCAGCTTGTCGAAAAAAAGAAAAGCCGTCAAGAAATTTGTTTTCCCGGCGGCTTTCCATGTTACCAAAATAAATCACTTAAGGTTTGGGGAAATCCTTAATGGCGTTGAGCGCCCGGTCAATTTCATGATCCGGCAATTCGTAAGCTTCCAGCTTGCCCGCGAAGTAAGCGTCATAGGCGGCCAGATCCACCAGACCGTGTCCGCTCCAGTTAAAGAGGATAATCTTTTCCTTGCCTTCTTCCCTGGCGCGCATTGCTTCATCCACCACGGCGGCCAGCACATGATTGGTCTCCGGCGCGGGAATAAAGCCTTCGGAACGCGCCCATTTGACGCCTGCATCAAAGGTCTTCAGCTGATCGTAGGCGCGCGGTTCGATGAACTTTTCCCGGACCAGATGGCTGACAATGGGGGCCATGCCGTGGTAGCGCAGCCCGCCTGCATGAATCGGCGCAGGAATATAGTCATGTCCCAGCGTGTACATGGGGAGCAGAGGGGTGCTTTTCGCCAGATCGCCGAAGTCGTAGGCAAACGGTCCTTTGGTCATGCTGGGGCAGGACGTGGGTTCCGCGCCGACGACTTTTACCTCTTTGCCGTGGATTTTGTCGCAGACAAACGGCGTGGCGATGCCGGCGAAATTGCTGCCGCCGCCGCAGCAGCCCATCACGACATCGGGATAGAGACCGAGCTTTTGCATCTGTTTTTGCGCTTCCAGACCAATGATGGATTGATAAAGGATGACATGATTCAACACACTGCCCAGTGAGTATTTTGTATCCTTGCTGGTGACGGCATCTTCGATGGCTTCGCTGATGGCGATGCCCAGGGAACCGGGCGAGTCGGGATGCTCGGCCAGAACGTTGCGGCCGGCCTGGGTCAGGTTGCTGGGGCTGGGAATGCATTCAGCGCCCCAGGTGTTCATCATCATGCGGCGGTAGGGTTTTTGTTCATAACTGACCTTGACCATATAAACACGGCACACCAGATCAAACATCTTGCAGGCCATGGACAGAGCCGATCCCCATTGCCCCGCTCCGGTTTCCGTGGTGATGCGTTTGGTTCCGGCGACTTTGTTATAATAGGCCATGGGAACGGCGGCATTGGGCTTGTGCGAACCGGCGGGGCTGACGCCTTCGTTTTTGTAATATATCTGCACCGGGCAGCCGAGCAGTTTCTCAAAATTGCGTGCGCGGTAAAGAGGAGAAGGACGCCACAGCAGATACTTCTGGAGCACTTCATCCGGGATGTCAATCCAGCGTTGAGTGGAAACTTCCTGTTCGATGATATTCATCGGGAAAATGGCGGCCAGATCGTTGGCCGTAACCGGCTGGCCGGTGCCGGGATGCAGCGGCGGTTTCAGCGGGGTGGGCAAATCCGCCATAATGTTGTACCATTGCCTTGGTATTTCGTGATCTTCCAATAATGTTTTCACCTGTTCCATATACGCTCTCCTTTAATCAAAAATTGCATTGCCATCAGATGACAGAACCTTGCTTGCAAATTTCCGGCAAAAAAAATGCCATGGGGTTTTCCTTCCCATGGCATTTTGAAACATTTGCGAGTCATGGGAAGAATCTTCCCTGCCCATGCTCAAGAACTTATACGAGCTTAAGGGCAGACATTTTTCGTCTGCCACCGCCAGTTTTTTTGTGAAATGCTGAATCGCATGCCTTTCCAACCGCTTTCATCAAACTGGCAGTCGAACTAACATGACCGGGAAAGCCTTGTCAAGACGATTTTCAGAAAAGGACAAGGTAAATTTTTTCTTTCTTCAGTTCCATCATCCGCACCCTACCCGATTGAGGCGCAGCGCGTGGTAATTGAGGAAACAGTAATCTTCGTAGCACGTAGCTTTAGCTGCGCCGAAATGCGGCGGAACTGAAGGTCCGGACTACATCAGCGGGGCTGAACACCCTTCGAGTCACTCAAGCCTCTCACTACATTTTTACGTAGTGCGTGCCTTCAGGCGCGCAAACGATCCATAAGCTTGTACGCATAATAGCTAATTAATTTATAGCCTTATCAACATTTCGAGCGCCCGGCGCCTTCTCTCTGCATACTGCTGATGTTCGGCCGAGTCCAAAAAACTCGACCGAACTGGGGAAAAACGAACGGAATAAAACGACAAAGAATATGAAAAAAAAGTATTGATGATTCTTTGCGGAAAGAATACGTGACTCACCAACCCACCATCTTCAAACCGCCGAATAAAACGCATTTCCAAGTCGCCGCTGACAGTTCATTGTTAGGCCATAGAAAATTAACGAAAATAATGATAAGATAATTTATGAATTTTGAATGGGACCCTAAAAAATCGGATACCAATATCAAAAAGCATGGCA